>JAAXGX010000035.1 GCA_012271165.1 Vicinamibacteraceae bacterium | reverse complement strand
CCAGGATCAAACTCTCAAGTTGAAATCGCATGCCTCCGGCCGCCCTCACGGGCGGCCCTCGGCAAACCTTCGACAAGAGGGCCGATATGGCTCCTTGCGTTGTTCAGCGTCTGTGTCAGGCTGATACTCGGACGCGATTGCGTCCACGTCCTATCCAGTTTTCAAAGAACCGGCGTGTTCGGGCCGCGCCCGAACCCGAGCCGTCCCGACAGGGGCAACCCCTGTCCATCGAACGGACCAGCAAGTGTAGAGAAACGCGGGCGGGCCTGTCAAGGCGCGGCCGGGTTTTTTTGACCTGGTGCGGACCTGAACGGTCGAACGCGCCGCGCGCGCCGCCCCACCTGGAGGATGAACGGCGGATGGCCGGCCGGGACGACGTGGAATCGGTCGGCGACGCGCACGCCGTCGATCTTCACGCCACCCTGGGTAATGACACGGGTCGCCGCTGTGCTCGACGGTGCCAGCCCGGCGGCGACCATGATGGACGTCAGCCGCCGTGGCTGGTTCACTTTCGCCCTGAACACCTCGGCCTCCGTCGGCAGCTCCCGGCGGGCAAACTGTCGCTCGAAGGCGGCGGCCGCGGCGCGGGCCGCGCCGGCCGAGTGAAAGTCCGTGACAATCCGCGTCGCGAGTTCGATCTTGACCTGCTTGGGATGCGCCGCGCCCGACTCCGTGCGCGCGGCGAGCGCATCGATCTCCGCCAGCGACAGATCGGTCAGCAGCTTGTAGTACTCCCACATCAGGGCGTCGGAAATCGACATGAGCTTGCCGAACATCTCGTTCGGAGCCTCGTTGATGCCGACGTAGTTGCCGGCCGTCTTCGACATCTTCTCCGCGCCGTCCAGGCCGACCAGCAGCGGCGTGGTCATGACGACCTGGGCCTCGACGCCCCAGGTCGGCATGATGTCCCGGCCGACGTTCAGGTTGAAGAGCTGATCCGTGCCGCCGAGCTCGGCGTCCGCCCGCAGGTGGACGGAGTCGTAGGCCTGGGCCAGCGGGTACAGGAACTCGTGAACCGAGATCGGCTGGCCGGCGTCGTAGCGCCGGCGGAACTCCCGCCGCTCGAGCATCTGCGCGACGTTGTAGCCGGCGGCGAGCCGGATCCAGCCCTCGCTCCCGAGACTGCCCAGCCAGCCGCTGTTGAAGTCGACGACGGTGCGGTCCGGATCGAGCAGCTTGAAGATCTGCGCCTTGTAGGTCTCCGCGTTCTCCCGGATCTGCTGCCGACTCAGCGGCGGCCGCGTCTTCGAGCGTCCGGTAGGGTCCCCGATGAGCGCGGTGAAATCTCCGATCAGGAACACGACGCGGTGCCCGAGGTCCTGGAAGTGCTTCATCTTGCGGACGAGCACCGTATGGCCGAGGTGCAGGTCGGGCGCCGTGGGATCGAACCCGACCTTCACGGTCAGGGGCGTCGATTCCGCAGCCGACCGGGCGAGCTTCGTGCGCAGCTCGGCCTCGCGGACGACGTCGACGCAGCCCTTGGTGAGATAGGCGACCTGCTCGTCAAGCGTCATCGACGCCTCGCCCGGCGATGAACCGCCGTCCCTCGATCCGCCATCCGCCGTCCAGCATGATGCCGATTGCCTCCGGGTAGATCCTGTGCTCCTCGACCAGGATGCGCGCCGCGAGCGCTGCGGCGGTGTCGCCACCGTCCACCGGCACGACCGCCTGGCAGACGATCGGTCCGGCATCGAGCTCCGGCGTCACGATGTGCACCGTCGCCCCGCTGACCTTGACGCCGTGCTCCCACGCCTGGGCCTGCCCGTCCAGCCCGGGGAATGCCGGGAGCAGCGACGGGTGAATGTTGAGAATGCGGTTGGGGAACGCGTCGACGAACTCGGCGCTCAACAGCCGCATGAATCCCGCCAGGCAGACCAGCGCGACGTCGCGCTGGCGCAGCTCGGCCACCAGGGCGCGATCGAACGCCTCCCGCGAACCGTAGCCCTTGTGATCGACGTGCAGCGTCTCGATCCCCGCCCGCGCAGCGCGCGCGAGGCCCGCGGCGTCCGCCCGATTGGAGATGACGATCGCGATCGTGGCGTCGAGGCGCCCATCGGCGATGCGGTCGATGATCGCCTGCAGATTGCTGCCGCGCCCCGAGATGAGCACGCCGATCCTGCGATTCCTCACCGCGCCTCCCGCGACCCCGCTAGCCCGCCAATCGTCGCCTGACGGCTCCGCTCGGCGCCCAACCAACCCTGCAGGAGTCCGCGCCGTTCTACGGCGCAGACTCCTGCGCGTAGACGACCTGCCGGTCACCCTCGACGACCGTGCCGATCGGCACCGCGCCGGGCTCGCCGGCCGCCGCCAGCAGGGCCCTGGCCGCCGCCACGGACCCGGGCGCCACCACCACGACCATCCCGATCCCCATGTTGAACGTCCGGTACATCTCGTCCTCGGGCACGCTCCCCGCGCGCTGCAGGAAGCCGAAGACGGGCGGCACGTGCCAGTCGCGAACGATCCGCGCGGCGGCGCCCGACGGCAGCACCCGCGGCACGTTGTCGGTCAGGCCGCCGCCCGTGATGTGGGCCAGGCCCTTGACCAGCCCCGGGCTCGACTCCAGCAGACGCGAGACGGGCCGCAGATACGACCGATGAGGCCGCAGCAGCTCGTCGCCGATCCGGCCTCCCAGCTCGTCGACCGGCGTATCGACCCCCAGGCCCAGCGTTTCGAAGACGATGCGCCGCGCGAGCGAGAAGCCGTTCGTGTGCAGCCCCGACGAGGGCAGGCCGATGAGCCGGTCGCCCGGCGCAATGCCGCTGCCGTCGATCAGGCTCCCGCGGTCGACGATGCCGACGATGAAGCCGGCGAGATCGTACTCCCCGGCGGCGTAGAAGCCGGGCATCTCGGCGGTCTCGCCCCCCAGCAGGGCACAGCCGTTCTCGACGCAGCCGCGGGCCAGCCCCTGCACGACCGCGGTCGAGACGTCGGGCGCCAGCCGGCCCGTGGCCAGGTAGTCGAGGAAGAACAGCGGGCGCGCGCCCTGGACGAGCACGTCGTTGACGCAGTGGCTGACCAGGTCCACCCCGACCGTGTCGTGCCGCCCCGCCAGGAACGCGACCTTCAGCTTGGTGCCCACGCCGTCGGCGCTCGCCACGAGCACCGGCTGCCGATGGCGGCTCCATTCCGGCTGGAAGAGGCCGCCGAATGAGCCGATGTCGGAGAGCACGCCGGGCGTGAACGTCTGCCTGGCCAGGTCGCGCACGCGGTCCACCACCCGGCTCGCCGCGTCGATGTCGACCCCCGCCGCGCGATAGTCCACCGCTAGAACTCCAGCACCCGCAGGGCGGCTTCGGCCGCGGCCCGGATCGCCGACCCCTCGGCGCCGCCCCAGTACGCGCGCCGCAGATGCGCCTGGAAGCGCTCCTCCGCCATGTCCTCGTCCAGCATGTCGAACGCGTCGCGCAGCAGCAGCAGCTCTGCCTCGGGGGCCCCGCGGTCCTCGAGCGCTTGCAGCACGACGCCCGGCCGCCGCAGCGCGACCGCGCCGAGCGCCAGCGCGATCGGCGCCTGCGCCGACGCGCCGGAGAGCAGGCCTGTGTCGAACAACGCGTCGAGCGCCGCGCCATCGCCCGCGGCGGCGAGCGCGGCGAGTCCGGAGGCCGCGTTCCGCAGGAGCGGCCGGCCGCCGGCGCCGGCTGTCTGCGCCCCGTAGCGCAGCGCCTCGACGATGTACGGCACCTGCGTGTCGCAGTCGATCTGCAACAGGCAGGCGGCCGCCGACACGACGGGCTGCAGCACGTCCGGAACGCCCGCGCGCGCGGCGGCGATGACGCCGGCGGCGCGCCGGTCGCCGATCTTGCCCAGCGCCAGCAGCGCATCGTCCTGCAATGACCCCTGTTCGGAAGCCACGGCCTGCAGCGCGTCGACGGCGTACCCGGCGCCGTGGTCCCCGAGCGCCTCGATGACCACCGCCCGAAAGTAGGTCTGGCCGCGGTCGACGTCGCGCACCAGCCGGTCGCGAACGGCCGCGTCGTCGTCGTGCGCCGCCAGGGCGCGCACCAGCGCCGGCCGCACGAACTCGGAGGTCTCCCGCTCGAGCGCCGCGAGCAGGCGCGGCGCGACCGTCGGATCCGGGTGGTTCTCGAAGTAGCCGTACGCGGCAGCCCGGACCCGATCGTTGGGCGACGCGAGCGACGCCTCCATGGCCTCGGCGGCCTCCGGGGCCGCGACACCGTAGAGCAGGACCAGTGCGCGAAACTGCACGTAGCTGTCTTCGTGGCTCTGGAGGGTCGCGCGCAGCAGGGGACCTGCGAGCCCGGGATCCGCCCGCCGCACCGCCCGCGACGCCTCCATGCGCACGGTGTAGTCGAAATCGCCGAGCCGATCGATCGCCTGCCGGAGCCGCTCCGGCGGCGCCTGGGCGGAACCTCCGGCGACGCTGACGACCGCCAGCAGCAGGGCGATCGGGATGCGACAGGCCATGCACGGGCTCGTCATGGCTGCGAGGGGGGACCGTCCTCGGGGAGCTTCAGCACCATCTGCATGTACGCATCGCTGTCCGACGGCGGGGCGACCCGGTACTCCCGCGTGTAGCAGGCGTAGCAGTAGTTGGGGTGACTGGCGCCGACCGCTTCCCGCAGGCCGTCGAGGCTGAGGTACGAGAGCGTGTCCGCGCCGAGAAAGTCGCGGATCTCGCTGACGGGGTGCCGGGCCGCGATCAGCTCGTTCGGGTGCGGCGTGTCGATCCCGTAGTAGCAGGGCGAGACCGTGGGCGGACAACTGATCCGCATGTGCACCTCGCGCGCCCCGGCGGCCTTGATCATGCCGACGATCTTGCGGCTGGTCGTGCCGCGCACGATCGAGTCGTCGACGAGGACCACGCGGTTGCCCTCGATGATGCTGCGCACGGTGTTGAGCTTGACCTTGACCTTGAGCCCGCGAATGGACTGATGGGGCTGGATGAACGTCCGGCCCACGTAGTGGTTGCGAATCAGCCCCATGCGGAGCGGGACGCCCGCGGACTCGGCGTAGCCCGCGGCGGCGCAGAGGCCCGAATCGGGAATCGGCACGACGACGTCGGCCGGCACCGCCGACTCCCTGGCCAGCAGGCGCCCGAGGTTGGTGCGCACCTCGTTGACGCTCTGACCGAACACGTAGCTGTCCGGACGGGCGAAGTAGACGTGCTCGAACACGCAGTGCGCGGGCGTCACCGCCGGAAACGGCCGGTAGGATCGGAGTCCGTCGCGGCCGATCACCAGCACCTCGCCCGGCTCGACGTCACGCACGTACGTCGCGCCGATCAGATCCATGGCGCACGTCTCCGAGCAGACGACGTGGGCCTCGCCCAGACGGCCGAGAGCGAGCGGCCGGAACCCGTGGGGGTCGCGTACGGCGACGAGATTGTCCGGGGTCAACGTAACGAGCGAGAAGGCGCCGGCCACGCGCGAGACCGATTCCACCATGGCGTCCTCGGCGGTCGCCGCGGTCGAGCGCGCGTAGAGATGCAGGATGACCTCGGTGTCGCTGTTGGTCTGGAAGATCGAGCCCCGGCGCACCAGCTCGGCGCGCAGCTCCGGCGCGTTGACCAGGTTGCCGTTGTGGCAGAGCGCGATCTGTCCGTGCGAGCACTCGATCAGGATCGGCTGCGCGTTGACGATCCGGCTGTCGCCGAAGGTGGAGTAGCGGACGTGTCCGATGGCCGACCGGCCGGCCAGCCCCTGCAGGACGTCCTCGTCGAACACGTCGCTGACGTGCCCCATGGCGCGCGACAGCTGCACGCGCCCGTCGCGCACCGCCGCGATGCCGGCGCTCTCCTGGCCCCGATGCTGCAGCGCATACAACCCCAGGTAGGTCATATGGGACGCCTCGTCGTGGCCGTAGATTCCGAAGACGCCGCACTCGTCCCTGAACTTGTCTCTGTCCATGCCGCGCTTCAATCAGACGGGGCTGCGCCCCGAACCCCCGGCGTCCGTTCGCGGGGGCCCCTTTGCCCCGCGCCGACTCCTACGCCGCCTTGGGGCCGAAGTAGCGTGACAACCCGGTTTGCCAGGCTTGCTCGGCCTCCGCGACGGGCACGTCGATGACCGGCGCGCCGTCGACCGCGATGCGACAACCGGTACCCCCGGTACGCCCGATCGCCCGCGCCGCCACGCCGGCCGCCGCGGCGCGGGCCAGCAGGTCCCCGGCGCGGCTCTCCGCGAGCGACACGATAACGCGCGAGGCGGTCTCCCCGAACAGCGTCCCGGCCAGCGCCACGCCCGCCGGCCCGTCGAGCGCCTGCGCCGGCAGCGCCACGTCCACCCCGCCGCCGCCGTCGAAGCAGCACTCGGCCAGCGTGACCGCGACGCCGCCCTCCGCGCAGTCGTGCGCCGACTCGAGCAACCCGTCGGCGGCCGCGTCCACGAGCAGCCGCTGCAGCGCACGCTCGAGATCCGGATCCAGCGCCGGCGGCCTGCCCCGCACCAGCCCGTGTACGACCTTCAGGTACTCGCTGCCGCCGAGCTCGGCGCCGGCCGGGCCCAGCAGCACGACCACCGACCCGGCCCTGCGGAACACCCGGCCGAGCGTGCGCCCCGCGTCCTCGATCACGCCCACGACGCCCAGGACGGGCGTCGGGTGGACGGCCTCGCCGTCGGTCTCGTTGTACAGGCTCACGTTGCCGCCGGTGACCGGGATGTCGAGCGCGCGGCAGGCCTCGGCGATACCCTCGACGGCCTCGGCGAACTGCCACATGATGTCGGGCCGCTCCGGACTGCCGAAGTTCAGGCAGTTCGTCGCGCCCACCGGGACGGCTCCCGTGCAGGCCACGTTGCGCGCCGACTCGGCGACGGCCAGCCGCGCCCCCTGGCGCGGGTCGAGGTAGCAGTAGCGGCCGTTGCCGTCCACCGAGAACGCCAGCGCCCGCCCGCTGCCCTTGACGCGCACGACACCCGCGCCCATGCCCGCGGGCGCGATGGTGTTCGTCCGCACCATGTGGTCGTACTGCCGGTAGACCCAGCGCTTGCTGGCCACCTGCGGGGAGGCGAGCAGGGCGAGGAACGCGTCGGCCGGCGCGGGTGCCGCGGCCAGCAGCCCGGGATCGAGCGACTGGCGCTCGGCGAGGTCGGCCGGGGGCCGCACGGGGCGATCGTAGAGCGGCGCGTCGTCCGCCAGGGCCCGGTTCGGGATCTCGGCCACGACGACGCCGCCGTCGCGCACGCGCAGCAACCCGTCGGCCGTCACCTGACCGATGCGGACGGCGTGCAGATCCCACTTCTCGAAGACGCGCTCGACCTCCGCCTCGCGCCCGCGCCGCACGACGAACAGCATCCGCTCCTGCGACTCCGACAGCATGATCTCGTAGGGTGTCATGCCCGTCTCGCGCTGGGGCACGCGCCGGACGTCGATCTCGATGCCGGCGCCGCCGCGCGAGCCCATCTCGCAGGTCGAGCAGGTCAGACCGGCCGCCCCCATGTCCTGGATGCCGATCAGCGCGTCGGTGCGCATCACTTCCAGGCAGGCCTCGAGCAGCAGCTTCTCCATGAACGGGTCGCCCACCTGGACGTTCGGCCGTTTCTCGGCCGACGTCTCGTCGAACTCGGCCGAGGCCATCGTCGCCCCGTGAATGCCGTCGCGTCCCGTCCGGGCGCCCACGTAGTAGACCGGGTTGCCCACCCCCTCGGCCCGGCCGCGGACCAGCGCGTCCGTCCGCGCCGTGCCGAGGCAGAAGACGTTGACGAGGGGGTTCCCCGCATAGCTCTCGTCGAACGCCAGCTCGCCGCCGACCGTCGGAATGCCGATGCTGTTCCCGTAGCCGGCGATACCCGCGACGACGCCCTCCACGAGCCGGCGGGTGCCCGGATCGCCGGGCGGCCCGAACCGCAGCGAATCGAGCAGGGCGATCGGGCGCGCCCCCATGGTGAAGATGTCGCGGATGATGCCGCCGACCCCGGTGGCCGCGCCCTGATACGGCTCGATGAACGACGGGTGGTTGTGCGACTCGATCTTGAAGACCGCCGCGAGACCGTCGCCGATGTCGATGGCGCCGGCGTTCTCGCCGGGCCCCTGCAGCACCCGCGGGCCGGCAGTCGGCAGCTTGCGCAGATGGCGGCGGGAGCTCTTGTAGCTGCAGTGCTC
>JAAXGX010000205.1 GCA_012271165.1 Vicinamibacteraceae bacterium | reverse complement strand
AGGTCCGCGTCGTCGGGCACGTTGCCGTACGCGCCCCAGTAGCGCTTGAACTCGCCCGTGTCCGCGTCGATCACCACCACGCGCTTGTTGCCGTAGCCGTCCGAGACGTACGCCTCGTTGGCCAGCGGGTCGACCGAGATCTCCGCCACCCGGCTGAAGTTCGCCATGTCGTTGCTGCCCATGCTCTGGCCGGCCCGGCCCACCTGCAGCAGGAAGTCGCCGTTGCGCGTGAACTTCAGGATGTGCGCGTCCTCGCGGTCGTTGCCGCCGATCCACACGTTGCCCTTGTAGTCGACCGTGATGCCGTGGTTCGACCGCGGCCACTCGAAGCCCTCGCCCGGGCCGCCCCAGTGCCGCACCACGTTGCCCGCCGTGTCGAACTCGAGCACCGGCGGCGCCGGCACGCAGCAGTCGACGGCCACCGGCGGGTCGGCCGCGGCCTCGATCTCGCCGGCGTTGAGCGTCGCCTCGCGGTGCACGATCCACACGTGGTCCCACTCGTCGACCGAGACGCCGATGGCGGCCCCGATGACCCAGTTGTTGGGCAGTGGCTTCGGCCACAGCGGGTCGACCTCGAAGATCGGCCCCCAGGTCAGGCCCTCGGCCTGCGCCGCGGCCGAACGCTCCAGCGCCGACTGGCCGACGGCCAGCGCCGCGAACAGCACGACGCCGGCAAGGCCCGTCCACAGCTTGCGGTTCCGTAGCAGCCTCATCATCGGTCTTCTCTCGCGGGGTTTTCCCTAGCGGGCAGCGTCCGGCTCGCTGCCGGCGAGGACGATCTCGTCGTTGGTGTAGCCGAGCGCGCACTGCGGGCAGGCCGGAGGGCTCAGCCCCGCCGCCTCCATCAGTCCGAGCAGGAACCGGTAGGTTTCGGGAAACGGCTCGATCGTGTCGACCGGTCCCTGCGCGATCGTCACCGGCATCCAGCCTTCCTCGTTGGCGGCATCGAGCCTGGCGCCCCGCGCCAGCAGCAGCTCGACGACCGAGTTGGCGCCCCGGTTCGCCGCGCCGTGCAGCGCCGTGTTGCCCGCCTCGTCCGCCTCGTTGACGTCGACGCCCGACTCCAGGACCAGCTTCACCGCCTCCAGCGCTTCCGCCTCCGAGCCCGGGCTCTGCCAGGCGTAGGTCGCCGCGCCAGCCGCCGCCATCAGCGCGGTCGACCCCGCCGGCGTCTTGACGTACGGATCCGCGCCGTGGGCCAGCAACAGGCGCATCACCGGCACGTCGGCCGCCACGGCCGCCAGCATGAAGGGCGTCGACCCGACGGTGTCGAACAGCGGCGACGTGGCCTGCGCCAGGCGCACGCGCCGATCGGCCGGCCGGTTGGGATCGGCCCCGTGGGTCACCAGCGCCTCGAGCAGGCCGAAGCTGTCGACGCGGCCGGTCGGCAGCGGGTCCGGCACGACCCGGAAATGGGGCCGGTGCGCCAGGACTGCCGTGTGCAGGGCGGTCCACCCCACGCCGTCCGCGTTCGCGTCGGCTCCGCGCTGCAGCAGCCAGACCGCCAGCTCGTAGTTGCGATTGTCGACCGCCACGACCAGCGCGCTCGAGCCGTCGGGCGCCGTATCGTTCAGGTTCGCACCCGCGTCGGCCAGTGCCTGCGCTGCCCCCAGGTGGCCGTTCCTGACGGCGAAGAGGAACGCCGAGAAGCCGCCGGGGCGTTCGCCGCCGGCGTCCGCATCGTCGCCGCCGGGGCTCGAGCGTGCGTCGACCTCCGCGCCGCGGGCGACGAGCTCGCGCACCACCGCGGCATGACCCTCGGCGGCGGCCCACATCAGGGCCGTCTGGCCGCGCCACTGCTCGACCGCGCTCACGTCGGCGCCGTGATCGAGCAGGACGCGGACCGCCTCGACCGCGCCGGTGCGGGCAGCGGTCATCAGCGCCGTCTCGCCTTCCAGGAGGCTGGCGTTCGCGTCGGCGCCGGCGGCCAGCAGCCGCTCGATCATCGCGGCGCTGCCGTTGGTGGCCGCCAGGGAGATGGG
Source organism: Vicinamibacteraceae bacterium (assembly GCA_012271165.1). Taxonomy (GTDB): domain Bacteria; phylum Acidobacteriota; class Vicinamibacteria; order Vicinamibacterales; family UBA8438; genus JAAXGX01. The sequence continues at coordinate 30,055 of JAAXGX010000205.1, read as the reverse complement.
GGTCACGCCGTACCGATTCCCGGCGGCGACGTTGGCCCCCGCGCCGATCAGCAGCTCGGCCGCCTCGAGATCGTCGCGATGCGCCGCCCAGTGGAGCACCGTCGTGCCGTCGACCTCCGGCGCGTTCACGTCGACGCCCTGGTCGAGCAGCGCGCGCGCCGCGGCCAGATCCCCGCCCTTGACCGCCTCGATCAGCGGGGGCTGCGCCGCGGCGGCGAGCGGGCAGAGCAGCAGTGCCGCGGCCAGCCAGGCCGTGGCAGCCGCCCCCGAGCTGGCCCGTCTAGACATCGGACAGGCCATCGAGCCGACCCGTGCTGTCGCCGATCTTCTCGACCGGCACGCCCGCCTTGTGGAGCAGCGAGACGAGCAGGTTGGCGTGCGGGGTCCCGGCCGGATACTCCAGGTTCCGCCCGCCGGCCAGCCGCCCGCCGCCGTGACCGGCGACCACCAGCGGCAGCGACGTGTGGATGTGCAGGTTGCCGTCGCTGATGCCCCCGCCGTACAGCACCATCACGTTGTCGAGCAGCGTACCCTCGCCGTCGGGCGTCGCCTGCAGCTTCTCCAGGTAGTACGCGAAGAGCTGCACGAGGAACGTGTCGATGCGGGCGATCTTCTCCAGCCGCGCCGGGTCGTTCAGGTGATGCGAGTTGGAGTGGTGCGGATCCGGGACACCGATCTCGGGGAACGTGCGCTGGCTGACCTCGCGGCCCAGCTGGAACGTGACCACGCGCGTCACGTCGGCCTGGTAGGCCAGCACCTGCAGGTCGTACATCAGCTTGCAGTGCGCGGCCGTGCCGTCGGGAATCCCGAGCGGGCGGTCGACGTCCGGCATGCTCGCGCTGTGCGCCTCGGCGCGCTGGATGCGCCGCTCGATCTCCCGCACCGCGTCCAGGTACTCGGTGAGCCGCAACTGGTCCGCGGGGCCGATCCGCCGCTGCAGCCCGGCGATCTCCTCGGTGACCGAGTCGAGCACGCTGCGGTCGAGCTGCCGCCGCGCGATGCGCTCCTCGGCCGTTGCGCCGTCGCCGAACAGGCGGTTGAACACGTTGCGCGGGTTGCGCTCCATCGGCAGCGGCGTCGTCGGCGTCCTCCAGGCGATGGTATCGGTGTAGGCGCAGCTGTAGCCGGTGCCCCCGCAGCTCCCGACCCACCCCGCCGGCTCGAGGCACAGCTCCAGCGAGCCCAGCGGCGTCTCCTTGCCGAACTCCGCGGCGGCGATCTGGTCGATCGTCGTGCCGGCCCGCACGTCGGCGCCCTCGGTCTTCTTGGGATGCACGGCGTTGAGCCAGGACGACCCGCTGCGCGGGTGGTCGCCGCTCCCGTCGCCCCAGGCGTCCGCCGGCGCGTTGTCGAGGCCGGAGAACGCGGTGACGGCGCCGCGGACCTTGCCGAGCGGTGCCAGCGTGGGGGACAGCTCGAGCTGCTTGGCGTCGCCGGCGCTGGGCCACTGGAACATGTTCGCGCCGTTGGGGAAGTAGATGAACCCGAGCCGGCGGACCGGCGCGGCCGCGGTGCGGGCGGCCGCCGTCAGGGCCGGCACCATGGCATCGAGCAGCGGCAGGGCCACCGCGGCGCCCATGCCGCGCAGAAACGTTCGTCGCGGAAGTGCTTGCTTGGTGATCAGCATTGGTTTTCAGCTCCCGTATGCCCTCAATCCGTCAATTCTGCGCTTGCCGCGCGTCGCCGCCGGCCATGCGCATGCGGAACGGCACGCTCTCGACGATGCCGAGGACCAGTGCCGAGAAGCGGTGATCCTGACCCGCCGCCGCGCGGGTGATGCGGCGGACCGCCGGCGCGTCGTAGTGCTCGAGGCCCCTGCCGAGCGCGTACGTCAGCAGCTTCTCGGTCAGGGTGTTCACGAACTGCTCCCGATGCGCGAGCAGCGCCTGCTTGAGCTGCGCCACGCCGGCGAAGCGGGTGCCGTCCGGCAACTCCCCGGAGGCGTCGATCGGCTCGTTCGACGCGCCGACCTCGCGCCACTGGCCGACCGCGTCGAAGTTCTCCAGCGACAGCCCCAGCGGGTCCATCAGCCGGTGGCACGCCGCGCACGTGGGATTCGCGCGGTGCGCTTCCATCGCCTCCCGCATGGACCGCGGGCGGCCGTCGGAGGCATCCGCCGCCAGCGGCGGCACGTTGGGCGGCGGGTCGGGCGGCACCGTGCCGAGAATGTTCTCCAGGATCCAGATGCCGCGCTTGACCGGCGACGTCCGCGTCGCCAGCGACTGCACCGTGAGGAAGCTGCCCTGGCCCAGCAGGCCGCCCCGCATGGGTTGCTCGGCCGTGCTCACGCGGCGGAAGTGGTCGCCGTACACGTGCGGCATGCCGTAGTGGCGCGCCAGCCGCTCGTTGACGAAGGTGTAGTCGGCCGCGAGCAGGTCCACCACGCTGCGGTCCTCGCGGATGATGCTCTCGAACAGCAGCTCCGTCTCGCGCCGGAACGCGTGCCGCAGGTTGTCGTCGAAGTCCGGAAACAGCCGGAAGTCGGGCTGCGGCACGGACAGGTTGCGGAGGTAGAGCCACTGCCCGGCGAAGTTGGCGACCAGCGCGTCCGACCGCGGGTCCGCCAGCATGCGCCGGGTCTGCCGTTCGAGAACGGCCGGGTCGCGCAGGCGGCCCTGCCCGGCGAGCGCGAGGAGCTCGTCGTCCGGGATGCTGCTCCACAGGAAGAACGACAGCCGCGAGGCCAGCGTCCAGTCGTCCAGCTCGTACGGCGCACCCGGTCTGGCGTCCAGCGGGTCGGCCTCCAGCCGGAACAGGAACGCCGGGCTGACCAGGATGCGCGTCAGCGCCCGCTCGACGCCGCTGTCGAAGCTGCCGCCGCGGCGCCCGTCGTCGTAGAAGGCCATCAGCATGCGCATCTCGGCGTCGGTCGCCGGCCGGCGGAAGGCCCGCTGCGCCAGCGTCGTGACGATGCGCCGCGCGCACGGCGCCTCGTCGCCGCTGCCGGCCGGGCGGCACAGGAAGATGCGGTCGCGGCTGGGGGTGCTGTCCGGCGGCGCGGGCTCGAACGGCCCGGTGATGACCATCTCGCCGATGTACGGGATCTGGTGCGACTGGCCATGCTCCAGCAGCGCGCGCAGGAACGGGCGCCGCACGCTCTCGACCTGCGCCGACGGCCGCTTGAGGAAGGCGGCGCCCACGGTGTGCGGCCCGGCCTGCACGGGCAGGCGCACGTGGAGGTTGTCGTCCTGCAGCTTGTACCGCTCGCGGCGGTCGTCCGCGTCCGCGCTCGACACGCCGGCGCCCGCGGTCACCAGCTGGACACGCGCGCCGTCGAGCGTGATCTCCAGCGGGTGCGGCTCCCGCAGGCCGACGATGCCGTAGCTGTTGCGCGCGAGGCGGACGCGAATCTCGTACTCGCCGTCGACCGGGAAGAAATGCTCGACGCGCGTGCCCCCGCGCGTGCCGAACGGCATGCCCTCGAGACGATCCGTCTGCGTCAGCTCCGTCGACACCTTGTAGACGTCGGCGGTCACGGCGACGGCCGGGCTGCTGGCGACGGCGAGCCGGCTGATCCGGTTGGCGGCCGAGAGGTAGCTCTCGAGCTGCAGCGGCGACACGCCCAGCACGTCGCCGATGTTGTCGAAGCCGTAGCTGGACGTGTCGGCGGGCAGCAGCGACGACACGTCGACGTCCAGCGCCAGCAGGTCGCGCACGGCATTGCGGTACTCGGCGCGGTTGAGGCGGTGGAGCACCGCCGGACGGCCGGGGTTCGGCCGGGCGGCCGCCGCGGCGTCGAGCCGGGCCTCGATCCAGGCCGCCGTGCGCTCGTAGACGTCGGCGCTCGGGCGCGGACGCCCCGCCGGGGGCATCGACCCGTTCCGCAGGCGGCGGACGATCTTCTCCCACTGCCCGGGGGCGCCGGCCGGGTCCTCGGCGGCGAGCGTGTCGAGCGTCAACCCCGTGTCGCGGCCGACGGCGGCGCGCTCGTTGTGGCACCCCTGGCAGTAGCGCTGCAGGACGGCCCGGGTCTCGGAGTCGGCCGCTGTCCCGTCTTCGTGCGCCGGTGAAGCCGGCTGCGCCCAACCGGGAGACGCGACCCCCGCTACCCCGGCGATCAGCCAACCGGCGACCCAGTACAGACACCTTCGCATGATCTGCCTATTCTTGCTTCGATTGGCCCAGGTTGCAAGGAGTTTGGGCTCTCCGGTGCGCCCCCGCCGCGCGCTGCCGGAGTGCGATGTTACCGGGGCCGGCCCTCCGTGGGTGTCGCAGGCAGGATGGGGTCAAATGGAGCGGCGAGCGCTACCTGTGAGGCCGGCCGGGGTCGGTCGCGCGAGCGTGCGCGACACGCCGCCATAGCGCTGTACGTTGGTCTGGCGGCACAGGCACGTCGTCAGCGGTTTGCACGGCTCGACGCCGGGTGGTCCGGCGGCTGCCGGATCTCGGTTGAGCTTTGTCCGGAAACCTGATACTTTGCCCCTTTGGAAAACCGGATCGCCGAAGTCGGCCGTGAGCACCCGAGGTTCCGTTTTCGTCGAAACAGCGAGGAACTCATCATGACCATCCAGCACCATCCCCGGAAATCGGCGGTGGCGGGAACCGCGCTTGCAGTCGCGGCCATCGCCGTCATGGCGGCAGTGCCCGCGGCCGGGCAGGTTCCGGCACCCGACGCCACCGAGCAGGTGACGTTCACGAAGGACATCGCACCGATCCTGCAGCGGAGCTGCCAGAAGTGCCATCGGCCCGACTCGCTGGCGCCGATGTCGTTGATCGACTACGAAGAGGTGCGTCCCTGGGCGCGGGCGATGAAGTATCGGACCGGCCTCCGCGACACGATGGGCGTGATGCCGCCGTGGTACATCGAGAAGGACATCGGCATCCAGGAGTTCAAGAACGATCCGTCGTTGAGCGACGACGAGATCGCGAAGATCGCGGCCTGGGCGGACAACGGTGCGCCCCAGGGCGATCCGAACGACCTGCCGCCGCCGCTCGCTTTCATCGACGTGGACGAGTGGGAGATCGGCCAGCCTGATCTGATCGTGTCGAGCCCCAGCGTAGAAGTGAAGGCCGAGCAGCCGGACTGGTGGGGCGCGATCGAGGACAGGCCGACCGGTCTGACGGAAGATCGCTACGTCTCGGCGGTCGAGTTCAAGGAAGTCACCGAGTCGCGGGTCGGAACCAGCCGGCAGACGGTCGGGGGGCGCTTCGTCGTCCACCATGCGGTCATCCGCGTCGTCGATCCTGACAGCGAGGCGGACGACGAGCTGGCGCGCGCGGGGCTCAGCAGCTGGCCGGTCCACGAGGTCGGGCGCAACGCCGACGTCTTCGATGCCGACGGCGGCAAGCTCATGGCGGCCAATTCCAAGATCCGGTTCACCTCGATGCACCTGCACGCCAACGGCGCGGACACCCAGGCCCGCCTCGACATCGGCTTCAAGTTCCATCCGCGGGGATACGAGCCGAAGGTGGACCAGAGGCTCATTTCGTTCGGCAACGGTGTCGACCTGGACGTCGAGGCGATGCACCCGAACCAGACGATGGAATCGTATTTCGTGCTCCCGGAGCATGCGCGGATCGCCGTATTCGAGCCCCACATGCATGCGCCCGGCGTGCGGATGTGTCTCGAGGCCATCTACGGCACCACGATCGAGACCCTCAACTGCGCGGGGTACGACCACAGCTGGGTGCGCGTCTATTCCTACGAGGATGATGCGATGCCGTTGCTGCCGAAGGGCACCATCCTGCACATCACCGGCTGGTTCAACAACTCGGCGTCGAACCCGAACGTTCCCGATCCGCGCAACTGGTCCGGTGGAGGCCACCGTTCGGTCGACCAGATGTTCATCAACATCATGCAGGGCAGCTATCTGGACGACGACGAGTTCAAGGCGGCCCTTGCCGCGCGCGAGGCGGCGCTCGACGTGGCCCCGGGCGACCGCGTGCTCGGCTGCCCGCTCTGCGGCGTGGACGACCCGCTCAACGAGGCCCAGGCGGACGCGGACGCTGTCGCCGACGCCGACGCCGACGGAAATCAGTAGCGCGGCGCGTGGTACGCGGCCGCGAAGATGAGAAAGCGCGGTCGGGCGGCGCATGCGGCCCGACCGCGTCGGTCCGTGCTCTCGTCCACCAGGGAGGGTCGGCTATGAACGAACCGCGCACTCGGCGGCAGATGTGGAGGCTGGGCTGCGCTTTGCTCGTGGCGTTGGCGTTTGTCGTCGGGGCCGTTCTGGAGAGCGGCGCCCAGGGCCCGCGGAAGATGCGGGAATCGTTCGCGACCGGCCAGGAGGTCGTGCCCGCGTACGAGGGCTGGGAGCCGAATCCCGACGGGTCCTTCAACCTGGTCTTCGGCTACTTCAACCGAAACTGGGAAGAGGAGATCGACATCCCACCGGGTCCCGACAATCGCCTCGAGCCCGGCGCGCCGGACCAGGGGCAGCCGACCCACTTTCTCCCGAGACGCAATCGGTTCCTCTTCAGGATCCGCGTCCCGGCGGATTTCGGCGACAGCGAGGTCGTGTGGACCCTGACGAGTCCCAACGGCGAGACGAAGCGGGCATACGCCACGCTCCACCCCGACTACTACATCGACAACAGCGTGATCATGGCGAACAGCGGCGGGGGGGTCTCCGGCGAGATCTACAAGAACCAGCCGCCGGAGCTCACGGTCGACGGCAGGCTGACCCGCACCGTCAAGGTGGGACAGCCGGTCGATCTGGTGGCGCATGCCACGGATGACGGGCTCCCCGAGCCGAGGCCCATGCGGCGCTTCAACCCGGCGCGGAGGCCGGTCAACGTGACGCCGAACGCCGCGAGCGGTCTCCGGCTGTCCTGGTTCGTCTACCGGGGCGCGGGGGAGGTCGTCTTCGATCCGCCGCAGTTCAAGGCATGGGAGGACACCAGAAACAACGCCGACTCGCCCTATTCGCCCGGCTGGAAGACGCCCCCGGCGCCGCCGGATGGCAAATGGGCCGTGCAGGCGACCTTCAGCGAGCCGGGCACCTACGTCCTGCGCTCCCTCGCCCATGACGGGGGGCTCCTGGCGGCCGAGGACGTGACCTTCGTCGTCAATCCGTGACGGCGCGACGTCCGGCCGGAGGGTGATGCATCCGCGGTTGCGCCTCCCGTTCGTCACCTTCCTGGCCGCCGCGCTTGCGTCTGTTGCTGCGGGGCCGCTCGGCGCCCAGGAGGCCGCGCCGCAGCACGTCGTGCGGTCGACGCCGGAGAACGTCGTCTGGGGCTGGTTCCCGATCGATCGCGCGCCCGTGCTGACCGTCCGGTCGGGCGAGACGGTCCGCATCGACACGCTCAGCCACGCCGGGACCACGCAGGCCGCGGATCCGGAGCGCTATCTCGGCCAGTTCGGCGTGGCGCCCGAGGACGTCCTGCAGGACGTCCTCGATTTCTGGGGGACCCGGTCGGAGCGGCCCCGCGAGGGACGCAGCGGGCACGTGATCACCGGGCCGATCTACATCGAGGGCGCCGAGCCGGGCGACGTGCTTGAGGTGCAGGTCCTGGCGCTGCGCACGCGGGTGCCCTACGGCATCAACAGCACGGGCCCCGCGACCGGCGTCCTCGGCCCGGGCTATCCCGGCACCGCGCCCGACGACGAGCCGTTCCCCGGCATGCCGGCCGTGCGGCACTTCATTCGGACCGGGGAGGCCGGCGGCCGGGAGGTGGCCTTCTTCTCGGACACGGTCCAGGTGCCGCTCGCGCCGTTCATGGGCATCATGGCCGTGGCGCCGGAGAGCCCGACCGTCGGGCAGCCGGGCGTGACGCTCGCCGGCGTGCAGGCGTCGCGCCCGCCGGGGCCGTTCGGCGGGAACCTCGACGTCAAGGACCTCACGGCCGGCAGTACGCTCTACCTGCCGGTCTTCCATCCGGGCGCGCGCTTCTACGTCGGGGACCCGCACTCCGCGCAGGGCGACGGCGAGGTGAGCGGCACGGCCATCGAGCAGTCGCTCGGCGGCGATTTCCGCTTCGTGCTGCACAAGGACCGCTCCGTCGACGGCCCCCGCGCCGAGAACGCGGCGCACCACATCCTGATGGGGATCGACCTCGACCTCGACCGCGCGCTGCGCAAGGCGGTGGTGGCGACGGTCGATTTCCTCGTCGAGGAGCGCGGCCTGACGCGCTCGCAGGCGTTCTCGCTCGCCAGCATCGCGGTCGACTTCCGCGTCGCCGAGGCCGTCGATCTGACGCAGGTGGTGACGGCCTTCGTCCCGAAGGAGATCTTCCTGGAGCCGTAACGGCTCACTATCCGAGAACCCGGATCACGACGCGCCGGTTCTGCGCGCGTCCCTCCGCCGTGTCGTTCGGCGCCGCCGGCCAGGTCTCGCCGAAGCTGAGCACGTTCATCTTGTGCAGCGGCACCTTGTGCATGTCGTACAGATACATCTTCACCGCCTCGGCCCGCTCGAGGCCGAGACGCAGGTTGTGGGGCTCCGATCCCATGGAATCCGTGTGGCCCTCGATCTCGAGGTACACGTTCCGGTGCTCGACCTTGATCCGGGCCACCAGCTCGTCGATGCGCGCGCGGACTTCTTCCGGCAGGTCGGCGCTGTTGATCACGAAGTCGCCGTGCGCCTCGTTGAGCGTCACCTCGTAGATCAACCGGTTGGCCGCCTGCTCGATCCGATCGAGGCGCGCGTTGACGGCCTGGGCGGCTCCGGTAGCCGTCTCCATCAACTGCCGGCCCATCTGCGTCACCTGCTGCACCTGACGATCGACGTCGTCGATCCGCTCCTCGTTCTCGGTCGTGCGCTCCTGCGCCTCCTCGACGGCGGCGGCCAGCGTTTCGATTCGCGCGGCCGCCGCGGCGGCCGCGGTGCGGACGTCGCCGCGCGACGCGCACGCCGTCGACGCGGCGAGGGCCGCCGCGCCCAGCAACACCATCCACTTCCCCGTCATCCGCATGGTTCCTCCTGGCGGCTCACTCGTAGTCGGCAGCATCCAGCGACCAGGCGATGATCTCCTCGTCGTTCCGGATGTAGATGTGCTTGTTGGCGTAGGCCGGGTGCACCCAGTTCACGTAGCGCAGCTCGCGGCGGTTGCCCGGCGCGGAGGTGGGCGTGATGAGCTGGGTGCGGCTGATCTCCTCGTAGCCGGTCGGGCTCAGCCGCGAGATGATCAGCTCGCCGCGGTCGTTGTTGATGAACACGCGGTTGCCGTTGCGCACCATGAACCCGGACACCCAGCGCCGCCGCTCGACGGTCGCTTCCTGGGTCTCCCAGATGCGCTCGCCCGTAGTCGCGTCCAGGCAGCGCAACTGGCCGTAGCTGCAGATGCCGTAGATGTAGCCGCCGTCGATGATCGGCGTCGCGAGCACGGCGTGCAGTCCCTCGGTCAGGATCTCGCTGTTGCTCGAGCCCTTCCAGGCGACGGTGGCGTCGGGACGGTCCTGGTTGAGGTTCAGCATCATCGGCCCGTCGTAGAACGTCGTGAAGAACAGTTGCGAGCCGATCTGCACCGGCACCGCGACGGTCATCGCGCCGCCGACCGTGTAGGGCTGCCGCCAGTAGATCTCGCCGGTCTCCGGATCGAGCGAGGCCACCTCCTCGGGATTCCAGACGATGAGCTGCCGCGCGCCGCCGGCCTCGATGATGATCGGCTGCGCCACGCCGAGATCCTCGTCGCTCGGCAGCGCCCGCCAGATCTCCTCGCCGGTCAGCTTGTCGAAGGCGACCACGCGCGCGTCCTGCGCGCCGCCGACCAGGCAGATGAGCCGGTCGCCGTCGACGAGCGGGGCGCTGGCGAACCCCCAGTCGTAGCCCCACTGCATCCGGTTCACGTCGTAGTCCTCGCCGTAGTTCTTGCGCCACAGCAGCGTGCCGTCCGTGACGCTCAGCGCGGACAGGACGCCGGTGCGGCCGAGCATGTACACCCGATCCTCGTCGACGGTTGGCGTGGCGCCGGGGCCTATCTCCCACATGACGCCGGCGTAGTCCGCGTCCCACTCGACCGTCCACAGCGTGCGGCCGGTCGCCTCGTCGAACGCCAGCGCGCGCTCGACGCCGCGCATGCCGCGGGTCGGCTCCCAGTCGGTCGCGAAGACGCGCCCGTCGGCCACTGCCAGCCCGGAGTAGCCTGCCTTGATCGGCATCCGCCAGCGCGCCTTGAGGCCGTCGGCGGGGAACGTCCGGAGAATTCCGGTCTCGAGCCAGATGCCGAGGCGTCCCTTCCCGCGAAACTCGGGCCAGTCCTCGGCGCGGGCGGCGCCGGGGGCGGCCGCGACGAGCGAGCCGAGCGCCAGCGCCAGGAGCCCGTGGTTGAAGCGCTTCATGGTCGTCATCCTCCTCGGGTGTCTGCGCGGTCAACGCGGCGCGAGCTCGGCGTAGATCGCCTCGATGACCGCCTCCGCCCGCTGCATGTCGTATGCGGCGTAGCGCTCGGCCAGCGTGAGGGACGCGGCTGCCTCCGCGGCGCTCCGGCCGGCCTCGAACGCCGCCTCCGCGGCCCCCACGAACTCGCGGGTGAACTCGGCGTACTCCACGAAGTCCTGCCAGGTCGTCCACGGCTCCCGCCGGTCGCGCCGGCCCCGGCCGGCGTACGTCGAGGGCGGCGGCGTGCGACCCGTAATCGCGCGCTCGACCCCCTCAATCGCCGCCGCGGCGCGGGCCAGCGTATCCGGGTACGCCAGGTAGCTGCCGCCGCTCGCGGCGTCGATGGTCGGCACCCGCTTCGCGGGGAACAGGTCGCCCAGGTACGCCACGCCCTTGGCGGGAAAGACGGCGACGATGTCGCCGTCGGTGTGCGCCGGGCCGAAGTAGTACAGCTCGATGCGGTCCAGATCCTCGAGCAGCGAGAACCGCTCGGCGAACGTCGTGGTCGGCAGTCCCGGCGCGTCAGGTTCCGCGAAACCCTCCAGGCGGGCGCCGGTGTTCTCGTGCGCCACGATCTGCGTCACGTCCTCGAACTCGGCGTTCCCGCTCGCATCGCCCGCGTGCGCGTGGCTGTTGATGATGGTCGTCACCGGCAGGTGGGTCACCAGGGCCACCGCGTCGAGCACCGCCTGGCTCCAGCCGGGAGGCATCGCGTCGACCAGGACGATGCCGCCGTTGATCTCGTCGATGAGCGCCAGGGCGTTGCGGCCGCCGCCCGACAGGTGATAGAGGGTGTCGCGCACGTTCAGGGTGTCGATGCGGACGACCTTCGGCTCCTCGTCCTGCGCGCGCGCTCCGCCGGCAACCGCCGCCAGCCCGACGGCGGCAATCAGGACGCTCGGTGCAACTGACCGCCTCATACGGCACCTCCCCCGTCACGTTCCGCGGGAAGGGGCATTATTGCACGCGTCGGCTACAATGCATGCCTTCGTCGGCGGCCGCGGCGGTCATCGTGTTCGGAATACGATCGGAGTCTGCGCCCTGGAACGGCGCGGAAGGAGGAAGGTCGATGTTGCGCAACAAGTCGTTCGGTCTCGTCCTGCTGGCGCTCGTCTTCGCCGGCGGCTTCGTCGCGGGCAACCTCACCGAGTCGCTGGGGGAGGCGCGCGCGCAGGAGCACGATCACGGCGAGCACGTGTTCGAGCTGCGGACCTACACCGCGTCGCCCGGCAAGCTGAGCGACCTGGAGGCGCGTTTCCGCAACCACACCGTGGGCCTGTTCGAGAAGCACGGCATGACGAACGTCGGCTACTGGGTGCCGACCGACGAGCCGCTCTCCGCGGACACGCTGATCTACGTCCTCGAGCACGAGAGCCGCGACGCCGCGCAGGCGAGCTGGGACGCCTTCCGCACGGATCCCGAGTGGATGGAGGCGCGCGCCGAGTCGGAGCGGAACGGCCGCCTGGCCGCCAACGTCGAGGCGGTCTTCATGAAGGCGACCGACTACTCCCCCATGAAGTAGAACCAGGCGCAATCCGTCTGCCGCGCCGCCGGGCCCGGCGCGCGGCAGACGCCCCCCGCCCCGCCTCTCAGAACCTGAACAGCCGCGTCAGCTTGACGACGAACGCCCGGTTCAGCAGGAACGGACGCGGGTTCAGCGTGTCGCGCTCGTCGGTGTAGACGACGAACAGCTCGCTCCCCGGCTGATACTCCCAGCGGAAGCGGACGTTGCTGCCGATGGCGTTGTCCGCCGAGTTGTACTGGAGCAGCGCGGCCACGAACATCCGCGGCGTCAGGGTGTAGGTGACGCGCGTCGACACCAGCTCGGTCGTGAAGCTGCCCTCCGGCAGGTCTATCCAGTTGAGTGAGATCGTCGGCTCGAGCGTCAGTTGCGGCGTCAGCGTGATGCGGCCCCGGTAGTAGCTGAGGGTCGTCCTCTCGCCGCCGAAGAACCTCCCGAAGTCGACGGCGACCCCGCCGCTGAGGGGCCGCTGCTGCGCCATCGAGTACCCCGCGCGGTAGTTCAGGAACGAGTACCCGCCGACCGGAATCGTGACGTCCGGCGCGATCTGGAACGGTTCGGTCAGGAACTCGTAGTTGTCCGTGGCCAGCGCGAACAGCAGATCGCCGGTCTCGAGTTCGGTGATGAACTGCCCGCGCTGGAGCCGCGTCTCGACGCGGCCCGCGCCGTCGGTGATGTGGTCGACGCTGGCCTCCCACGTGAACTTCCGCACGGCATCGATGCCCTGCGGGCGCGGGCTGAAGCGGAACATGCCGAAGTTGCGCCGGAAGCCGTAGCGTCGGACGAAGCCGATCTCGGGATTGAAGTTGGCGCCGACGCGCAGGTGGTCGGCGGTGAAGGCCCAGCGGTCGCCCTCGTAGTAGAGCTCCGTCCGGTAGCTCAGGTTGTCGTCGCGCACGCCCGGGGTGTCGGTGCGCGCGAGGTACGTATTGAAGTTCAGCGCCTCGTGGAAGGAGAACACGCCGTCGACGCCGTACACCTGGTTGGGGCCGTCGCCCCCGCTCGCCAGCGAGCGCCGGGTGAACATGCCGCCGATGCTGCTGCGCCGCAGCACGTCGCGCTTGACGCGGAGGACGGTGAAGTTGGTCGGCGCGGCGTCGCCGGCGGGGCTGTTGCCCGTCTGGACGTTGAGCAGCCCGATGCTGAACGGCCCGGTCTTGCCCGTCAGCCGGCCGCCGCCCCGGATGGGCACGGTCTGGCCGCCCTCGAGCCCGATGCGACGGCTGAAGAAGAGGATCGGCGCGTCGACCGCGAACCCCTCGCCGGTGACGAAGAAGCGATTCGGGTCCGGGCGCCGGCCGCCGCCGAAGTCGAAGATGCCCTGGCCCTCGAGAAAGAACTCGCGCTTCTCGGGAAAGAACAGGCTGAAGCGGGTCAGGTTGACCTGCCGCTCGTCCACCTCGACCTGCGCGAAATCGGTGTTGTAGGTCAGGTCCGCGGTCAGGCCCTGGGTGACGCCGAGCTTGAGGTCGACGCCGGCGTCGCCGCCGAGCTGGTTCGAGAAGGGCGTGGCCGCCGCGAAGTCGCTCGTCACGTCGGAGATCGCGTACGGCTTCATCTCGATCGGCATGCCCGACGAGGGCACCTCGAGGCCCGTGAGCGTGGCGGCCAGCGACACCCTGAACATGCTGGTCATGCCGAACGCGGCGGGGATGGGTGTGAGGAACGACTGCTCGTTCTTCCAGGCCGCCCGGCGCTGCATGTTGATGCCCCAGAGCTGGACCGGGCCGGGGCGGTAGCGGAGCGACTTGAACGGGATCGCCATCTCGACGATCCAGCCGTCCTCGAAGCGGCTGGTGCGCACGTCCCAGACCGTGTTCCAGTCGACGTTCGGCGTCCGCTCGCTGGTCACCGTCATGTCGACCATCGCGCCCAGCGCGTTCATGATGAAGATGTTGCCGTTGCGCCGGTCGTAGTACGTGTCGAGGATGACCGCGAGGCTGTCGTTGCCGAACATGCCGGGGCTGTCGCGCTTCATCTCGTTGGCCACGACGCGGCCCGGCTCGGAGACCAGGCAGCGCGCGGCGACGTAGAAGGTGTCGCGGTCGAACATGACCCAGACCTCGGTCCGTTCGGTCGCGACCTCCCCGGTGTCGGGCTCCTGCTGAACGAAGTCCGTGATTGGCGGCACCGTCAGGTACACCTCCTCGTCGAGCCGGCCGTCGAGCTGCAACGGAGCGTCGAGCCGGACGGCCCGCATGGTCATGTTGCCCGCGGCGTCGCGCGAGACGACCTCGGGCGGCACCGGCGGCGGCGGGCCGTCGATGGCCGCGGTCGGGTTCAGCGCCAGCCCGGCGAAGGTCCCGGCACCCGCGGCCGGCGCGGGATCCGTGCCCGCCGGGATGCCGGCTGCGCGGGGCGCCGGCGGGCGCGCCGGCGGCCCCTCCGCCGCGTCCAGCGCGTCGGCCAACTGGTCGGCCAGCGCGTCCTGGAGCGCCAGGAGCGCCGACAGCTCGCCGTCCACCCGCGCGGCCGCGACGACGGTTGCCGAGGCTGCGTCGACGAGCTCCGCGGTGATCCGGAGCCGGCCGCCCACCCGCTGGTAGCTGCCCTGCACCAGCCAGCGCGGGTCGGCGGTGCTCCCCGCGGCGTTGAGGTCCGCGAATACCGAGGCCGCGATCCCGGCGCCGATCCACGCGTCGGCGGCGTCACCGCTCAGGTTGGCGAACGGCTGGACGGCGACGCCGGCGCGCGGGGCGGGGACCGGCGCGCCGGCGCCGGGCTGGGCGCGCGCGGGCGCCGGCTGGACGAGCAGCCACGCCGCCAGCAGCGCCGCGCCGCGCACGAGCGACGTGAATGTGACGTTGCGGTGCGACATGAGCAGCGGAACGGCCGTCTGGCCGCCAACGTCGAGGCGGTCTTCATGAAGGCTGCTGCGTCGCCGGGCCCGGCGCGCGGCAACCTCCTCGCCTCGCCTTTCAGAACCTGAACAGCCGCGTCAGCTTGACGACGAACGCCCGGTTCAGCAGGAACGGGCGCGGGTTCAGCGTATCGCGCTCGTCGGTGTAGACGACGAACAGCTCGCTGCCGGGCTGATACTCCCAGCGGAAGCGGACGTTGCTGCCGATCGCGTTGTCCGCCGAGTTGTACTGCAGCAGCGCGGCCACGAACATGCGCGGCGACAGGGTGTAGGTGAAGCGCGTCGACACCAGCTCGGTCGTGAAGCTGCCCTCGGGCAGGTCGATCCAGTGCAGTGAGATGTTCGGCTCGAGCGTCAGTTGCGGGGTCAGCGTGAGCCGGCCCTGGTAGTAGCTGAGCGTCGTCTTCTCGCCGCCGTAGAAACGCCCGAAGTCGATGGCGACCCCGCCGCTGACGCCTCGCTGCCGGGCCAGCGAGTATCCCGCGCGATAGTTCAGGAACGAGTACCCGCCGACCGGAATCGTGACGTCGGGCGCGATCTGGAACGGCTCCACGAGGAACTCGTAGTTGTCGGTCGCCAGCGCGAACAGCAGGTCGCCGGTCTCGAGCTCGGTGACGAACTGCCCGCGCTGGAGCCGCGTCTCCATGCGGCCCGCGCCGTCCGTGATGTGGTCGATGCTGGCTTCCCAGGTGAACTTGCGCACGGCGTCGATGCCCTGCGGGCGCGGGCTGAAGCGGAACTGGCCGAAGTTGCGTCGGAAGCCGTAGCGGCGGACGAAGCCGATCTCGGGATTGAAGTTGGTGCCGACGCGCAGGTGATCGGCGGTGAAGCCCCAGCGGTCGCCCTCGTAGTACAGCTCCGTCCGGTAGCTCAGGTCGTCGTCGGGCAACCCCGGCGTGTCGGTGCGCGCGATGTACGTGTTGAAGTTCAGCGCCTCGTAGAACGAGAACACGCCGTCTACCCCGTACACCTGGTTCGCGCCGTCGCCGCGGGTCGAGAGCGAGCGCCGGGTGAACATGCCGCCGATGCTGCTGCGCCGCAGCACGTCGCGCTTCACGCGGACGACGGTGAAGTTCGTCGGCGCGACGCTGCCGGACGGGGTTTCGCCCGTCTGCACGTTGAGCAGGCCGAGGCTGAACGCCCCGGCCTTGCCGGTCAGCCGGCCGCCGCCGGTGATCGGTACCGTCTGGCCGCTCTCGAGCCCGATGCGGCGGCTGAAGAAGAGGATCGGGGCGTCGACCGGGAAGCGCTCGCCCGTGATGAAGAAGCGGTTGGGCACGGGGCGCTGGCCGCCCCCGAAGTCGAAGATGCCCTGCCCCTCGAGGAAGAACTCGCGTTTCTCCGGGAAGAAGAGGCTGAAGCGGGTCAGGTTGACCTGCCGCTCGTCCACCTCGACCTGCGCGAAATCGGTGTTGTAGGTCAGGTCGGCGGTCAGGCCCTGGGTGACGCCGAGCTTGAGGTCGACGCCCGCGTCGCCCCCGAGCTGGTTCGTGAAGGGCGTCGGCGCCGCGAAGTCGCTCGTCACGTCGGAGATGGCGTACGGCTTTAGCTCGACCGGCATGCCCGCCGAGGGCACCTCCAGCCCCGTCAGCGTGGCGGCCAGCGAGACCCTGAACATCCCGGTCATGCCGAACGCGGCGGGGATGGGGGTCAGGAACGACTGCTCGTTCTTCCACACCGCCCGCCGCTGCATGTTGATGCCCCAGAGCTGCGCCGCGCCGGTCCGGTAGCGCAGCGACTTGAACGGGATGGCCAGCTCGACCGTCCAGCCGTCCTCGAAGCGGCTGGTGCGCACGTCCCAGACGGTGTTCCAGTCCAGGTTCGGGGTCCGCTCGTTGGTGACCGTCGCGTCGAAGATCCCGCCCAGCGAGTTCGTGATGAAGATGAACCCGTTGCGCCGGTCGTAGTACGTGTCGAGGATGACCGCGAGGCTGTCGTTGCCGAACATGCCGGGGCTGTCCCGCTTCATCTCGTTGGCCACGACGCGGCCCGCCTCGGAGACCAGGCAGCGCGCCCCGACGTAGAGGGTGTCGCCGTCGAACATGACCCAGACCTCGGTCCGTTCGGTCGCGACCGCCCCGGTGTCGGGCTCCTGCTGGACGAAGTCCGTGATGGGCGGCACCGTGAGGTACACCTCTTCGTCCAGCCGGCCGTCGAGCTGCAACGGAGCGTCGAGCCGGACGGCCCGCATGGTCATGTTGCCCGCGGCGTTGCGCGAGACGACCTCGGGGGGGACGGGCGGCGGCGGATCGATACCCGCGGTCATGTTCAGCGCCAGCCCGCCGAATGCCCCGGGGCCGGCGGCCGGCGCACCTGCCCGCGCGGGCGGAACGCGTTCACCGGGCGGGACTGCCTGCGGGGCGGCCCGCAGCGGCCCCGCGCCCGCCGGGGCGGCGGCGGCCGGCGCCCCGGCTCCGCGGGGCTCCGCCCGGCCCGGGGGCAATCCGTGCGCCGCCTGCAGCGCGTCGGCGAGCTGATCGGCCAGCGCGTCCTGGAGCGCCAGGAGCGCCGACAGCTCGCCGTCCGCCCGCGCGCCCGCGATGACCGCCGTTGACGCCGGGTCGACGAGCTCCGCGGTGATGCGGAGGCTGTCGCCCACCCGCTGGTAGCTGCCCTGCACCAGCCAGCGCGGCTGGGCGGTGGTGCCCGCAGGGTTGAGGTCGGCGAACAGCGAGGCGGCGATCCCCGTGCCGATCCACGCGTCGGCGGCGCGGCCGCTGAGGTTGACGAAGGGCTGCACCGCAACACCCGCCTGCGGCCCCGGCCCCGCCGCATCGGCGCCGGGCTGGCCGCGCGCAGGCCCCGGCTGGACCAGCAGCCAGGCCGCCAGCAGCGCCGCGCCGCGCGCGTGGGACGTGAATGTGACGTTGCGGTGCGACATGAGGAACGTTGCAGACTATCATGTGCTGGTTTGCCGGGGTCGTTCGGGGTCGTGCGCGGCGCGCCGCCCGATTCGGTCCGCTGTCTTTCCCCCGCGGTCAACGGTGCCGCGGGGCCAGCCGAGGGGTTGTCATGATGTCACGCATCCGCTTCGCCGTGCTCGTCGCCGTGGTCTTCGTTCTCGTCCCGCAGTCGCTGCTTGCGCAAGGCTTGACCCGGGCCACGCCGGAGGATGTCGGCCTGTCGTCGGAACGGCTCGAGCGGCTGACGGCAGCGCTCCAGGGCTACGTCGACGAGGGCCGCCTGCCCGGCGCCGTCGCTATCGTGGCCCGGCGCGGCAAGATTGCCTACCTGGAAGCGGTCGGCTACCGCGACATCGAGTCGGAAGCGCCCATGACCACCGACGCGATCTTCCGGATTGCGTCGCAGACCAAGGCGCTGGCCAGCACCGGCGTGATGCTGCTGCAGGAGGACGGCAAGCTGCTCATCACCGATCCGGTCGGCAAGTACCTGCCGGCGTTCCTGGAGACGACCGTCGCGGAGCGCAACGACGAGGGCGGTTACGACGTGGTCCCGGCGGAGCGGCCGATCACGATTCTCGACCTGCTGACGCACACGGCCGGCATTAGCTACGGCAACGGCCCGGCGGCCGATCAGTGGTACACGGCCGGGATCACCGGCTGGTACTTCGCCGACCGCGACGAGCCGGTCGGCGACGTCATGGCGCGGCTGGCGGAGCTGCCGCTCGACGCGCATCCCGGCGAGTCGTGGATCTACGGGTACAACACCGACATCCTCGGCGCGATGATCGAGAAGATCAGCGGCCAGACCCTGGGCGAGTTCCTCGGCGAGCGGCTGTTCGGCCCGCTCGGGCTCGATGACACCCACTTCTTCGTGCCGGAGGACAAGGTCGACCGGCTGGCGACGGTCTACTCGTCGGGCGACGAGGGTCTCGACCGCGCGCCCGATCCCGGCCACATGGTGGGCCAGGGCGCGTACGTGGAGGGGCCGCGCACGAGCTTCTCCGCCGGTGCGGGCCTGCTCTCGACCGCGACCGACTACGCCACGTTCCTGCAGATGATGCTCGACGGCGGCGCCTTCGACGGCAAGCGCGTCCTCTCGCGCAAGACCGTCGAGTCGATGACGGTCGATCACCTCGGCGACATCCCGTTCCGTCCGGGGCAGGGCTTCGGCCTCGGTTTCTCGGTGGTGGAGGATCCCGCCGCGCTCGGGCTGCCGGCGTCGGTCGGCGAGTTCGGCTGGGGCGGCGCGTACCACTCGACCTACTGGGTCGATCCGGCGGAGGAGCTCGTGGTCGTCTACCTGACCCAGCTCATTCCGGCGCGCGACATCGACGACCACGGCAAGCTGAGGACGCTCATCCACCAGGCGATAGTCGACTGAGGCGGGCGTCGTGCTGACGGAAGCCGCGCCGTGCGCGTCGTGAGCTGGAACGTCAACGGGCTGCGGGCGTGCGCCCGGAAGGGGTTTCTCGACTTCCTCGACGCGTCGGGCGCGGACATCGTCGGCCTGCAGGAGGTGCGCGCGTTCGAGCATCAGCTCGAACCCGGGGTGCGGGCGCCGGCCGGCTGGCACGCGGCGTTCGCGCCCGCCGAGCGGGCGGGGTACAGCGGCGTTGCCCTCTATTCCCGCGAGCCGCCCGAGCGGGTGGAGACGGCCCTCGGCGAGCGCCGGTTCGACGTCGAGGGTCGGCTCGTCATTGCGGAATTCGGGGCCCGCTGCGGGCGGCTGGCGGTGGCGTCGGTCTACTTTCCCAAGGGGAGCGGCCGCGACCGGGACAACCGCCGCGTGGCCTACAAGCTCGCCTTCTACGCGGCGCTCTTCGAGCACCTCGAGCCGCTGCGGCGGCGCCGCCCCGTGCTCGTGGTCGGCGACTACAACACCGCGCACGAGCCGATCGACCTGGCGCGGCCGGCGGCGAACACGAAGACCAGCGGCTTCCTGCCCGAGGAGCGGGCGGAGCTGGGCCGCTGGCTCCGGGCAGGCTGGGTGGACACGTTCCGCGCCGCTCACCCCGGCGAGCCGGACCACTACACCTGGTGGCGGCAGTGGGGCGGCGCCCGCGAGCGGAACGTCGGCTGGCGCATCGACTACGTCCTGGCCTCGGCCGCCGCCGCCAAACGCGTCACGGACGCCTTCATCTGGCCGCAGGTGACCGGCTCCGATCACTGCCCGGTCGGGGTCGACCTCGCGTAGCGCGGCCGGTGCGCGCGGCCGGTCAGCCGGCCGCGGCCCGCGCGCCGGCGCGCCCGCGCAGCCACTCCACGGTCAGCAGCAGCAGGACGGCGAAGACGATCAGGAAGGTCGCCACGGCCAGGATGGCCGGGCTGATCTGCTCGCGGATGCCCGCCCACATCTGGCGCGGGATGGTGCGCTGATCCTCGCCGGCCATGAAGAGCACCACCACCACCTCGTCGAACGACGCGGCAAAGGCGAACAGGGCGCCGGAGAGGACGCCGGGGGCGATGAGCGGCAACTGCACCCGGCGGAAGGTGCGCAGCGGACCCGCGCCGAGGCTGGCGGCGGCGCGCGTCAGGTTGATGTCGAACGCCGACAGCGTGGCGGTCACCGTGATGACCACGAACGGCGTGCCCAGCGCGGCATGGGCCAGGATGAGGCCGAGGTGCGTCTGGGACAGGCCCAGCGTCGAATAGAAGAAGAACATTCCCGCCGCGGAGATGATGAGCGGCGTGACCATCGGCGAGATCAGCAGGCCCAAGGCCAGGCGGCGCACCGGCATGGCGCGGCTGGCCAGTCCCAGCGCGGCCAGCGTGCCGAGCACCGTCGCCAGCACCGTGGCCGCCGCCCCGATGAGCAGGCTGTTGCCGAGCGCGCGCGTCCACTGGGCGTTGCTCGCGATCTCCCGGTACCAGCGCAGCGAATAAGCCTCCGGATCGAGGCGCAGCATGCCCTCGGTGAACGTGAAGTACGGCTCCGCGTTGAAGCTGAGCGGCACGATCACCAGGATGGGCGCAATCAGGAACGCGAAGATCAGCGTGCAGGCGGCCAGGTGGGCGATGCGTCCGCTCATCCCAGCCTCATGCGCTCGATGCCGACCAGCCGGTCGTAGAGCAGGTAGAGCCCGGCCACGCAGCCCAGCAGGATGGCGCCGAGGGCGCTGGCGAGCCCCCAGTTCAGCGACGTCTGCATGTGGTAGGCGATGAAGTTGGAGATGAGCTGGCCGCTCTGGCCGCCCACCAGCGCCGGGGTGATGTAGTAGCCGATGGCGAGGATGAAGACCAGCAGCGAGCCGGCGCCCACGCCCGGGAGCGTCTGCGGCCAGTAGACGCGCCGGAACGCCTGCGGGAAGCTGGCTCCCAGCGAGGCCGCGGCGCTCATTTGCTGCGGCGGGATCGTGCGCATGACCGAGTAGAGCGGCAGCACCATGAAGGGCAGCAGCACGTGGGTCATCGCGACCATCGTGCCGGTCATGTTGTAGATCATGGCGATCCGGGCGTCGTCGCCGATCAGCCCGAGGCTGACGAACAGGTCGTTGAGCACGCCCTGGGTCTGCAGCAGCACGATCCAGGACGTGGTGCGGACCAGCAGCGACGTCCAGAACGGCACGAGGACCAGCGCCAGCAGCAAGGCGGCCCGGCGCGGAGCAGCATGCGCAATCAGGTGGGCGAGCGGGTAGCCGAGCAGCAGGCAGAACGCGGTGATGGCGAGGCTCACCGCGAACGTACGCCCCAGCAGCGCCACGTAGATGCGGCGGTCCTCCGGCTGGCGGGCGACGGCGCCGTCGGGCAGGCGCCGCAGATCCAGGGCGTGCAGGTAGTGCCGCGCCGTGATGCGCTCGCCCGCCGTGCGGATGGCGTGCCACGTGCGCGCCTCGCCCCAGTCGGCGTCGATGGCGATAAACGCCGCGCGCCAGGGGCCGGCGTCGACCTCCCGCAGCCGGCGCACGCTCCGCACGAGGACGCTGCGCAGGCCGCCCTGCACGCGGTTCACGCGGCTGGCGACCCGGCCCAGCGTGCGATCATCGCGCGCGCGGAGCAGCTCGCGCGCCGCCGCGGCGTACACCGCCTCGCCGGGCGCTCCCTCGCCGTCCCACTGGCGCAAGGCCGCCAGCGTGTCCGGCAGGGCGTCGGCCACCACCGGGTCGTAGACGCTGCGCACCAGCATCGTCCCCACCGGCGCGAGGAAGGTGACGCCGACGAACGCGACCAGCGGCAGCACGAGCCCGGCCGCCCGCACCGGCGGCCGTCTCAGCGCGCCAGCCAGGCGCTCGAGCGCTCGCTCATCGTTCACCCGGTCCATTCTCTCCCACGCCGCCGCTACGCGGCACCGAACACCGTCGAGGTTTCTCCGGCCACTTTTTCGTTGTCGCGCAACGCCGGTTGCTCCTATTGTTGCCGTTGTTACCGTGGCTGGGGCGCGGCCCTTCCGCATCTGACCGCCGAGGCATGAGGCCCCGGCCACCGAGCACACCAATGAACCGACATCTTCCGACTCTCGGCCTGATGACGCTCGGCCTGACGATGGCGTTCGGCACGGCCCTGCCGGTCGCGCAGCAGTCGGGGCCGACCACGCCCGAATCGCCCGTGTCGTTTCCGGGCAGGGCAGCCTCCCGCGGCGCGGACACACCGGCCGTTCCGCTTCCCGACGGACCGCAGATCTTCACGGATTCGGGCGGGCAGCCGTTCCGGGTGGTGCCGATCACGGGGCTCGCGCACCCCTGGGCGCTCGCGTTCCTGCCGCACGGCGACATCCTGGTCACCGAGCTCGGGGGCCGGCTGCGGATCATCCGCGACGGGGTGCTCGATCCGCGGCCGATCTCCGGCGTGCCCCAGGCGAACGTGCGCGCCTGGCGCGCGGGGGTGATGGACGTCGCGGTCCATCCGCAATACGCCGACAACCGGTTCATCTATCTCACGTACTCGAAGACGCTCTCGGAAGGCCCGGCCGCGGGCGGGGCCCCGGGGGGCGCGACCACGGTCACCCTGGCGCGCGCCCGGTTCGAGGGGGGCGCGGCGCTCGCCGACGTCGAGGACGTCTTCGTGTCCGACGCCCGGTGCGGAACGGCCTGTGCATCGCGCATCGCCTTCGCCCGCGATGGCACGATCATCATGACGATCGGCATGCCGCGAGGCGACCAGCCGCAGAATCCCGCCACGCACGGCGGCAAGGTACTGCGTCTGAACGACGACGGCACGGTCCCGCGGGACAACCCCTTCGTGGGCCGGTCGGGCTACCGGCCGGAGATCTACGCGCTCGGCATCCGCAACGCGGTCGGGCTGTTCGTGCACCCGGAGACGGGGGAGATCTGGGAGACCGAGCACGGCCCGATGGGTGGTGACGAGATCAACATCATCCGGCCGGGCAGGAACTACGGCTGGCCGGTCATCTCGTACGGCCGCGGCTACGTCAACCAGCCCATCGGATCCGGCGAGCGCCAGCGGGACGGGATGGAGGAGCCGTTCCTGTTCTGGAGCCCCTCGCCGGCGGTGTCCGGGATCGCCGTCTACACGGGCGACAGGTTTCCGGCCTGGCAGGGCAACGTCTTCGTGGGCGCGATGGGCGCCGGCTCGCACCTGGGGGCGCGCCAGTTGCACCGCATCGTCCTCAACCGCGCCGGCTTCCCCCAGCGCGCGGGAAACTGGACCATGCTGCACGAGCTCAAGCGCCGCATCCGCGACGTCAAGCAGGGACCCGACGGGCTGCTGTACGTCACGGTCGACGCGACGGAGGGCGCCGTGCTGCGGCTCGAACCCGTCGAGGCGTCGCACTGAGCCGCCGGGCGGCCGGCTCAGTGCGACAGCCGGGCGTTGAAGTGCTCGTTCATCGTTCACGTGGCCCGTCTCCGACAACCGCACAAATGCGCGTTGTCAACCTGCGGCGAAACTCGTCCAGCTTCCCTGCCTCCCACACGATGTGGTTGTACTGGCGCGTGTCGAAATGGATCTTGTCTATTGCGTCTTTGCGACAGGAGAATATGACGGGGACGCCGCGTCCGTAAGCGAAGCCCGCTTCGTAGTACACGCCTCCCCGTGGGCCGTCGTGACCATGCGTAAAGTCTGCGACCACAAAGCGAGCCCGCCTGAGCTCCGCAATGATCTCGTCGTCTATCTTGTTTATATGTTCTTTGCGGTCGATTCGTAGTGGCTCGTAGCCCGCCTCCTCGATTCCAGGCTGTATGGCCTGTTCCCACACTTTGTTCATGGATTCGTTGAACCACATGGCGACGAACGCCATCTGTGACCTGGCATCGGGTTCATCAAGAGCGGCCAATCGAGCGTGGCCGTCAATGGACACGTGGTACATGGATGCTAAGTTGTCGTACTTCTTCTCGATCCAGCCTTGATTCTCCAGATAGTCCATTAGATAGTGTAGCTCGTCAGCATGGACGCATTCTGACCACGCCAGCCGTCGTTGATTTTCTAGATCTGTTTCGCCCACATATATAGGAAACCCGTCTGCGATATGCGACAACGCTGACGCAATGTGCCGAAGCAGCCGATCCGCTCGCTCCCGCGGAGACAAGGGCCGTCGTCTCGCGGCCTCTTTGATTGTCGCTGCCTCTACCGCCGGGCACGCTTCTCCCAATCGCCTCTGATCAACGAGCCAGGATGTCAATCGCGCCTTGTCGGAATCATCTTCGTTGCGGAGCATCGCTTGCGCCGTTCCGGTGATGAAGTACTCGCCGCCGGCACGCGGTGAATCTACGTGCTTGCCGTCGCCTGCATTCCGGCTCTGCCCATGAAGAGGCGTGCCCCAGATGGGGCAGTGTGAGTCGTCAGCCATGCTGTCGTGATCCTCGCGAGAGAACGGTGCGAATCAGATATGTGCGGCAAGCGATTGGCAGCCAAGTCAGGCGGCGTCGGTGACGGTGACGGTGACGCGTTTTCCGAGGCGCCGCAGCGCATTGTCGATGGTCGCGGCCTTCGTCGGATGATCCGGATTCAGCATGCGGCGGACCGCGCTCTCCGCGACGTTGAGATCCCGTGCGAGCTGGCGCTGCGAAATGCCGGCGCTCCGGTATGCCGTATAGAGCGCGGCCTTCAATGCGACCTGAACCGGCGGAACAACAACCGGGCGCCGCTTGGTGGCCGGTGAGGGTGCTGGCAGGTGTGCATCCTCGCGAATGGTGGTTGAAATGAGTTCGCGCAGCAGATCCTTGGCCTCGGCGAGCGCCTCCTCGCGGGTGGTGCCGTCGGTGGCACCCCAGCCGAAGTCGGGGAACGTCACGACGAATCTCCCGTCCTCGTCTCGCTGAATCTCCGCGGGATAGTTGAATGTGTCAAGCATGAGATCGCACGTCCACAGCGAATCGCGTTACGTTGCCCACCCGCGGTCCTCAGAAGTCGTCGTCCTTGATGGCCAGATCAGCCAGCATTTTCTTGAGCAGGCCCTTGCCGATGTCCTTCCTGCGATCCTTCACGGTTGTCCTGCGCTTCCCGACGTAGAGCGTTCCGTGAGATCCGGGGCCCTCCGAGGAGACGAACCGTACGGCAAAGCCTCGGGGCCGGGCCCATTTGCGTACTCTTGCGATGAACTGACGTCCATTCACGTACTCGATCGGCTAGAGCCGCGCGTGGCGGACGAAGACCCACCAAAGCGTACATTTTTGTGCGCATCTGTCGTCACGTCAATAGCGGTACGAACGTGCGGTTTCGTCCGGAACGCGCGCACCTGTGGCCGGGTCAGCGCGCCAGCCAGGCGCTGAAGCGCTCGTTCATCTCGTCGCCGTGGTCGCTCCACCATTCCCAGTCGTTCTCCAGGAGGCGGCCGGTGTTCGCGGGGAACAGGGGCATGTGCGGGTTCATGTCGATGCCGACCTCGGCGTGGCGGCCGATGAGGGGCTGACCGGAGCGGCGCGCCGGGCTGTAGGCGATGTAGTGGCCGACGGCGGCCATCGACTCCGCCGTGGTGGCGAAGCGGACGAGCGCGCGGGCCGCCTCGAGGTCCGGCGTCCCGGCGACGATGGCCACCGGGCCGACGTCGAGGATCTGGCCGTCCCACACGATGACGAACGACTGGTTCTCGAGCGCCTGCGCGTTGAAGATGCGGCCGTTGTAGGCGGTGCTCATCACGACCTCCCCGTCGGCCAGCATCTGCGGCGGCTGGGCGCCGGCCTCCCACCAGACCACCTGGTCCTTGACGGTGTCGAGCTTGCGGAAGGCGCGGTCCACGCCCGCGGGGGTGTCGAGCGTGGCGTACACCTCGTCGACCGGCACGCCGTCGGCGATCAGCGCGAACTCGAGGTTCGCGTGCGGCACGCGGCGCATCCCGCGCCGGCCGGGAAAGCGCTCCATATCGAAGAAGTCCGCCAGGGTCGACGGTTTCTCGCCGGGGAAGCGCTCGGGGCTGTAGGCGTACACCGTGGAGTAGAACGTGGTGCCCACGCCGCATTCGAAGAGGGCGCCGGGGGCGAAGTCGTCCGCGGCGGGCGTGCCGTCCGCCCCGGGCGGCAGCGCATCGAGGTCGATCGGCTCCAGGATGCCCTCGTCGCAGCCGCTGACCACGTCCTGCGTCTCCAGGTCGATGACGTCCCAATGGACGTTGCCGGTCTCGACCTGGGCCCGCACCTGGGCCAGGCCGCCGTTGTAGTCCTCCAGGCGGACCTCGATGCCCGTCTCGGCCTCGAAGCGCTGGAGGTAGCCCTTGTCGATAGCCTGCGCGTAGGAGCCGCCCCAGGAGACGACCGTCAGCGTCTCGCGGGCCTGACCGGCGCAGCCGGACGCCAGCGCCGTGATGGCCAGCGCCGGCAGGAGCAGCGACCATCTCATCAGATTCCTCAAGCCGGCTCCTCCTCTTCGTCCGGGTTCAGCACGCGGCAATCGGTCGGCGTCCAGCCGATGCGGATGCGGTCGCCCTCGAGCACCGCGCCGTGGCCCACGATGTTGGGGATCTTGACGATGAAGTCCGACCGCCCGCAGACGGTGACCCGCAGCCGAAGGTGGTCGCCGAGGAAGGTGATGTCCTCGATGCGGGCCTCGAACTCGTTGGTGTACAGGCCCGCGGCGGGCGCGACGGCGACCCGCTCGGGCCGGATCGAGAGCGTCGTCGCATCGCCCGGCGCGCACGGCGCGATACGCAGCGCCCGGACGACCTGTCCGCCGACGTCGACGTCGCAGATCCCCTCGTCGTTGACGGCCGTCACCCGGCCGGTGAGGCGGTTGTTCGCGCCGATGAAGCGCGCGACGAACGAGCGCGTCGGCTCTTCGTAGAGCGCCTCGGGGGACGCGATCTGCTCGATGCGCCCCGCCCGGAAGACCGCCACCCGGTCGGACAGCACCATCGCCTCGTGCTGGTCGTGGGTGACGTACAGGACCGTGACGCCGAGGTCCTGGTGAATGCGCCGGATCTCGTACTGCAGCTCCTCGCGGAGGCGCCGGTCGAGCGCGCCCAGCGGCTCGTCCATCAGGACGAGGTCCGGCTCGAACACCAGCGCGCGCGCGATGGCCACCCGCTGCTGCTGGCCGCCCGACAGCTGCCGCGGCCGCCGCTGCTCGAGGCCGTCGAGCCGCACGAGCGCCAGTGCTCGGCGCACCCGGTCGCGGCGCCGCTCGGCATCGAGCCCGCGCACCTCCAGCGGGAAGGCGAGATTCTCGCCCACGGTCATGTGCGGGAACAGCGCGTAGTTCTGGAACACCATGCCGATGCCGCGGCGCCGGGGAGGCACCTGGTGCATGGGGCTGCCGTCGATGCGGATGGCGCCTGACGTCGGCGTCTCGAAGCCCGCCAGCATCATCAGGCAGGTCGTCTTGCCGGAGCCGGACGGCCCGAGGAGCGTCAGGAACTCGCCCTTGCGGATCTGCAGGTCGAGGTCGCGCACCACCAGGGTCCGCCCGTCGAAGCTCTTGCGGACCCGCTCGAACTCGACGTACGCGCTGCCGTTCGACGGCTGGCTGTCCCGCTGCACCGGCATCGATCCCGCCCGCGATCCGACCCAGAGTACCCCAGTACGGCAACCGACGACGTCGGGCCGGCGCGTCGCGCTCCGGCCGGCGGACTCGTCTTCGGCGACAATGGGCACCATGGACGCCGACGTATCCGGCCTGCTGCGCCGCGGGGTCACGACGGTGATGTTCGATCAGTACGGCACCGTCGTGGACATGCAGGCCGGCCTGACCGAGATGGTCGCGCCGTTCCTGACCGGCAAGGGCTGGCGCGGCGACCCGCACCGCTTCGTCACCTGGTGGCGGCGCACGCACTTCGAGGACTCGATGATCGATTCGCTGTGCGACCGCGGCCACACGTCGTACCGGGAGATCGGCCAGCGCGCGGTGGCGCAGGTGATGCGCCGGGCCGGCATCGACTTCACGGCCGACGAGGTGCGCTGGCTCGTCTCCCGGATCGAGCGGCTGAAGCCGTTTCCCGACGTCCTGGCGGCGCTCGGCAGGCTGCGGCGGCAGTACCGCCTGGCGATTCTCTCGAACGGAGACCGCGACATGCTCGAGGCCGCGAAGCCGCACATCGGTTTCGACTTCGACGCGGTGATCTCGGTAGAGGCCGCCGGCTACTTCAAGCCGCACCGCGCGACGTACGCCCGGGCGTGCGAGATTCTCGTTGTCGACCCGTCCAGCGTCCTCTTCGTGGCGAACCACGCGTTCGACTGCATCGGCGCGAAGGCGGCGGGGATGCGCACGGCGTTCATCGGTCGGCGGAAGCGCCCCTTCGGGGGCTCGCCGCACCAGCCGGATCTGATCGTCGAGGACTTCGCGGCGCTCGCGCAGGTGCTGTGCGCGTGAGGTGCGCAGCGGCGCGCGGGCGGATCATTACCGCCGAGCACGGAGGGCTGATCGGCCGGGGGCGATGGCCTTGCGGGGGAGGCGCGAGTAGCATTTCGTCGAACAGCGATGATCCCGAAGCACATCACCGGCGCGCACATCGAGGAAGCCATACGGCTCATCATCCGTGACGGCATGCCACCGGGAAGGAGGAGTCGAGGTTACTGCTTGGCGACGAAGGGCGAGCATTTTCCCCCGAAGTACACGATTGCGCTGGCCCATCAGGTCGCTGCGGGCGAGCTGCTGCCTTCGGACCGATTCTCCGGAGGCCGTGAGTCGAACGAGTTCCTTCGGCGCCGGGGCTTTGCCGTCATCGAGTGCGACTGCTGCGGCAGCGTCGGCGACGGTCCCGGAGCGGTTGTGCTCCGTCCAACGGTGAGGAGGGCGCGTACGAGCCCCTCCAAGCCGCACTCGGAGCGGTGTCACGCGTGCAAGTTCCGGGTCGGGCAGCTTCTCGAGCGCATCTACGGGCGTGCGTGGTCAACCGCAGATTTCCATGGGCGACGGGCCTCGCAGCGTACGCGGGAACCTCAATCGACCCGATTCTCCGAGACGTGGCCGGGGTTCTGGAGGGATATCGCGGTTATGGCGTCTGCACGTTCGTGCGTACCCCGATGCTCGCAGCCTGTGACTACTGGGTTCCCGACCCTGGATTCATCGTCGAGTTCGATGAGAGCCAGCACTTCACGCGCCCGCGGAAGCTTGCCCTCGCCTTGTACGTGGACGGGCACCCCTTGGGGCTCGCCGCAAGACGCTGGCTGGAGCTTTGCGAACAACATGACGCAAGGGACAACGATCCCCCCTTCCGCGACGAACAGCGAGCCTGGTACGACACACTGCGCGACCTCGTCCCGTCTATCGAAGGCGTGCAGCCCACGGCGCGGCTCTACGCGCGCGACCGGGTTTGGTGCTCGCTTGATCTGGACAGCAGGGAGGACCGGAAGGGTTTCTCGGACCTGATCCATCAGGGCGGTTCTCGGCCCAGACGAACAACGGTGGAAGTTCCGCGCCGGTCCGCGCGACCGGAGTCGAGCCTGCGCGTGGCACTGGTGTTTCCCCAGGTCGCAGCGAGATCCTCGAACGGTGTTCCGCCTAGCGGTCCCGGCGCCCAGCAGCCGGACGTGCCGACGGCCGATTCGTTGGCCGGCGAGGCCGTCGACCTAGTTCTCTTCCCCGAAGGCTACGTATCAGCGTCCGACCGGGGACGCGCCGAATCGCTGAGGAGGCTCGCGGCGGACCTGAACGCACCGCTGCTCGTGGGTGCAGTAGACACCGCCGTCGATGCCACCCGCCGCGCTTGGCAGGTTCTTCTTCGTTTCGACCCTGACGGCTGCCGGTACCGGGTGTACGTCAAGCACTCCACCGCCGACGCCGTTGCCTTTGAGCGACCAGACTGGGAGCCGAGCGCCGCCCTCCCGCTCTTCGAACTCGCCGGTGCAACAGCCGGGGCAACGATCTGTCATGATCATTATCTTGGGCTCCTTCCCCGCGCTCTCGCGGCACGTGGCGCACGCCTGTGGGTCAATCCGAGCTTCGACAACGTAACGGACATCAAATGGTCGTCGATTCTCCGCCTGCGAGCGGTGGAGAACCGCTTCTTCAGTGTTCCGACGCGGTACGGCCGCTGTCCGAGTGTTGCGAGGCCGGAAGCATCTACGTCGTGGACCTTGACATGACCAAGGTCGGCCAGACGATGGACTGGTCGAAGATCCCGTTCGCCCACAAAGCTAGGCTCCCACGCAAGGGGAAACCCCTAACAGCCTGTGGTGAAAGTCGC
>JAAXGX010000185.1 GCA_012271165.1 Vicinamibacteraceae bacterium | reverse complement strand
CCGGGCCCAGGGTGCTCGGGACCGGCGGCGGCGGCAACAATGGCGGGCGCCTCGGGGGTCCGCCCGGCACCCGCGCGGGCAACGAGGCGCCGCTCATCTTCTTCAGCCGGCGCATCGGCCTGCAGGCTGGGCGGACGGTGCCCATCGTCGGCGGCGGCCGGCTGACGGGCAAGGTCGGCCGCTTCAGCATCGGCGCGCTCAACATGCAGACCGACGATGTGCCCGACGCGAACGCGCTGGCGACGAACTTCACGGTCGCGCGCGTGAGCGGGGACATCCTGCGCCGCAGCCGCATCGGGGCCATCTTCGCGCGCCGCTCGGTGTCGCTGGACCGCAACGGCGAGAACGACACGTACGGCGCCGACGCCTCGTTCTCGTTCTACGACAACGTGACCATCAACGGCTACTACGCCCGCACGCGCACGTACGGCCGCACAGGCGACGACGCGAGCTACCAGGGGCAGTTCACGTACGACGCCGACCTGTTCGGCCTGCAGGCGGAGCATCTGCTGGTGGGCAAGAACTTCAACCCGGAGGTGGGCTTCCTGCGCCGCCTGGACTTCCGGCGCACGTTCGTGGCGGGTCACTACCGGCCCCGGCCGCGCGGGATCGAGGCCATCCGGCAGTTCACGTTCGGCGGCAGCGTCGATTACATAGAGAACGGCAGGCGCGATCTCGAGACCCGCGGCATCGGCGGCAAGTTCATCACCGAGTTCGAGAACAGCGACCGCATCACCGTCGACCTCCTGCACAGCTACGAGCTGCTCGTCGAGCCGTTCCAGATCGCCAGCGACGTGGCGATTCCGATCGGGGGGTACGGTTTCCAGGACGTCTTCCTGTCGTACTTCATGGGCCAGCAGCGGAGCGTCTCCGGCACCGCGTTCCTGCAGCAGGGGACGTTCTTCGGCGGCGACCTCACGGGGTTCGGGTACCGCCAGGGACGCATCGGGCTGACGCCGCGGATGTCGATCGAGCCGACGGTTCAGATCAACCGCATCAGTCTTCCGCAGGGGCAGTTCACGGCGACGGTGGCGACGACCCGGGCGACGTACACGTTCACGTCGCGGATGTTCCTGTCGGCGCTGGTGCAGTACAACTCCGCCATCGACCAGATGGGGACGAACGTGCGGTTCCGGTGGGAGTACAGCCCGGGCAGCGAGCTGTTCGTGGTCTACAACGACCAACGCGACACGACGTTGCGCCCCGGCCGGCTGCCGATGCTCGAGAACCGCGCGTTCATCGTCAAGGTCACGCGGCTCCTCCGCTTCTGACGCGCGGCGCGCGCGGCCGGGATCGAGCGCGGCTCAGGCGCCGCCGCCCGCGTCGTCGCCGGCCGCGGGCCGGAGCTCGGCGGCCGTGAGCCGGCCGTCGCCGTCGCTGTCCAGCGCGCGCAGCGAGCGCGGCGCCGACACGATCTCCGTCGCGGACAGCGTGCCATCGCCGTCCGCATCGAGGGCGGCCAGCAGCGGCGCGGGCCGCGGGTCGGGGGGATCGCCAGCCTCCGCGGTCATCAGCGCCAGGATCTCGGCCTCGGTGGCGACCGCGTCGCCGTCGGCATCGGCGCGCGCCACGAGGCTGCGGAACGGCGACGGCAGCTCCGCAGCCTCGAGCGCGTCGTTCCCGTCGCCGTCGAACGCCATGAACGCGGCGGTCGCGTCGGCCGGGGGCCGCGCCGGACCGCCGATGGGGGCGTTCCCGGGCCGCAGCTCGTCAGCCGAGAGGCGGCCGTCGCCGTCTTCGTCGAGCGCCGCGAGCGATGCCGGCGCCGCGTCGATCTCGCCGGCCGCGATCGCGCCGTCGCCGTCCGCGTCCAAGGCCCCGAAGGTCGGCTGCCGGCGCACCTGGCGGTCGTCGTCCCGCGCCATGTCGGCGGGCGCCGGCTCCTCGGCCACGCAGCCGGCGGCGGCCAATCCCGCCGCCGCCAGCGCCGCCGCCCTCGCGAACGCAAGCCCTCGAAGTCCCATCGTCGACTCCTGTCCGGGGTTCGCGCGCGGCGGCAATCAGCCGCTGTCGCGCCCGGTCTCGGGATGACCGAGGCCCCAGCTCAGCGTCCCGTCGTCGAGCTCCTCGACCGTCTGCCCGAGCACGATGTCGAAGTGGGCGGTCAGCTCGCCGATCTTCGACCCCGGCAGCGGATTGAAGTCGACAAGGATCGTTTCCTTGGCCAGCGGATCGAGGATCCGGGCCGTGAGCCGATCGCGCGCGTTGTCCGGGTGGCCGTTGATCAGCATCTGCGACGTGAAGACCCGCTTGCCGTTGCGGCTGACCGCGAAGTGGATGTGGGGCGTGCGGAAGACGTCGCCGATGATGTACGGCACCGGCTTGATGGTGCGGAAGTAGTACTCGCCCCGCACGTTGGTGAGGAAGCGGCCGTAGCCCTGGAAGTTGGAGTCCGGCGGCTCGTTCGGGTTGACGCCGTCGGCGTGCCGGTACGACTTGTTGGTGTCGCACTGCCAGATCTCGACGAACGCGTTGCGCAGCGGCGTCCCGGCGCGGGTGGTGACGGCGCCGTAGAGATGCGTGACCTCGCCGACCGCCGGCGTGATCGCGTCGTTGACGATCAGCAGGTCGTTGTCGGTGTCCAGGGGCATCGTGTCCGGATAGAAGGGCCCCTCGAGCGAGCGGCCGCTCGGGGTCACGAACAGCTCGTCGGCGAGCACGCCGGGCGTCCAGAGGGCCGCGGCGCCGAGGGTGCCGGCTCGCAGCGCGCGCTCCAGGAAGACGCGCCGGGGCAGTCGGGGCCCGAGCTGCAGGGCGGCTCGCGAAACGGGACGAATCGGCTGGGTCATTGCCATCTCCTCCAGCAGACATTATTCCCTCTGCGGGCAGATCCGTTCCACTGCAAATTTCCTGGCGTCGGCTTCCTGCGCCGGTCGGACCGGGGCGCTCCGGTTCCTTGACTGCGGGCCGCGCTCCTACGAGAATCTGTACTTCAAGCTCCCGCAACAGTCTGCGCCGTCGCATCTCGACGGTGGGAAAGGCTATTGGCCGTGGCAAGAAGAGTGAGCATCTCGGGTCCCGTGAAGGTGTTTTTCGTCGGCGCCGTGCTCGTGGCGGCCGGACTGGTTGCGCTCCCGGCCGGCGCGGCCGAGGCCGAGCGCGACACGGAGGTGACGTTCGCGAAGGACGTCGCGCCCATCCTGCAGCGCTCCTGCCAGAACTGCCATCGGCCGGATGCCGTGGCGCCGATGTCGCTGCTCACGTACGAGGAGGCGCGTCCGTGGGCCCGCGCGATCAAGGACAGGACCGCGCTGCGCGAGATGCCGCCGTGGTTCATCGACAAGACCATCGGCATCCAGCACTACAAGGACGACATCTCGCTGAGCGACGCGGAGATCGCCACGCTGGCGGCCTGGGCCGACAACGGCGCGCCGCGCGGCAACCCGGCCGATCTGCCGCCGCCGCTCGTGTTTCCAGAGGAAGGCGTGTGGACCATCGGCACGCCCGACCTCGTCGTGTCCACGCCGGTCATGACGGTGCCCGCCGTGGCGGCCGATTATCACGACGAGTACGGTCCCGTGCCGACCGGGCTGACCACGGATCGTTACATCAAGGCCGTGGAGGTGCAGGAGGTGCGCCTGCTGGAGGCCGAGGCCGAGGCGCGGCTCCGGCGGCAGGCGAACGAGGGCAGCGGCTACGGGCGCTTCACGATCCACCACATGGGCATCCATACCGGCGACGAGTACTACGCGTCGGAGTCGGACCGCGCCCAGTTCCGGTTCACGCACGAGATCGGCCAGAACGCCACGACCTACCCGGAGCACGTCGGCGTCGTCCTGCCGGCCGACTCGGAGCTCAGGTTCACCGTGCACCTCTACGCGTCGGGCGAGATCGTGCCCGTGCGGGCGGACGTCGGCTTCGTGTTCCATCCCGAGGGGTACGAGCCGAAGTACGGCAGTTGGGAGTTCGGCGCGATCGGGGGCATCGGCGACGCGCTCGACATTCCGGCGGACCAGGAGAGCGTCCGCCTGGACGGCTACTACATCATGCCGCAGCCGGGGCTGCTGAACACCTTCGAGCCCCACATGCACGCGAGCGGGCGGCGGATGTGCCTGGAAGCGATCTATCCGCCGGACGAGAACGTCCACAACTACCGGCTGAGCCCGCGGCGCGAGGTGCTGAGCTGCGCCGGCTACGACCACAACTGGGCCAAGGTCTACGTCTATCAGGACGACCACGCGCCGCTGCTGCCCAAGGGGGCGGTGCTCCATCTGACCGGCTGGTACGACAATTCGGCGCGGAACCGCAACGTCGTCGACCCGCGCAACTGGAAGGGACACGGCGAGCGGTCCATCGACGACATGTTCGTCCTGCTGGCCAAGTTCACCTTTCTCACCGACGAGCAGTTCGCCGAGATAGCCTCCGATCGCGAGGCCGGGCGCGCGGGCCGGCGAGCCGACAATCAGGACTGACGCTCGCGGCCACCCTGCAGGAAGCCTTCCGGCTGGCGCACATGGGCTCAGGACGCTCCACGGCGGTTGCCGCGGCGGTCGCCGCCGCGCTGGCGGTGCTCCAGCCCCCGGCTGCCGCGGCGCAGATGGCCCACGACCGCGGGCAGAACGTCGTGCCCGCCTTCGAGGGCTGGGAGGCCAACCCGGACGGCACGTTCAACATGGTGTTCGGGTTCTTCAACCGCAACTGCCGGGAAGTGGTGCACGTGCCGATCGGTCCGGAGAACAACGTCGAGCCGGGCGGCCCCGATCGCGGCCAGCCCACCCGCTTCGTGCCCCGCCGCGCCGAGTTCGTCTTCAAGGTGCCCGTGCCGGCGGACTTCGGCGACCGGGAGCTCGTGTGGACCCTGACCGTGCGCGGCAGGACGGAGCAGGCGTACGCGTCGCTCAGGCCCGAGTACGTGCTCGACCGGCAGATCACGATGATGAACGAGGCCAGCTACGGGCAGCGCTTCGGCGAGAGCGACAACCAGTACCCGGTGGTCGAGCTCGAGGGCCCGGCCGAGCGGACCGTGGCCGTGGGCGAGCCCCTGGAGCTGACGGCCCGGGTGAGCGATGACGGCCTGCCCGAGCCGCGCCCGGACCGGCGTCATCTCGCCAAGCTGATGGCCGGCTGGCTCGTCTATCGCGGCAACGACGAGCACGTGACCTTCGACCCGCCGCAGTTCAACCCGGACCTGCGGCGCCGCGCGGGCGCGAGCCCGCTGTGCCAGAGCATCGAGCCGGTTCCCGACTGGGCCGCGTCCCTGCTGGGCCCGGACGGCGAGCTGAGCACGACGGCGACCTTCAGCCGGCCGGGCACCTACGTGCTGCGCGCGCTGGCCCACGACATCGCCCTGAAGACGGCGCGCGAAGTCACCGTCACCGTCACGGACCGCTAGCAGCCCGTGGCAAAAGGCCT
>JAAXGX010000202.1 GCA_012271165.1 Vicinamibacteraceae bacterium | reverse complement strand
GGGTATGGACTTGCTGCTCAAGGACGAGCGTGCCGGCGGCCGCGTCGAGCTGCGCAGCGGGCTGCATGGCGCAGGCGACGGCGGGCAGTACGGCGTCGCCGCCAACGTCGGCCTGCCGCTTGGCCGGAACGGCTTCGCCAACCTCAGCCTGGAATACGGCAACACCGCAGCCACCGACCGCAGCGTGCAGCGGTCCGACGCGGCGGCCCTCATCGCCGCCGGCAATCTCCACGTCGGCGACCCGGCTCAGCGGTGGGGAGCGCCGGACGTGGAGGACGACCTCAAGCTCTTCGCCAACCTCGGCCACCTGTTCACCAACGGCGTGCAGGCGTACGGCCACGCGAACTACGCGCGCAGGGACGTGCTCACGTTCTACTACTACCGGAACCCGAACACCCGCGGCGGCGTGTTCAGCAACGACGGCGGCCGGACCCTGCTCGTCGGCGACGCGCTCGCCGCGCGCGGCGACGGTTCGGCGCACTGCCCCGCGGTGGCGATCACGGACGACGTGCCCGATCCGGCCGCCCTGGGACGGATCTTCGACGACCCGCACTGCTTCTCGTTTCAGGAGCGATTCCCGGGCGGCTTCGCGCCGCGCTTCGGCGGCGTCGAACGCGACGTCTCGGCGGTCGGCGGCTTGCGCGGACGGCTCGCCGGCAACGTGCTCTGGGATGCGAGCGTTGCGGCTGGAGCGAATACCGCGGACTTCTCGATCCACAACACCGTCAACGCCTCGCTCGGTCCCGAGACGCCGACGACGTTCGATGTCGGTCTCTACGGCCAGCGGGAGATCGGCATCAATCTCGACCTCAGCCGCGCCTTCGGCGACCGGATCCATCTCGCGGGCGGCGTCGAATGGCGCAACGAGCAGTTCCGGATCGGCCTCGGCCAGCCGGAGTCGTGGCGCCAGGGTCCGTACGCCGCGCAGGGCTTCAGCGTCGGCTCCAACGGCACGCCGGGATTCAGCCCCATCGCCGCCGGCCGCTGGAGCCGCGCCAGCGCCGCCGTGTACGGCGACGTCGAGTTGCGCGGCGAACGCGGCTGGGTCGTTGGGGCAGCCGCCCGGCTCGAGCGTTTCGCCGACTTCGGCGGGACCGTGAACGGCAAGCTCTCGGGCCGTGTTCCGCTCTCCGGGCAGGTTGCGTTGCGCGCCAGCCTCAGCAGCGGATTCCGCGCCCCGACCCCCGGACAGCAGAACGCGTTCAACGTGGCGACCCAGTACGTGTTCGCGCTCGACGACCTGGTCAACAACGGCACGATTCCCTCGACCTCCGCAGTCGCCCGGCTGCGCGGCGGCCGCCCCCTCGAGCCCGAGCGGTCCGTCAATGTCAGCGTCGGCGCCGTGGCCGGCGGTGAGGGCCCGTTCACGTTGACCGCCGACTACTTCCGGATCGACCTCTCCGATCGGTTGGCGCTCAGCCGGCTGTTCGCGCTCGATGCCGCGGAGGTCGACCGGCTGCTCGCCGAGGGCATCACGAGCGCGCGCAACCTGGCGAACTTCCGCTTCTTCACCAACGACCTGGAGACCCGGACGCAGGGGCTCGACCTGGTCACTGCCTGGACACCGCCGTCCCTCGAGGGGAGAACGGCGATCAGCGTGCTCTTCAACTACACGGACACGGCTGCCACCGACTTCAATCCGGCGCTGCTGAATCCCGATCAGCTCGCCGACAGGATCCGGCTGCTGGAGGAAGCGCTACCGAACACCCGCTGGAGCGCCACGGTCAACCAGATCGTCGGTCGCGGCACGCTGCTCGGCCGCCTGAGCTACTACGGCAGCTGGTTCGACCGGCGGGACGTGCGACGCTACCCGGGCAGGGCGATCCTGGACATCGAGGCCACGTGGCCCGTCAGCGACGCCGTCTGGCTCACGATGGGCGGCGGGAACGTCCTGAACACCTATCCGGAAAAGAACCCCGACCCGGGCAGGCTCGGCAACCGCTATCCGCCCTCCACACCGTTCGGCTTCAGCGGCGGCTTCTACTACGTACGCCTCGGCTACCGGTGGCCCGCATGACGGAGTACACTGCGCGAGCCGGCGCGGTCCGGCGAAGGAGGACATACCATGCTCGCAAGCACACGGCGACACCGCGGCGTTCTCGTCCTCGCGCTCCTGCTGATCGGCGCAAGCGCCACCGCCGGCGCCCAGTCACGTCCCGCGATGACCACCGAGGCGGAGTTTCTGCACGCGATGGAAGAGCTCTCCAACTGGGGCCGCTGGGGCGCGGAGGACGGGCTGGGAGCCGCCAACCTGATCACGCCGGCCAAGCGCAAGGCGGCCGCGGCGCTCGTGACCGAGGGCCGCAGCGTGTCGCTGGCCCACGACATCATCCAGGCGCCGGAACCCGAGGGGCAGTGGTACCTCGACCGGCAGGTCGTCAACATCAGCGAGACGGGCGCTTCCGACCGCTACCAGTACACCGGCACCTACCACGGCGTAATCCACAGCCACCTCGATTCCGTCGCCTGCCACGTGATGTTCGACGGCAAGGGCTACAACGGGGTGACGGCCGAGCAGGTGACGGAGGCGGAGGGTTGCCCGCAGGGGAGCATCCACGAGCTGCGGGAGGGCATCTTCACGCGCGGCATCCTCTTCGACGCGACGCTGCTGCCCGGCAAGGACTCCGGCCAGGGCTGGGTGGAGCCGGGCACGGCGATCCGCGCCGCGGACCTCGAGGAGCTCGAGCGCATCCAGGGGGTGCGCGTGGAGCCGGGCGACGTCATCCTGCTCCACACCGGGCGCTGGCAGCGGCGCGCCGCGCTCGGCCCCTGGAATCCCTCCGAGGAGGGAGTGGCCGGCTATCACTCCGACGTGGCGTACTTCCTGAAGGAGCGCGGCGTGTCGTTCATCGGCCACGACCTGTGGAACGACGCGTTCCCGCACGAGTACTCCGACGACGTGCGGCTGCCGATCCACCGGCTGGCGCTGGTGGCGCTCGGCGTCGGCATCTTCGACAACCTCGACTTCGACGACCTGGCGGCGACCGCCCGCGAGCTCGGCCGCTACGAGTTCCTCTTCGTGGCCGCGCCGCTCCGCATCGAGATGGGCATGGGGTCGCCGCTCAACCCGATCGCGACGTTCTAGCGACGAGTCACGTGATGGTCCGGCTGGGGGGAGAGTGACGATGCGGCACATGGCACTCGGGTGGATGTCGGCGGCGGTGCTCGGGCTGTGCCTCGCGGGCTGCGGCGGCGCGCCGCAAGGCGGCGAGCCGGACGTCGCGGCGGCGGAAGCGGCCAGCGCGCCGGCCGACGTTGCCGGCGCGCTGGCCGGCGCGCTCACGTTCCACGCCTCGTTCGACAACGGCGTCGACGCGGACCGGGCAGCGGGCGATCCGCGCCTCTACACGGCGCCGTCGTACGAGGAGCAAGATCAGGCCGAGCCGGGGCTCGGCAACCCGGCCGTGTCCGTGGTCGAGGGTGCGGGGCGCTTCGGTCACGCGCTGCGCTTTGCGGAGCGCAACCAGCACGCCATCTTCTACCGGGCGGACGGGAACAGCGGCTACTCGCCGGAGGGCTGGAGCGGGACCGTGTCGTTCTGGCTCCGCCTCGATCCCGCCACCGACCTCGCTCCGGGCTTCTGCGACCCGATCCAGATCACCGACGCCGCCTACAACGACGCCGCCATCTGGGTCGACTTCACGGCGGAGAATCCCCGGCAGTTCCGCCTGGGCGTCTTCGGCGACGTGGAGGTCTGGAATCCGGACGGCCTCGGGCCCAACGACAACCCGGCGTTCGACGACCGGCTGACGGTGGTCGACGACTGGCCGTTCGCCGGCGACCGCTGGACGCACGTGGCGGTCACCTACGCCGGGCTCGGCCGGCCCGGCGGCGCCGCCAGCCTGTACCTGGACGGCGAGCGCGTGCCCGGCGACGCGGACGACATCGACGAGCCGTTCACGTGGGACGTCGAGCGCGGCGCCATCCGGCTCGGCGTGAACTACGCGGGGTTGTTCGACGAGCTGTCGCTGTTCGACCGCCCCCTGACCGACGACGAGGTCCGCGCCCTGCACGCGCTCGAGGGCGGCGTGGCGGCGCTGTCGACGGAGTGAGGCGAACGATGAAGAACGCGGCCCGGCGACGCGTGCGCCGGGTCGTGATCGCCGGCATGGCGACGGGGCTGCCGCTGCTGCTCGCGGGACCCGCGGAGACGCGCGCCCAGGCGCCCGCCGGGGACGCCGGCGGCCTGCGAGCGGCGCTCGAGACGCTGGCCGCACTCCCCGGCGAGCCGCGGACGGTGAGCGCGGCGGGCATGACGCGGGATGACGTCCCGCTCCTCACCCTTGAGAACGACGCGGCCTTCGAGATCTCCCGACCCGAACGGAGGCTGGTGCTCGTCGGCGGCCTCGACGGCGACGCGGACGGCGCCCGCCTCGTGCTCGACGCGGTCCGCTGGTTCAAGACGGAGGCGCCCGACGCCGAGCGCGCCCGGTGGCTGGTCAGCGCGCTGCCCCGGGCTCTGCCCGGCGACGGCGCCAGCGGCACCCCCGCCACGTTCCCGCCGGTCGACGGCTTCTTCGACGATCCCGACCGGCCCGAGAGCCGCTACGTCTGGCGGTGGATCACCTACCAGGCGCCCGATCTCGTCGTCGACGTGCGCAGCGGGGATTCGTTGCAGGTGCGGTCTCGGGCCGTGGGCGCGACCGGAGCGGCGGGCGCCGGGGGCCCGGCCGGCGCCACATCGTCCCGCGGGCTGCCGGCCGGCTCGCTGGCGGCCGCGCTGGCCGACGCGGCGAACCACACCGGCCTCGGACCGGTCGACACGCTGCTCGTCACCGCGCGGGCGACGGACGGCGCCGCGGTCATGCGCGAGGTGCTGCGTCTCGCCGACGGGAGCACGCCCCCCCGGTCGCCGCTGCGCGTCGCGCTGGAACGGCGGCTGGCGCGCGAGCCCCTCGACGTCGCGCGGCTGCTGGCCCGGCGCTACCCTGCCGCGCCGAGCATCAGCTACATCCCCGCGCTCGCCTGGGTCCACGCGCTGCGCCTCGCGGAGATGGACGGCGACGCGTCCCTCCGGGACATGGTGCTGGAGGACGTCGGCCCGTGGCTGTCCGGGGACCGGCCGCTGTTCGGCGACCGGATCTCCTTCGCCGCGATCGCGGGAACCATGATCTTCAGCGAGATCGCCCGCTCTCCTGGCGCCGACGGCGCCGCGGCGGCCCGCCTGGCCGCCGCAGGCCTCGCGCTCGCGGCGGCGGAGACCGCGCCGGGCACGCCGCGTTACGCGTCCGGCTGGAGCGACGACTTCTACCTCGGCACCATCGCCGCCGTCCGCGCCGGGGACGCGGAGGCGCTCGCCGCCGCCGTGCGACTGGTCACGACCACGGCGG
Source organism: Vicinamibacteraceae bacterium (assembly GCA_012271165.1). Lineage (GTDB taxonomy): Bacteria > Acidobacteriota > Vicinamibacteria > Vicinamibacterales > UBA8438 > JAAXGX01. The sequence goes on along the minus strand of JAAXGX010000202.1, from coordinate 15,604 downwards.
CCCGCCTGCAGCAGCCGAGCGGCCTGTACCACCACGACGCCGGCGCACCGACCGCCTGGGGCCGCGGGAACGGCTTCGGAGCGCTCGGCCTCGCCGAGCTGCTCACGGTCCTGCCGCCGGACCATCCGGACCGCGAGGCCGTGCTCGACACCCACCGCCGGCACCTCGCGGCGATGCGCGCGCACCAGGCGCCGGACGGCATGTGGCGGCAGGTCGTCGACGTGCGTGGCAGCTACCGCGAGACCAGCGTCACCGCCATGACGCTGACCGCCATGGCCCGCGGCCTCCGCCTCGGGTGGCTCGACCAGAGCTACCGGCCGGTCGTCGACCGCGCCTGGCGCGCGCTGCTCGCCCATGTCCTCCTGGACGGTGCGCTGGTCGACGTCTGCTTCAGCACCGGGGCCGGCCCGACCCGCCGGTACTACCTCGACCGCCCGGCCGTCAACGGCGCCGACGACCGCGGCGGCGCCATGGTGCTCGGCGCGGCGCTGGAGTACCACGACCTGCTACGCCCGAACTGAGCGGAAGCGGCATTCGCGTTCGTTCGCAAGTCCGGCGAGGTAAGGGTAGGGGGCCTCCGCCTGCTTTGCTAACATCGGGGCGCGGTAGCCGACATGAGCCAATCCTCCGATATTGGCGCGGAAGTGGCACTGGTGACCGGCGGCAGCCGGAACATCGGCCTGGCCATCGCGCAGACCCTCCGGGCCGCCGGCGCCCGGGTCTGCATCTGGGGCGCTTCGGACGCGGCGGCGCTGGCGGAAGCGTTGGGCGCAATCGACGGTGGCGAGGACGATCGGTGCGGCATGCTGGTTCGCGTCGAGGACGAGTCCGCCGTCCTGCATGGCTTCGATCAGATCGGCGCCCGGCTGGGACCGGTGTCCATCCTGGTCAACAACGCCGCGATACGCCCCGAGGCATCCCTGGAGACGACGACGCGCGCCGCCTGGACAGCGGTCCTCGACGTGACGCTGACCGGGGCGTTCCTGACGTCGCGCGAGCTGTTCCGCCGTTTGCCGCGGGACCGGAACGGCGCCATCGTCAACATCGGCGGTCTCAGCGCCCACCGGCCGAAGAAGGGCCGCGTCCACGTGATCACGGCCAAGGCCGGCCTGATCGGCCTGACGCGCGCACTGGCCGAGGAGGGCCTGGGCCGGGTCCGGGCCAACTGCGTCGTCCCGGGCGCGATCGACACCGGTGTCCGACCCGACGGCACGCGGCCTCCCCATCTCGACGACGCCGGCCATGCCGCTGGAACTCCCGAAGCGGTCGCGCGGGCCGTGCTCGCGTTGGCCGATCCCGGCGAACCCTATGTCACCGGCCAGACGCTGCACGTCAGCGGCGGCCGCTTCATGCCGTGACCCGGACGGCTGCGCTGCTGGGGATACTGGGAATACTGCCGGCAGCGGGGGCCGGCTGCGCGACCGAGGACGCGGCGCCAGACGCGGCTGGCACGTATCCGCACGCGGTCGTCACCTTCGTCACGCACTCCAGCCCCGGCGGCGGGAGCGACGTCTTTCTACGGGCAATGGCAAGCCGACTCGGCCCCCGGATGGGCGTGGATTTCGTCGTCGAGAACGTCACCGGCGGCGGCGGCGCGCGCGCCATGAGCCGCGTGGCCAACGCGCCTCCGGACGGGAGCATCTTCTACGCCGCCACGCCGAGCTTCATCTTCACATCGCTGTTGAGCCGCCCGGCGAATACCTACGCGGACCTGGACCCGATCGTCAACGTCTTCCTCGACCAGGAAGTCGTCTATACCCGCGCGGAAAGCCCGTTCGAGACACTGGGCGACGTGATTCGCAAGGCGCGGTCGGGTGCGGGCCGGTGGGGCGCCGCGAGCCCGGGCTCGCTGGAGCGGCAGGCGCTCGAACGCCTCGCCCGGGCCGCAGACGTGGAGGCGGCCATCATCAGCCACGACGGAGGCGGCGACTTGATTCTCAACGTGTTGAACGGGACGCTCGACATCGGCGTCGGCGAGGCCCAGGAAATTCGCGGCCAACTCGACACCCGACGCTTGCGTCTGCTCGCGGTGTTCAGCGCGGCGCGACTTCCCGGTCTGCCGGCAGTGCCGACCGTTGCGGAGTCGGGCTACGAGGTCGTCGTGACCAAGTTCAGGGGCTTGACGGGGCCTCCGGGCACGCCGCCGGACATCGTGAGAGCCTGGGAACACGCGGTTCGAGACCTGCTGGCGGATCCCGAATACCGCGAGGTCTACTCCGGCGCGATGCTGTCGGCCGCCTACATGCCGCGAGCCGAGTTTTCCGTGTTCCTCGAGGCGTTCGCAACCGACACCGAGACGTTTCTGCGCGAGTCCGGGGTCATCGACTAGCACTGGCCGTCATGCCGAAGGACTTGGCCGGCGCCATCCTGTTGCTGCTCGTCGCGGCCGGCTACTACGCGCTTGCCGGCGGCATCAACCCCAGCGCGCTGGACGACGGCGTCGGTGCGGCCGGCATTCCCGTCATCTACGCTGCGCTGGTCGCGGCGATGGGACTCGCGCTTGCGGCCAGGGTCGCGGCCGCGCGATGGCTCGGCCGCGCCGCGCCCCGGCTCGCCGACGCGGAAAGCCGCCGGCTGCTCGGTGCCGCCGTCATGCTGGGAATCGGGGTTGCCTACGTGGCAGTGGTGACGTTTCTCGGCTACCCGCTGGCGATCGCCGGCGTGCTGGCCGGCGCCGCGCTGTACCAGGGCGAGCGGCCCGGCTGGCGGCTCGTCCGGATCGCATTGGGCGGAAGCGCGACGTTCTGGCTCTTCTTCGACGGCGCGCTGCGGCTCGACATGCCGTCCGGATTCTGGCCGGCGCTCTGGTGTGGATGATGGAAGCCGTCGTGGACGGGCTCGGAATGCTGGTCACCACGCCCATCGCGCTGGCGGCCGGCGGCGGCGTCGCGTGGGGCATCCTGGGCGGGGCGCTGCCGGGGATTTCGCCCTCGATCAGCATGGCTCTCCTGCTCCCCTTCACCTACGGGATGGAACCGCACTCGGCGATCGTGCTGCTGGCCGCCACCTACGTCGGGGCGGAGTATGGAGGCTCGATCCCGGCGATCCTGATTCACACGCCGGGCACCAACGCGGCGGCGGCGACGCTGCTCGACGGCTATCCGATGAAGCTTCAGGGGCGCGGCGGCGAGGCCCTGGGGATCTCGCTCTACTCGGGCGTCATCGGCGGTTTCATCGGCTTGCTGGTGTTGATGGTGTTGACGCGGCCGCTGGCCGACCTGGCGCTCCGGTTCACGCCGATGTCGTATTTCGCCCTGGGCGTCCTGGGCCTGGGCGTGATCGCCTCGCTGGCGGGCCCGTCGCTCCTGAAGGGTCTGGCCGCCGTTCTGCTGGGCCTGATGGTGGCGACCGTCGGTTCGGATCCGGTCTCGGGCGTTCCCCGCTTCACCTTCGGACAGCCCGACCTGCTCGACGGCGTCGCGCCGATTCTGGTCATGGTGGGCCTGTTCGCCGTCAGCGAGCTGTTTCTCCAGGCCAGCCGGGAGGTGTGGAACAGGGCGTCGTCCGCATCGGCGCGCATCCGCTGGCCTGGTGCGCGGATGCGGCGGCGGCTGCTGAAACCGCAACTGATCGGTTCCGCTGTCGGCACCGTCGAAGGCGTCATCCCCGGCGCGGGCGGTACGATCGCGGCGTTCCTGTCCTACAACGAAGCCCGCCGCTGGTCGCGGGCCCCGGAGGAGTTCGGCCGGGGGTCGCCCGAAGGCATCGCGGCGCCGGAAACCGCCAACAACGCCGTCGCCGCCACGGCGCTCGTGCCCCTGCTGAGCTTCGGGATCCCCGGCTCCAACTCGGCCGCGGTGCTGCTCGGCGGGTTCCTGGTTCACGGCCTGCTCCCCGGGCCGCAGCTCTTCGACGAGAACGCCGACGCCGTCGTCGGCCTCTACACCGGACTGTTCGTCGCGAACCTGTCGCTTCTCGTCATCGGGGGCGCCGCACTTCCGGTGTGCCTCTGGCTCGTCAACCGTCCCAGGCCCATACTGATGGCGTTCATCTACGCGCTGATTCTCTCGGGTATCTATTCGATCAACGGAAGCCTGTTCGATCTGGGTCTGACTCTGGCCGCGGGCATGGCCGGTGTGGTGCTGCGCGTGCTGGGATTTCCGCTGCTCCCGGCGGTCCTCGGCGTCGTCCTCGGATCCCTGGTCGAATCCAACTACAGACGCTCGCTCCTGCTCTCGGGCGGGGCGCATTCGATCTTCCTGGAAGACCCGGCGGCGGTGGTCCTCCTGTCCATTGCGGCGCTGCTGGTCAGCGGCTCGGTCATCGCGAGAATCCGGTCCGGCAGCAAGCAGGAACATGCATAGGGGCTCGCCGGACGCGGCGGTCGCCGTGACGCTGGCCGACTGGATCGAGAGCCTCCCAAGTGGGACACTACCCGCCGCCGTCACCCGCGCCGTGACGGACTCCCTCATCGATACCGCGGGTCTCGCGGTCGCCGCCCGAGGCGCCGATTACGTGGCAGCCGTCAGGAAATCGTGGACGGGAACCGGACCCTCGAGGATCATCGGCGCGCGGGAGCGCCGGGCACCCGAGGCGGCGGCCATGATCAACGGCACGGCGGCGCATGGCGAGGACTTCGACAACACGTTCGAGGGATGCCCGGTGCATCCCGGCGCCGTCGTCGTTCCGGTCGTCCTGGCCGTCGCCGAAGCCGAGGGCCTGACAGGACCCGACGTCCTGCGCGGCCTCGCCACGGGCCACGAGCTGATGTGCCGTCTGGGGCTGGCGGCCGGAAAGGCCACGCACGCGGCGGGCTTCCATCCCACGGCCGTGACCGGCGCGATGGGCGCCGCGGCCGCCGTGGCCGCCGCGACGCGCGCGCCGTCAGCGGCCACGGTCAACGCGTTCGGGATCGCCGGGAGCATGGCCTCGGGCATCACCGAATACCTGGTCGACGGTTCGTGGACCAAGCGGATGCACGCAGGTTGGGCGGCGCACTCCGGCCTCCGGGCTGTGGCGATGGGCCGCGCCGGTTTCCGGGGCCCGGCGACCGTATTCGAGGGCGCGCACGGTTTCCTGAAGGCCTTCGCGCCAGGGGCGCCCCCCGCTTCCTCCATCCTGACCGAGGGTCTCGGTGAACGCTGGGAAACGGCCCGGATCGCGTTCAAGCCGTATGCGTGCGGCACGATGACCCAGCCCTTTATCGACTGCGCGATCCGGCTCCGGGCGCGCGGCGTCCGCGCCGCAGAAGTTGCGGAGCTGATCTGTCCGGTCGGAGAAGGCACCGTCCATCGCCTCTGGGAGCCGCTCGACCTGAAACGCAATCCGCCGAACGCGTACGCGGCCAAGTTCAGCACGCCCTACTGCATCGCGGTCGCTCTCGTGCGGGGCGACGCGGGCTTGGCCGCGTTCGGCCCTGCGGCGGTTCGGGACCACGAGGTGCTGGCCCTATCGAACCGCGTCGTCTACCGGATCGATCCCGACGACGAGTACCCGAGGAACTATGCCGGGTGCATCCGCGCGGTATTGAACGACGGCTCGGTCGTGGAGGAGCGCCAGCCTCATCTGCGGGGCGGCGCGCGGGAACCCCTGGCGCGTGGCGCGTTGATCCGGAAGTGCGCGGCGAACCTGGTCTATGGCGGCGCGGACCCGCGCCTCGCCGACGAGATCGCGGAATGGGCGGATGGACTGGAGCGCAACACCGAGGCGATCCGGCCGCCGTGGGCGTAGCGCGATGCCCGTGGGCTACCCGAACAGAACCCAGCAGAGCGCGGCGCCGACCACGGACATCGAGAGCCCCCACGCGAGGAGCGCGTTGAACAGCGCGCGCGTGTTGGTGCCCGGGGGCGCCGCCGCGAGGTACAGGGCGCCCACGGTGGACAGCGCAGAGAGATCGACGAGGCCGCCGCCCACGGTGATCGACCACGCGAGGTGAACGTGCTCGACGGCGCCGATCTGCTGCGCGAGATCCGGCACCATTGGCAGGAACGCCGGCATCACCACGCCGGACGTGCTGCTGTACACCGAGATCAGGCCCGTCCCGAACGCCATCATGGGCACGACCGTTTCCGAGGTGGAGATGCCGGCCAGCCCGCTCGTGAACAGGTCCATGCCCTGGGTCCTCTGCATGATCGAGATGAGCACCGTCACCCCGGTGACCATCAGGATGACGCCCCAGGGCATGCGCTGAATGGCCTTCCGCTCATCGACGCTCCCGAGGAGGGTGAGCAACGCGGCGATGAAGACCGCCGTCAATCCCACGTGCGCGTCGAAGCCGACGACCGCGACGATCAACGCCGCAATGCCGGCGACGGTCAGCCAGTGCCGGCGCTCGAAGCGCTCGACGTCCGGGTCCGCGGACCCGGCGTCTCCTGCGCGTCCGCGAAGGAGCTTCAGGCCGCCGAACAGCACGAAGCCGACAATGCCCACGATCGAGTGCGCCAGCACGTTGTACCCGTAGGTCTGCCACTCGAGGCCGCCGAGGCCGATGCGCGCCATCACGTCGTTGGCGACAACGCCGCCGGGCGCGAACGGCGACAGCGTGCCCGCCAGCGCGCCGTTGCCGGTCATGATGGCCATCAGCAGCGGCGGAATACCCACCCTCCCGGCGACGGCCATGGCGGGCGCCGCCAGCAGGGCGCTGGCCGGCGTGCCGCCGGCACCGATCGTGGACACGACCACGCCCACGCCGAAAAACATGATCGGCAGCAGCCCCGCGTTCCCGCGGCAGAGCCGGACGGCCCGGCCGGTCAATCTGGACAGCGTGCCGTTGGTGTCGGCCATGCTGAACAGCAGCGTCACGCCGACGAGCGTGACCAGCAGCGGCACGGGAAAGCCCGACAGGACGGCATTGACCGACATGCCGCCCAGGTATACTCCCACCAGCCAGGCCATGGCCAGCGACAGGATGCCGACATTGATTCTCGTGAGGACGCTCAGCGCGACGGCCAGGACGAGCGCCCCGACCGAGACCCACGCGAGCATCATGGCGCAGGCGCCGCAGCCGCCGGGGCTGCGCTCAGGACGCGGGAGAGCCGGCTCACGTCGGACAGGTCCTCCAGCGCCTCGACCATGCCGACGGTCTCCTCGATCGCCGACGGCGGCAGCACGAGCGATGCGCAGTCGCCGAACTTCTCGTGGAGCTCCTCCCGGGTGAACGGCAGGTCCGGCCCGCCCCGATAGCGTTCGTCCGCCGCCTCGACGAGCGTGCGGCCGTCGTCGAGATCCACCTCGACGGTGCTGCGGATCTTCTCCCAGCCCTGCGCCTCGATCTCCGGGTCGAGCACGCGCTCCACCTTCCGCATCATCGACTGCATCGGCGCACTCCGGACGAACTCGTCGTTGAATTCGTGAATGCCCGCCTTCCGCCGCAGCGCGATGGCGCTCACCATGAACGCCGGACAGAACTTCGCCTCGAGCTCGTTGGTCGCGATGGAGTACCGCAGCGGATTGAGGATGTTGGACCCGGCGCGCACCCGAATGCCCACGATGCTCTCAGGTTGCACGTCATGCGCGATCACCAGTCGTCGCATGGCATCCATCGTCGGGTGCCCGAGCACGCCGCACGGGTACGGCTTGATCGATACCCCGGGCCACACGATCGTGTGCGGGTTGCCGAGCTTGCCGACGATACGGTCGGCATCGAAGCCCTCGCCGTGACTGAAGGCCTGGAAGAAGCCCCACGGCGGATCGAGGGCGTCCCGGCCGCCGGTGAAGCCTCGCACGGCGAGCTCGGCCGCGACCACCCCGTTCTGCGACGCCCGGCCCACGTGCAGCGGCTTGGTCATCGACCCGAAGTTCACGCGTATGCCGGCGGCCGAGCTCGCCGCGATGGCGAGCGTGTGCGCGATACGGGCGTCGTCGAGACCAAGCAGCCTGGCGGCGGCGACCGCCGCGCCGAACGTGCCGACGGTGCCCGACGAGTGGAACCCCCGCATGTAGTGGTCGGGACTGATGGCCTCGGCGATCTTGCACTCGACCTCGAAGCCGGTGAGAAACGCCTCGAGAAACGCCTTGCCGGACGCCTGCTGCCGCTCGCCGACGGCCAGCGCCGCGACCATCGGCGGCACCGTCGGGTGCGTCAGCAATCCGAAGATGCGGTCGGCGCTGGTCGCCAGTTGCGTGTCGTCCCAGTCCAGCGCGTGGCCGCTCGTCCCGTTGAGCAGCGCCGCCGAGGATGCACCGCTCCTGAACGGCTCGGGGCCGAACGCGGTGGACTCCGGCTTCCCGTCGACCGTCCGCACATAGCCGCGCAGGATGCGGCCGGCGTCCTGCGTCGATCCGGCCAGCATGACGCCGAGTCCGTCGAGAACGCAGCGCTTCGCGATCCGGACGGCCTCCGGCGGAAAGTCCTGCCAGCGGGTCCGGCCGACGAAGTCCACAACCGCGCTCGTGGCGCGCTGCTGGTCGCTCACGTCGCTCCCCTCGACGAATCGGTCTCGTCACCGACTGCGGAACACCTCGCCTCGCCTGCTCTCGTGTTCTCTGGCCGATCCTATACGCGGTCGCGAGGAGCCGCGACGCTGCCGTTGCAGGAGAGTTCAACGACTCGGGTCCGGCGATGCCGGGGCAGGCGCCGCACCAGGACGGCGCGGTCATGCCGCGGGCGGCCGCGGTGGCACCGGAGCAGGCCCGCCGTCGTCACCAGCAAGACCGCCGCTGGTCTAGAATCAGAGGTTTCGCCATCTTGTTGCGGAGGGTTCTCTCATGTTCCAGCACGCGTCTGCTGCCCTCGTTGTCGGCGTTCTCCTCTCGCTGGCGGTGCCCGCGGCCGCTCAGGATGCCGCCGGCCGTTTTCTTCTCCTGGCGACCAGTCGCACGGGCACGATGGAGGATGAGCTCAACGATGCCGGCGCCGCCGGCTACCGTTTCGCCGCGACCCAGGGCGGCGAGACAGCTTTCGGCGGCCGTGAAGCCGTCGTGGTGATGCAGCGCGATCCAACCGGCGGCCGCTACCGCTACATCCTGCTGGCGACGAGCAGCACGCAGACCATGCAGGACGAGCTCAATGCCACTCCTCCCGAGTTCCAGCTCGTCGGTTTCACCGTCTTCGAGTCGTTGTTCGGCGGCAAGGAGGCCGCGGCGATTCTCGAGGCTCCCGCCGAGGACTGATCTCGGCGGGTCGGAGAGCCCTAGCGTTGCCCGGGATCGCGTTCACCGGACCGCTCGCCGTAGAACTGGTCCTGCGGCTCGCTCTCGACCTCGGCGCCCGCCTCCGCGGCGCGGCGCACCACCGCGTCGGCATCGTCGACGAGCAGGTGAATCGTGGCCGAGGCGCCGCCGAGCGTCAGCGGGCCCCGGATGCCGTATTCGGGAAACTCGTCGGCCAGTATGAGCGTGGTGCCGCCGAAATCGAGCTCGGCGTGTTGAATGCGCCCGCCGGGGTCCGTCAGCCGCAGTGTTTCCGTCGCCCCGAAGACCTTGGTGTGGAACTCGATCGCGTTGGCGGCACCACCGACGTGCAGGTACGCAAACATCTCGTGGGCCTTCATTCGTAGCGCGCCCCCCCCGTCCCCATCGTAACAATCCATCGCAACGATTCCACCAGGAGCGGCCGACAGCCCAAGGCAGACACCGCATGCCGCGACTCCAGCCTGCCGCATCACGCGGCAAGTACAGTAGGCTGAAACGAACCAGAACCGTCCGACACGCTGCAGATGCCGGCGTCCCCGACCGTGCCGGCGCAGGTATCCACAGCCATTTGGGTGCCGGGAGTCCCTTCGCGGCGGCTCCGGCGCCCCGGAGAGGCATCATGACGCAGCACCCGACGCCAGTTTCCGCCCGCTCGGCCGGCGGCCGTATCGCCGCCCTCGCCGCCGCGCTGCTGGTCGTCCTGCCCTTGACCGGCCTCGCGCAGGAGCCGGCCAGCCTGGACATCTACTGGATCGACGTCGAGGGCGGCGCGGCGACTCTCGTGGTGACGCCCGCCCGCGAGTCGGTGCTGATGGACACCGGCTGGCCGCGGGCCGACGCCCGCGACGCGCTGCGCATCCAGGCGGCCATGAACGACGCGGGCATCGACCGCATCGACTACCTGCTGTTCTCGCACTTCCACACCGACCACGTCGGCGGCCTGGCGGCCCTCGCCGAGCGGGTCCCCATCGGTCAGTTCGTCGACCACGGCGACAGCGTCGAGCTGGACAGGGCGCGCGGCCGGGCCCTGTGGGACGAGTACATCGGCTTCGCCGCCGACCGGCGCCGCTCGGTCGTTCCCGGCGACAGGCTGCCGCTCGAGGACATCGAGCTGACGTTCGTGGCGTCGCACCGGGAGCTCGTCGACACCCCGGAGCCGCGGACGCCGAACTCCCTCTGCGAGGGCGTCGCGCCGCCCGAGGCCGACCTGGGCGAGAACGGCCACAGTCTGGCCTATCTGGTATCCCTCGGGGCGTTCGAGTTCCTCAACCTCGGGGATCTGACCCCGGACCGGGAGCACGCGCTGGCGTGTCCCGAGGACCGGCTGGGGGTCGTCGACCTGTGGCAGGTCCCCCACCACGGGGGCTACGGGGCGATCCGTCCCGAGCTCGCGGGGATGCTCCAGCCCACGGTGGCGGTCGTCAACAACGGCCCCCGCAAGGGGGGCACGCCGGACTCGCTGGCCGTCATCCAGGGCACGGCGGAGGTCGGCGACGTCTGGCAGTCGCACCGCACGCTGACCGACGACGCCGCCCACAACACGGACGAGGCGCTGACCGCCAACCTGACGGAGGAGGACGACTGCGCGGGGCACTGGATCAAGGCGACGGTGGCGCCCGACGGCCGCACCTGGTCGATGACCAACGGCCGGACCGGCTACAGCCGGACCTATCAGTCGCGGTAGGCGCCAGAGATACCGGGGAGCACGACGATGAGAGCCGTACCGAGCTCGATGGCGTTCGTCATTGTTGTCCTGATGTCCGGAGCGGCGCTGGAGGCCCAGGTCCTCGACCGCATCTACGTCGACCAGTACATGCCGCTGCGGTCCGAGCTGATGATCGCCGACGCGGACGGGAGCAACCCCCGCAAGCTCGTGCCCGGCATGGAGATCGACTACAACGCGTCGTTCTCGCACGACGGCGAGTGGGTCGTGTTCACCTCGGACCGCAGCGGGTCGGCCGACATCTACCGGGTCCGGCCGGACGGCCGCGACCTGGAGCGCCTGACCCATTCCCCGGCCTTCGACGACCAGGCGGCGCTGTCGCCCGACAACCGCTCGCTGGCCTTCGTCTCGTCCCGCGGCGGCGCCACCGACATCTACGTCATGGACCTCGCCAGCCGCGAGATCCGCAACCTCACGAAGGCGCCGGGCGGCGACTTCCGTCCGAGCTGGTCTCCGGACGGACGGACGATTGCCTTCAGCTCCGACCGGGGGACCGGAATGCCCCACCAGGGCTATCCCGGTCCCGCCGGCAAGTGGGAGCACGTGCAGGAGGCCGGCGTCTACCTGATCGACGTCGACGGCACGGGCCTGCGCAAGCTCACGACGGGGCCGGAGATGATGGCGGGATCGCCGCAATGGTCGGCGGACGGCAGCGCCATCGTGTTCTACGAGATGCCCGTGCGGGACACGGTCAGCGCGCACTTCGGCGGCGGCTCGTCGAGCATCGTCTCGCTCGACGTCGCCACCGGCGAGCGCACCGTCCACGCCGCGGGTCCGGGACTCAAGGTGTCGCCGCAGTTCGTCGGCCCCGATCGCATCGGCTATCTGATCAAGACCAGGAGCAGCGGGATGCTCGCGTTCACGAGCGGCGAGGAGAGCACGCCCGCAGACCGTGCCAATCCCTCCTGGTCGCGGGACGGCGAACGCGTCGTCTACCACGCCGGCCAACTGGAGACGATGCACCACTACACCAACACCCCGGGCCGGCGGCTGCTCGGCACCGTGGAGAAGCCCGGCTTCGAGCTCGTGCACGCGAGCGGCTGGCCGGCCGTGTCGCCCGACGGGCGCACCCTCGTAGTGAGCGAGCGCACGCCGAGCGCCGACCGCATGGCGCTGGTCCTGTGGGACGTCGACGGGACCAACCCCCGGCGGGTGCACCAGGACGACGTGACCGTGATGGGCCTGGAATGGTCGCGGGACGGGCGGTGGCTGACGTTCGGCGCGGGCGCCTTCTTCCTCGGCCGCAGCCGCGCGCCCGCCGAGATCATGATCATGAAGGCGGACGGTTCCGAGGTACGTGCGGTCACCTCGGGGCCGGGCAATGCCGGGTTCCCGAGCTGGTCGCCCGACGGGACGGAGATCGTGTACCGCTACTGGACCGGCAGCGAGCGCGGCGAGGGGCTGCGCATCGTCGACGTCGCCAGCGGCAAGTCCCGCGTCCTGACCACGGAATACGACACCCTGCCCTTCTGGTCGCCCCGGGGCGACGTGATCATGTTCACCCGCTACGCCCCCGACGACCGCTTTCGCTACGACGAGTTCGACATCTACACCATCCGGCCGGACGGCACGGACCTGACACGGCTGACCGATGCGGAAGGCAACGACGCCCATTCCCTGTGGTCGCCCGACGGCAACTTCATCCTCTTCAGCAGCTCGCGCTTCGGCTACCGGGACGAGTCGCCGCTCGTCCTCAACCAGCCCCAGCCGTATGCCGAGCTGTTCATCATGAACGCCGACGGCTCCAACCAGCGGCCCCTGACCGACAACCAGTACGAGGAAGGCACGCCGGCGTGGCTTCCCGGAAACCTATTGAAGCAGGAGTGAGATGATGGTGGATCCGACCAGACGCACGATACTCAAGACGGGCGCGGCGGCGACTATCCTGGCCGCCACGCGGGGGATTGCAGGACAGACCGGCCAGGACGGAGCGGCCATGTCCTTCTACGAGAACGGTCCCGTTCGCATCCGCTACGAGGAGGTCGGCTCCGGCTTCCCGCTGCTCGTCATCCCCGGCGGGGGACTGAACTCGGCGGTGGCCGGTCTGGCCACGCATCCCTTCAACCCGCTGGAGGAGCTCAGGGGCGAGCACCGCGTCATCGCGGCGGACCTGCGCAACTCGAACCGCGGCCATTCCTCCGGTCCGCTCGAGATCGATCGGCCGTGGGATGCGCATACCGACGACCATCTCGGCCTGATGGATCACCTGGGCATCGACAAGTTCATGGTGCTCGGCTTCTGCGTTGGCGGTCCCTTCATCTGGAACCTGCTGCGGCGGGCCCCCGATCGCGTCGTCGCCGCCGTGCTGGCGCAGCCCAGCGCGTGGAGCGCGGAGCATCCCACCCTGTTCTACGACAACAACATGCAGCGTTGGGCCCCGGACCTCGTCGCGCGCCGGCCCGAGATCACCATGGACATGGTCGACAGGTTCCTGACCACGATGTACCTCAACAACGCGGACTTCGTCTTCACCGTGACGCGAGACTTCGTGCGCGAGCTGCAGACGCCGATCCTCATCCTGCCGGACGACATCCCGGCGCATCCGTACGACGTCGCCATGGAGGCCGCGATGCTCGCGCCGCGGTCCGAGGTGAGCATATTCCCGTGGAAGCAGCCCGTGGAACGGATTCCACTGGCCGTGCGCCAGATACGGTCCTTCCTGCGGGCGCATCGGCCGGCTTCCGCGTAGGCCGCTGCGGGCGACGCATCGGGAGCCTGCGCGGGTCCGGGTCGGGGTTCGCCCGCTTCACGTCGTCGCCTTGCGTCCGCCCGCCGCGCAGGAGGTTGACTGCCGGCCTCAGTTGCGGGCCGGCGGGAGCGCGAACACGTAGAGCGCGCTGCCGGCCCGCCGGAAGCGGTCGACCGCGTCAGGCTCGGCGTCCGGCGTGACCTGCACGCTACCGGGGCGCTGGCTGCCGATGACGGCGACGTACTGCCGGCCGTCCGGCCCGAGGTAGGTGATGGGCGAGCCCCGGAAGTTGCTGCCGGTCCGGAACGTCCAGACAATGTCCCCGGTGCGGGCGTCGATCGCCCGCACCACGCCCTCGTTCGGACCGCCCTGGAAGAGCAGGTCCCCGCCGGTGGCCATGACCGGCGCGTTGTTGGCGGTCGTCCACTGAATCCGCCAGACCGTCTCGCCCGCCACCGGATCGTTGGCCTGCAGCTCGTTGACGACCTCGGCATCGGGCGGGTCCGGGGCGTTGCCGCCGCGTTCACGGAGCGTGTAGTCGTTCCCGGGCACGTACTCGCCTTCGACCATCCTCAGGCGATCGCAGCTGTTCGAGGTCGGGGTGTACAGGAGTCCGGTGCGCGGGGAGAACGCGTCGTTCTGCCAGTTCCGGGCGGCGATGCCGGGACACCAGCCGATGGCGACATTCTCGGCGTCCGGCAGGTACCGCTGTCGATCCTCGAGGTCGGTGAACATCATCTTCGTCATGTCGTAGCGCGGACGGCCGGTCTCCATGTTGATGCCGTCGAAGATGTCGTTGTAGACGAACATCCACGGCTCGAGGAGCATCTCCCCCGTCGCGCGATCGAACACGTAGAAGTAGCCGTTCCGCGCCGCGCGGACCAGCGCCTTGCGCGTCTGACCGTTGATCTCGAGGTCGACGAGGACGTTCGCGTTGGGCTCGTCCAGGTCCCACTGATCCTGAGGGGTCATGTTGTAGGCCCAGATCAGCTCTCCGCTGTCGGCGTCACGGGCCAGGATCGACGCACAGTAGTTGTTCCGGTAGCCGGTGACGCCCCCGTCCTCGTCCAGCTCGACCACGCCCCACTCCCGCCGGTAGTCCGGATTCCAGGGAGCGCAGTTGCTCGTGCCGTAATAGAAGAGATTGAGCTCGGGGTCGTACGTGAACCAGCCCCAGACGGCGCCGCCGCCGCGCCGCCACGAGTCGCCGAACCAGGTGTCGAGCGCCGGGTTCTCGATCCGGTCGTCCGGATAGAAGGGGGCGAAGCGAGACCCGATGCCCACTTCGTTGTTCGGCCCCATGCTGTAGTACCGCCACCGGAAACGACCGTCGTCGACGTGGTAGGCGGTGACGTGGCCGCGGACACCGCGCTCGCCGCCCGCCACGCCCACGATGACCTTGTCGCCGACCACCAGCGGCATGCCGGGAACCGTTTCCCCCGTCGCGACGGTCGCGTTCTCGGCCTGCCAGATCTGCTCTCCCGTCTCCGCGTCGAGCGCGAACACCTGTCCGTCGAGGGTGGCGAAGAAGATCCGGCCGTCGGCGTAGCCCAGGCCGCGGGTCTGCGCGCCGCAGCAGGCGCTCCTCCGCGTCAGCTCCGAGTCAGCGATCTCGGGCCGGAACTCCCACTTGATGAAGCCGTCGCGGCCGAGGTCGAGCGCGTAGACGTAGTTCGGCTCCGGGGTGACGATGTACATCGTGTCGCCGATCACGAGCGGCGAGGCTTCGTACGAGTCGTGGACGCCGAGCTGCATCGTCCACGCCATCGTGAGCTGCTCGACGTTGTCGACGTTGATCTGATCCAGCGGACTGTAGTTCCAGCCCGCGTAGTTGGCGTTCGGCATGACCCATTGCGACCCGTCGCCCGCCGAACCCTCCTGCGCAGCCGCGGGCTGCGATACGTTCAAAGCACACAGCAGCGACAGGAGCGGAATCCATATCCGGCCGCGTCGGTTGGTTGACACGTTCACGCTGCACTCCTTGGTTCGGGACACGTGCCCCAGGTTCCGCGCCGTCGACTGCCGCGATGTTATATCGCGGGAACGGGCGGAACAACCGTGGGAAACCCGCCTCCGGGCGCATCGGCCGGCTCGGTAAGGCGCGCACAGCGCGCCTCGGC
>JAAXGX010000208.1 GCA_012271165.1 Vicinamibacteraceae bacterium | reverse complement strand
ATGGTGTTCGTGTAGGCGCAGGTGTAGCCCGCGCCGCAGGTACCGACGTCGTCGCCCGATTCCAGCGCGAGCTCCAGCGACGCGAGCTGCGTGTGGCGGCCGAGCGCCCTGGCCACCTGCTGGTCCATGGATATGCCGGCCACGAGGTCGGCCCCCTGCGTGCGCTTCGGGGACACGCCGGTCAGGAAGCTCGTCGCGCCGGTCTCGTGGGCGTAGTCGGGACCCTTGTTGCTGAGACCCGTCACGACGGTCAGGCGCTCGCGGAAGCGCGCCAGCGGGCTGAGGATCGGCGTCAGCTCGAAATCGGCGCCCGCCGCGGCCGGCGTCCACTGGTCCATCACGATTCCGTTCGGCACGTAGACGATCCCCAGCCGCTTCGTCGGGCTGGCGGGGGTCCTGCCGAGCGCGGTCAGCGCCGGCACCATGCCGTCGAGCAGCGGCAGGGCCAGGCTCGTCCCGAGCCCACGCAGCACGGTCCGGCGGGAGAGGGCCTTGCGGGTGATGATCATGATTCCGACCTGCGCATCTGAAACGGCAGGCTCCTGACGATCCCGAGCACGAGCGACGACCACCGGTAGTCGTGCGCGGCCGACTCTCGAACGATCCGCCGGACGGCCGGCATGTCGTGGTGCTGCACGCCGCGTCCCAGGGCGTACGTGGTCAGCTTCTCGACGACGGTCCGGACGAACTGCCGGTGATCGCTCAGCAGCACGGTCTTCAGACCCGCGAGGCCATGAAACGCCGTCCCGTCGGGAAAGACGCCCGCGGCGTCGATGGCGGCGCCCGTCGCGCCGGTCGCCCGCCACTGCCCGATGGCGTCGAAGTGCTCGAGCGCGAATCCCAGCGGATCCATGCGAGCGTGGCAGCTCGCGCAGACCGGGTTGTCGCGATGCCGCTCGAGCCGCTCGCGCACCGAGGCCGGGCGTCCGCCCGCGCCGCGATCCGGCAGGGCCGGCACGTCCGGCGGCGGGGGCGGGGGCGGCGCGCCGAGCATGTGCTCGAGCAGCCAGTTTCCCCGCAGCACGGGCGAGGTGCGCGTGGGATAGGACGTGGCGGTCAGGATGCTGCCCTGTCCCAGCAGCCCCCCGCGGGCGCCGTCGTCGAAGGTCGCCCGCCGGAACCGGCTGCCGTACACGTTCGGAATCCCGTAGTGCCGCGCGAGCCGCTCGTTGACGAACGTGTAGTCGGCCCGCAGCAGGTCCACCACGCTCAGGTCGGCCCGCAACTGGCTGCCGACGAAGAGCTTCGTCTCCTGCTCGAACGCCTCGCGCAGGTTGTCGTCGAACTCGGGAAACAGGTCCGGCGCCGGCACGACGCTGCGCAGGCGGCGCAGGCCCAGCCACTGCGTGGCGAAGCCGTCCACGAGCGCCTGCGCGCGGGCGTCGGCCAGCATCCGCCGCACCTGACGCTCGAGCACGGCCGGGTCGCGGAGCCGCCCGCGGGCGGCCGCCTCCAGCAGCTCGTCGTCGGGNNCTGCTCCAGAGGAAGAACGACAGGCGGGACGCGAGCTCGAGATCGCTGACGGGGTGGGCCTTGTCCGGCGCGCCGGCTGGATCGCGCTCGATGCGGAACAGGAACTCGGGATCGACGAGGATGCCTTCCAGCCCCCGCCGGATGCCTTCTTCGAACCCGCCCTCGCGGCGCCCCGCCGCGTAGAGCGCCAGCAGCGCGTCGACGTCGGGGCGCGTCAGGGGGCGCCGGTAGGCCCGCCGGGCGATGGTCGAGAGCACCTCCCGGGCGCAGGACACTTCCTCCGCGGCGCGGCCGGGCTCGCAGACGAGGATCCGCCGCCGGCTGGGCGTCTCCCCGGGTCCGGTGGCATGGTAGGGCCCGGAGACGCTGACCAGCTCGACGGCTGCCTCGGGCGCCTCCGACGGCGAGCTCCAGCGCTCGGCGATCGCGAGCGTCTTCGCGGTCGCCCGCGGCTGCAGTACGCCGTCGCGCTCGGTCCGCTCCTGCACGAACGCGACGCCCAGCAGCCGCGGCCCCGCCGCCACCGGGACGCGCAGCGCGAGGGAACCGTCGCCGTGCAGCGCGTGCTCCTCCCACGTGCGGTCGCCCAGCACCGTGCCCGTATAGGTCTGCGGGGGCGGCGTGCCCCGCGGGCCGCCCACGGCGAACTGCGCCACGCGCCGGCCGTCGATGCGGATCTCGATCTGCTGCCGCGTCTGCAGCCCGCGAATGTAGCCGTAGAGCTGCCGCCGCAGCCGGATCCGGATGTCGTACTCCGCATCCACGGGGAAGTGATGCCGGATCGCGACGCCCCCGCGCGACCCGAACGGCAGATCCTCGCTCATGCGGTGATCCTGGAACCGCAGCTTGGGGACGACGTACGTCTCGCTCGTCGGCACGCCGGCCGGATCGCCGAGGGCGAGGCGGGCGATCTTCCGCGCCGCGGACAGGTAGCGCTCGAGCCGCGCCGGCGACATCGACAGGATGTCCGCCATGTTGTCGAAGCCCAGGTCCGCATCGTCGGGGGGCAGCAGCGTGCGGCCGTCGACCTCCAGGTCCAGGAGGTCGCGTATCGCGTTGGCGTACTCGACGCGGTTGAGGCGATGCGTGGCCGTGCGGCCGGGATTCGGGTTGTCGGCGGCGACGCGGTCGAGGGCGGTCTCGAGCACCGTGGACACGGCTTCGTACGTGGCCCGGTCGGGACGCGGTCGGCCGGCCGGGGGCATTGCCCCGGCCCGCAGCTTGCGCACGACCTTCTCCCACGTCTCGGCGTGTTCGCCGACCTGCTCGACGCGCAGTGTGTCCAGCGCGAGTCCGGCCGTCCCGAGGCGCCCGTTGTGGCAGGTCACGCAGTAGCGATCCAGGACCGCCCGGACCTGGGCCGGTCCGGATCCGGCGGCGGGGGCCGCAGGCTGCGCGTGCATGGGGGCGGCCGACGCGACGAGCCCCGCCGCGCAGGCTGCCAGGGTCCTGAACATCGTCGCTCTCTCGGGGAACGGCGGCACCATTCTACAACGCCGCCCGCGGCATGACTTTCGCGGACGGTTGATGTACAAGAGTGGCCGCATGCAACGATCAATGCTCCGCGCCGGACTCGCCCTGCTGCTTGCGGCTGCCCCGGCGGCAGCCCAGGAGGAGCCGGTCTCGCTGACCGGCATCATCGACTTCCACGCGCACGCCGGACCCGATTCCCGGCCGCGCTCCCTCGACGACATCGAGGTGGCGCGGCTGTTCCGGGAGGAGGGCCTGCGGGGCATGGTCCTCAAGAACCACTTCACGATGACGGCCGACCGGGCGGCGCTGGCCATGGCCCAGGTCGACGGCCTGGAGATCTTCGGCGGGGTCGTGCTGAACCGCTCGGTCGGGGGCATCAACCCCGAAGCCGTGCGCCAGATGGTGGCGTTCGAGGGCGGCCGGGGGAAGGTCGTCTGGCTGCCGACGTGGGATGCGGAGTTCAACGAGTACCGCATCCGTCCGGACGGCAGCGTCGCCGCGCCCGGCCCGTCCGACCCGTTCGTGCGCGTGCTGGAGGACGGCGCGCCGGTCGCGCCGCTGGTGGAGATACTCTCGCTGATCGCCGCCCACGACCTCGTGCTGGCCACGGGGCATCTGACGCCGCAGGAGGTGATGCTCCTGCTGCCGGCCGCGAAGGCGCAGGGTGTGCGCCATATCCTGGTCACGCACCCGTTCGGCCAGCACGCCACCATCGACGACATGCGGCGGATGGCCGCCGAGGGCGCGGTCATGGAGCTCGACTGGTTCGCCGTGCACCGGGGCAGCGACTCGGTCGCGGAGTACGCGGAGGCGATTCGGGAGGTCGGGGCCGAGCATTACCTGATCACGTCCGATCTCGGCCAGGCGGGCAATCCGACGCACACCGAGGGGCTGCGCGCCTTCATCCGCGCGCTGCGGGCCGCGGGCGTCTCCGACCGCGAGGTCGATCTGATGGCCCGCCGCAACCCCGCGCGGCTGCTGGGGCTCGATTGAGCGGGTGTATGCTAGGGACGTGTCAGTCCAGGAGGGGAAATCCATGTCCTTGAAGAACTTGCTCCCCGTCTGTCTCGTCGTCCTTCTGCCCGTGACCGCCGCCGCGCAGTCCGCGCAGGACGCGGTCCCGCGCACCGCCTGGGGCGCGCCGGATCTGCAGGGGGTGTACGACTTCGGCACCGCCACGCCGCTCCAGCGGCCTGCCGAGCTCGCCGGCCGGGCCGTGTTCACGGACGAGGAAGCGGCCATCCAGGAGCAGATCAACGCCGCGCAGTTCGCCGAGGGCTTCAACACCGATAACCTGACGCCGCCCAACTACAACAACTTCTGGTTCGACAACGGGTCGGGTGTCCTCGATACGCGGCAGTCGTCGCTCATCGTCGATCCGCCCGACGGGCGGCTGCCCGGCTTCACGCCGCAGGAGGAGCGCAAGGCTGCCGCGGAGCTCGCGGCCGGCGGCTATCCGGTGCGCGTGCACTTCGGCGGGATCGGCTCCGATGGTCCCGAGGATCGCGGCCTCGCCGAGCGCTGCCTGCTCGGCTTCAACTCGGGTCCGCCGCTCATGCCGAGCGCCTACAACAACTACATGCAGGTGTTCCAGACGCCCGACCACGTCGTGATTCTCACCGAGATGGTGCACGAGGCCCGCATCGTCCCGCTGGACGGGCGCGCCCATCTGTCGCGCAGCGTCCCGCAGTGGCTCGGCGACGGGCGGGGCCGCTGGGACGGCGACACGCTGGTGATCGAGACGGAGAACTTCAGGCCCGACCGCGGCTTCAGCATCGGGGGGCGTTCCCCCGGACCCAGCGACCGGATGCTGCTCACCGAGCGCCTGACGCGCGTCGACGCGAACACGCTGCTCTACGAGTACACCTACGACGACGCGGAGGTGTACGCCAGCACGTTCTCCGCGTCGATCCCGCTGCGCCGCACCGACAACGCCGTCTTCGAGTACGCCTGCCACGAAGGCAACTACGGCCTGATGAACATCCTCGAGGGCGCGCGCGCCGAGGAGGCCGCCGAGGGGCACTGAGGCCGCGCCGCGCGGTTCTGCCATGAAGCGTCACCTCGCGGCGTCGGGCCTCGCCGCCGCCGTGCTCGCGTCCCTGGGCGCGGCCGGCCTGCAGGAGCCGGCGCCCCTGCCGTCACCGGCCCGCACGCCGGACGGTCAGCCGGACATACAGGGGGTGTGGACCAACTTCGACAGCACGCCGCTCGAAGCGGCGAGCGCCGAGGCATGGCGGGACCTCGACGCCCTGGCGCTGTGGTTTCCCGGCATCAACGCCCCGGACGGGCGCCTCACCGGACCCAATCCGGCGCCCGCCTGGAGCGGCGAGGTGGCCGCCGGACGGAGCGCGGTGCGGCGCTCGATGGTCGTCGATCCCCAGGACGGACGGCTGCCGATTCTCCCCGCGGCAGCCGCGGCGCGGGACGAGCGCCTAGAGCGCCTGACCGATTCGTGGCTGTTTCACACGCCGTGGGAGCGCTGCATCACGCGGGGCGTCCCGGGCGCCATGTTTCCCACCTACAACGCCGGTCATCTCATCCTGCAGATCCCCGGCTACGTGGTGATTCTGTCCGAGATGATCCACGCGGCGCGCATCATCCCCCTGGACGATCGGCAGCCGCTCCCTGCGCGGATCCGCCAGTGGGAAGGGAGCTCGCGCGGGAGGTGGGAGGGCGCCACGCTCGTTGTCGAGACGGGCAACTACAACGACAGGGGCACGGTAGGCACGAACTTCTCGACGCTGCGCCTGCGCGGGATCCCGCAGAGCGAGGCGCTCCGTGTCGTGGAGCGCTTCACCCTGGTGGACCGCGACACCCTCCGCTACGACGTGACGGTCGCGGATCCGCGCGCGTTCGCACGCCCCTGGACGGCCTCGATGCCGCTGAACCGCTCCCCGGACTACGACCTCTTCGAATACGCGTGCCACGAGGGGAACTACGGCTTGGCGAACACCCTCCGGGGTGCGCGCGCGCAGGAGCAAGCTGGACCGTCCGCACGCTGATCCCTGTCATGCGCCGCTGCGCCGCCGGCGCCGCGGGCGATGATTCACCACGGCTCCGCCGGCATTCGTCGGACGTAGAGCCCAATCCCTTACACTAGATCGTTTGGCTGCACGCGGACGGATGATCACGGGGGAGTGGCGCTCGGGCGGTTCGCCAGCGTGGCGCCGCCGGCTGCCGCTCGCCGTGGCGGTCTGGCTGGCGCTCGGGTCGCCCGCCGCCGGCCAGGTTCGCGCCGAGCTCGTCGGCCGGGTGACGGATCCGCAGTCCCAGCCGGTTCCCGGGGCAGTCGCGACGTTGACGGAGGTGGCGACCGAGCTCGGCCAGACGGCCGTGACGGACGCCACGGGCACCTACGGTTTCGTGGGTCTGCAGCCGGGGGCGTATCGGCTCGTCGTGGAGCTCGCCGGCTTCCGGCGCACGGTTCGCGAGGGGCTCGAGCTGCACAGCGGCGAGCGGCTGCGCGTCGACGTCGAGTTGGAGCTCGGCGGCCTGAGCGAATCGGTCGTCGTCACGCGGCGCGCCCCGCGGCTGCAGACCGAGTCGGCCACGCTGGGGCAGGTGGTCTCCCGGGCGCGCGTCGAGGCGCTGCCGCTGAACGGCCGGAACTTCATCGACCTCACGGTGCTGGCGCCGGGCGTGGCGCGTCCGCCGACGTCGGTGTTTCCCCGCATCAACGGCGGGCGTCCCCGGACCAACGAGTACATCTTCGACGGCATCTCCGTGCTGCAGCCCGAGCCCGGGCAGGTCCCGTTTCTGCCCATCGTCGAGGCGATCGCCGAGTTCCGGGTCGAGAGCAACAGCCCGCCGGCCGAGTTCGGGCGCTTCAACGGCGGCGTCGTCCATCTCACGACGCGTGCCGGCAGCAACCAGCTCAGCGGCACCAGCTTCGGCTTCTTCCGCCACGAGGCGCTGAACGCCCGCAACGCCTTCGCGCCGCAGGGACCCGCCGAGCCGAACCCGCGCTTCCGGCGGCAGCAGTACGGCGGCGTCCTCGGCGGCCCGCTGCGGCGCAACCGCACGTTCTTCTTCCTCGCGTATCAGGGGCTGCGCCAGGAGGTCGCCCGCGTGCGCATCTCGACGGTGCCGACGGCGCTCCAGCGGCGGGGCGTGTTCACCGAGCCGGTCGCCGGCGGCATGCCGGCCATCTACGATCCCGCGACGACCGCGGCCCTGGCCGGGGGCGGCTTCTCCCGCCGGCCCTTTGCGGACAACACGATCCCGGCCGCCCGGATCGATCCCGTCGCGCTCGGTCTGCTCCAGCGCTACCCGCAGCCAAACCTGGGCGGGACGGCGAACAACTACCAGCGGATAGGCCTCGAGCACCAGTCGCAGGAGCAGTTCAGCCTGCGGCTCGACCACCGCTTCACGCCCGGCACGCGCGGCCTGCTGCGCGGCGTGTCGGCGACCGACCGGGTGCTGCCGGTGAGCCCGCTGCCCGACGGCAGCGGGAGCATCGCCCAGGGCGCGATCGGGGACACCCGGACGCGCGCAACGCATGTCGTCGGGACGCTGCAGACTGCCGTCGGGCAGGGTCTCAACGAGTTGCGGCTGGGGTACACGCGCCGCGCCGTGACCCGCTCGGCGGGGCTGCTCGACCAGCCGCTCGGGATCCCCGGCCTGCCCTCCAGCGCGGCGTTCCAGACCGCGCTGCCGACGTTCGCCGTAGCGGGCCTGCAGCAGCTCGGTCCGCCGGTCAGCGCGAACAGCGACTCGCGGACCGACGTGACACAGGTCGTGAACGTGTTCTCGTGGCAGCGCGGGCAGCACTTCCTGAAGGTCGGGCTCGACTGGCGCTGGCAGCGGCTCGACATCGTGCAACCCCCGTCGCCGACGGGGCTCTTCCGCTTCAGCCCGCTGTTCACCGACCTGCCGGGGCGCCCGGGGACGGGATTGTCGCTCGCGAGCTTCCTGCTGGGCCAGGTGGAGACGTTCTCCATCGACGTCCAGCCGCGCGCGCTGCGGCCACGGGCCATGAGCCAGGAATACTTCGTCCAGGACGACTGGCAGGTCTCCGATCGGCTGACGCTCAACCTGGGACTGCGCTACACGCTCAACTTCCCGTCGACCGAGGTCGACGATCAGGGCGCCGTCTTCGACCTCGGGACCCGGCAGCTCGAGTACCTGAACCGGAACGGGTTCCCGCGCTCGGCGCGACGCCTTCACAAGAACAACCTCGGCCCCCGGCTCGGGGCCGCCTGGCGGCTGGACCCGCACTCGGTCGTGCGGGGGGGCTACGGGCTCGTGTGGATCGAGATGGCGGGGATCACGACGCCGTTCATCAACCCGCAGTTCCCGTTCATCCAGACGGTCAGCCAACAGTCGCTCGACGGCATCACGCCGGCCTTCGCGCTGGCGGACGGACCGGCCGTCGCGCCCCTCGCGGCCACGCCGGACGCCGGCCTGGGCCAGGGCGTCTTCACCGTCAACCGCGACCGGGGGTCCGGCTACGCCGAGCAGTGGAACGTGGCCTGGCAACGGGAGCTGCCCGCCAACCTGACGCTGGAGGTCGCCTACACGGGCTCGCGGATCACGCGGCTGGGCGTGCCGAACATCAACCTCAACCAGTTGCGCGTCGAGCAGCTCGCGCTCGGCGCGGCGCTCCTCGAGCAGGTCCCGAACCCGTTCGCGGCAGAGGTCCCGGCCTCGTCGTCGCTCGGCGGCGCCACGATGTCGCGCGCGCAGCTCCTCAAGCCGTATCCCCGGTTCACGACGGTGAGCGCCTACCGGGACAACGACGGCCGCAGCCAGTACGACGGCGTCCAGCTCCGGCTCGACCGGCGCTTCACCAACGGCGCGGCCTTCTTCGTCAGCTACACGCGCTCGCGGCTGCTCGACGATGCCTCGTCGGTCTTCAGCGCCACCGTCGTCACGGGTCCGGAGGCCAGCTTCCCGGTCGCCGACAGCTTCAACCGGGCGCTCGAGTGGGATCTGTCCAAGGGCGACATCACGAACATCCTGAACGTCAGCGGCATGTGGCAGATCCCCTACGGCGCCGGTCACGCACGTCGCGGCCGCGGTTGGCGGGCGGTGTTCAACGACTGGGAGCTGTCGGGCGTCCTGACGCTGCAGAGCGGGCTGCCGCTGCCGGTGATTCAGGCCATCAACTTCAACGGCTTCGCGGGCTTCGGGACGCAGCGCCCGAATCTCGTGGGCGATCCTGAGCTGCCGGCGGGCGAGCGCAGCGCGGCGCGCTGGTTCGACACGGACGCCTTCGAGATCGCCCCGCAGTTCACCCTGGGCAGCAGCTCGCGCAACCCGGTGCGCGGCCCGGGCTTCCGCACCCTCGACCTGGCGCTCGTGCGGCGTCTTCCGGTCGGCGCGACGACGCTCGAGTGGCGCCTCGAGATGTTCAACGCGCTCAATGCCACCAACCTGGGGCTGCCCAACGCGGTGCTCGGCACGCCGGGCTTCGGATCGATCACGTCGGCGCGCGACCCGCGCGTGGCGCAGCTCGGACTCAAGATTCACTTTTGAGCAAACCTGCGCCGGGCCGCTGACTGATAATGGGGCGACAGGGCGCGCACGGCGCACCCCGGCGGTAGCGGCGCGGGGCTATGGGGTCCCCGCAAGCGAACGCCGGGGGTTCGGGGCGCAGCCCCGTCTGATGAAAGCCAGCCAGGAGGCTGCCAATGAGAGCACGCACGACCCGCGCGCGTCGCCGGCGCCGCACGATGCTGTCCGCCGTCCTGCTCGCCGCGTTGTGGCTGCCCGCCGCCGGCGGTCTCGCGCAGGAGGCGGACGAGATTCTCATCCGCGGCGGCGAGGTCGTCACGGTCGACGGCCGGCGCCGGGCGGACGTCCGCGTGGTGGGCGAGACCATCGCCGAGATCGGCGCGGACCTCACCGCCCGCCGCGCGGACGCCGAAGTCATCGACGCCGGGGGCCTGCTGGTGCTGCCCGGCGGCATCGATCCCCACGTGCACGTCGGCGGGGGGCGCGTCGACGACTACACGTCGGGATCCATCGCCGCGCTGGCCGGCGGCATCACGACAATCTCGGGTTTCAGCGCCGCCGAGGCGGGCGAGGCGCCGCTGGCGGCCATCGAGCGGGAGGCGGCCTTCGTCCGCGCGCAGTCGATTGCGGACGTCATCCTCCACCCGATCATCACCGACCCGCTGGCCGCGAACGCCGACACGCTGGCGGCCCAGGCCGCGGCCGGCCAGACGAGCATCAAGATATTCATGAACCGGGAGCCGTTCGACAGCGATGTGGAGGGCTACATCGCGACCATGGAGGCGGCGCGCGACGCCGGCGTGCTCGTGATGATGCACGCCGAGGACGGGGCGATCATCCGGACGACCGCCGAGCGGATGATGGCCGAGGGGCGGGGTTCGCTGGCGAACTTCGCCGACGCGCGGCCGGTTGCGGCCGAGGCCGCGGCCACTCAGCGCGCGGCGGCGCTGGCCGAGGTGACCCGGGCGCCCGTGTACCTCGTGCACCTGTCGTCGGAGCGGGCGCTGGAGGTGGCCGAGGACGCCGATCGCCGCGACCTGCCCGTGTACGTCGAAACGCGCCCCATCTATCTCCACCTGACCCGCGAGGTGTTCGCCGGGCCCACGCCGGGGCTGTACATCGGCCAGCCGGCCCTCAGGACGCAGCAGGACCAGAACGCCCTGTGGGCGGGGCTCGCCCGCGGGGCGGTGCACGTCGTCGCGACGGACCACGTGGCCTACCGGCGCGAGCAGAAGCTCGACCCCGCGCAGACGGTGGCCAACCACCGGCCGGGCATGAGCAACCTCCAGGTGATGCTGCCGATGCTCTTCTCGGAGGGCGTGACGGCGGGACGCCTGACGCTGGAGCAGTTCGTGGCGGTCTCGGCGACGAACGCCGCAAAGCTGTTCGGGCTGTATCCGCGCAAGGGCACGATCGCCGCGGGCGCGGACGCCGACCTGACGCTGTGGGACCCGCAGGCCACGCGCCCCATTCGCGACGAGGACATGCTCTCGCGCAGCGGGTACTCCACGTACGCCGGCACCGAGGTGACCGGCTGGCCGACGCTGACGATGCGGCGCGGCGAGATCCTCTACCGCGACGGAGAGGTGTCGGGAACCCCCGGCAGCGGCGAGCTGCTGCGCCGCGAGCGCTGGCGCAGGCCGGACTGGTGACGCGGGTCAGTACTCGCGGAACATCCGGCGTATCTCGTCCGGATCGCGGGTCCTGGTGAGGGCGAGCATCAGCAGGATGCGCGCCTTCTGCGGGTTGAGGGTGTCGGCGGCAATCATGTCCAGCCGGTCGTAGCGGCCGAGGGGGACCACGCGGCCGCTGCCCGTGCGGTTCGAGCGGACGAGCACCGGCCGCGAGTCGGCTGGCAGCGACAGCACCCGCTCGAGCGCTGCGAGCTCGACCGCCGACACGATGCCGGCGCCGGTGCCCGCGAGCACGATGCCGTCGACCCCCGCCTCGACGAGGGCGCCGATCAGCACCGGGTTCGGCTGGACGTAGGAGTAGACGATGTCCACCGCCGGGAGCTCCGTCATCCCGGCCAGGTCGAACTCGGCGTCCACGGTATGCCGCTTCGTCGGCTCCCGGTAGAAGGTCACCGCGTCGGCGTCCACATAGCCCAGGAACCCGAGCCTCCGCGAGTTGAACGTCTCGACGCGGTAGGTGCTCGTCTTGGTGACGTCCCGCGCCGCGTTGATCTCGTCGTTCATGACGACCAGCACGCCCTTGCCGCGCGCGGCGGGCGCCGCGGCGGTGCGCACGGCGTTCAGCAGATTGAGCGGGCCGTCCGCGCTGACGGCGGTCGCCGGGCGCTGCGCGCCGACGAGCACCACCGGGCGGTCGTGGCGCACGGTGAGGTTGAGGAAGTAGGCCGTCTCCTCGAGCGTGTTGGTGCCGTGCGTGACGACGACGCCGGCCACGTCCGGATCGCCGGCGAAGATGGCGTCGATGCGGCGTGCGAGCCGCAGCCAGATGTCGAACGTGATGTTCGGGCTGCCGATGTTCGCGACCTGCTCGACCCGCACGTCGGCGTGGTCGGCCAGGGCGGGCAGCCCGGCGACGAGATCGTCGCCCGAGAGCGCGCCCACGCGGTAGTCCGTCAGGCTGGTCGCGGACTCCCCGCCGCCGGAGATTGTGCCCCCGGTCGCCAGGACCCACACCACGGGAAGGTCCGGGTTCGACGGGGCCTGCGCGTGAACGGGCGGCAGGGCCAGGCAGGCCGCGAGGAGCACGGCGAGTCGCCAGGGGCAGCCGTATCTCAGCATGAGTTGGCGATTATGCCCGCGGTGAGCGGTGTGTCAAGCCGGCACGGGTCTGCCGCCGGTAGTACAGTTGACAACTCGGGGCGCAGCCCCGTCTGATGGAAGCCGGGAGGGCGATGAGATGACGAGTCGGAGCTTCTCGACCGTTGCGGCGTGCGTCGCGGTTCTGGTCCTGGCGCTGACGACGGCGGCCGGGCAGGAGCGCCGGTTGTATTCCGGTGCGGAGACCGGCATCGACGGGCTGCTGCCGCCCGCGGAGGGCGCGCTGCCGCGGACGCCCTGGGGCGACCCGGACCTGCGCGGGGTCTGGAACAACTCGACCGACACGCCGCTCGAGCGGCTCACGGCGGCCGAGCAGGAGCGCAGCCGCCGCGCGCGCGAGGCCGTCGTCGCCGCCACGCAGGGGACGGGCGCGGCCTGGATCGAGCGCTCCGGGACGATCCTGCGGGAGTCGCTCGTGGTCGACCCGCCCAACGGGCGGATTCCCGAGCTGCTGCCGACCGCGAGGCAGCGTCTGATCGACCGCGAGAACGCGCGCGCCGGCCGCGGCGAGGCCGATTCCTGGCTCGACCGCAACAGTTGGGAGCGCTGCATCTCGCGGACCATGCCGGTGGCCATGATCCCGAACGGCTACAACGCGAACTACCAGATCCTGCAGACGCCGGACCACGTGGCGATCCTGATCGAGATGATCCACGAGTCGCGCATCATCCCGCTCGACGGGCGCCCGCACGTCGCCGACGGCGTGCGCCAGTGGCTGGGCGACAGCCGGGGCCGCTGGGAGGGCGACACGCTGGTGGTGGAGACCGAACGCTTCAACGACCGCCTCGACGGCGGCGACTACCAGCCGTCGCACGTCATCCAGACCGGGCACCGGGGTCCGGGCGGCACGTTGCGCCTGGTGGAGCGCTTCCGGATGGTCGACGCGAACTCGATCGACTACCAGCTCACCGTCGAGGACGCGCAGACGTACTCGCGGCCGTACACGCTGTCGATTCCGATGACCCGGCGCGACACGAACGAGCCGCTCAACCACCTCTTCGAGTACGCCTGCCACGAGGGCAATCACGGGATGCCGAACCTGCTCAGCGCCGGCCGCACCGACGAGCAGCAGGCGCTCGAGGCGGCGGCGCTGGTGTCGCGCCAGCGCAAGGAGGCCGGCCATCCCGGCGTGCGCGAGCCCGCGGTGCCGTTCGTGGCGCAGGAGTAAGTTGTTGGACAAGCCGGGTGGATTGGGCTACAAACGTGGCATCATGCCCGCAGGGCCTGCGGGGCGGATCCGGACGGTGGGAGGCGCGTAGTGCATAGCGATGCCGTGAACGGCCGCGTCGGTCTGATGCTCGCCGTGGTCGGCGCGGCGGCCGTGGGTCTGGCTGCCGCCGCGGGCGGCGACGACCGCCTCGTCGAGGCGGTCAAGAGCCGCGACGGCGCGGCGGCGCGCGCGCTCGTGGACGCGCGCGTGGACGTCAACGCGCCGCAGGCCGACGGCGCCACGCCGCTGCACTGGGCGGCCCACTGGGACGACGTGGAGACCGCGGACGCGCTGCTGACCGCCGGCGCGCACGTCGACGCGGCGAACGACTACGGCGTGGTGCCGCTCGCCCTGGCGGCCACGAACGGCAGCCTGGCGATGGTCGAGCGGCTGCTCGGCGCCGGCGCCCATCCCGACGCGGCCGACGAGAACGGCGCCACGCCGCTCATGTTCGCGGCGCGCACGGGGCGGGTGGAGGTGGTCGGCGCCTTGCTCGCCGGCGGCGCCGACGTCGACGCGCGTGACGCCGCCCACGGCCAGACGGCCTCGATGTGGGCGGCCTCGGCCGGCCACGCGGACGTGCTGCCGCGGCTCCTGGACGCGGGCGCGGACGTGCAGGCCCGGTCGGCGGGCGGCTACACGCCGCTGCTGTTCGCCGTGCGCGAGAACCGCACGGCGGCGGTCCGGCTGCTGCTGGAGCGCGGCGCCGACGTCGACGCGGTCGCGGCCGACGGGACGACGCCACTGGTCGTGGCCGTCTTCATGGGCCACTGGCCGCTCGCCCACCGGCTGCTCGAGCACGGGGCCGACCCGAACGCGGACGGCGCCGGCTTCGCGCCGCTGCACTGGGCCGCGGGCGTCTGGGAGACCGCCCTCACCACGACGGAGGCAGGCGGCACGGCCGGCTGGGCGCGCTACGCGAGCCGCGGGCCGGGCAAGCTGGCGCTCGTCGAGGCGCTGCTGGCGCACGGCGCGGACCCGAACATCCGGCTGCGGAGGAATCCGCCCACGCACGGCTTCCTCGGCTTTCGGCGCATGGCGATGGCTGGCGCCACGCCGTTCATCGTGGCGGCGCGGGCGGCCGATGTGGAGGTCATGCGCACCCTGGTCGCGGCCGGCGCCGACCCGCTGCTGACCACCGACGACGAGACGACGGCCCTGATCGCGGCCGCGGGCTATGCCTATGCGATCGGCGCCGACATCCACGCCGAGCGCCAGGCATTGGAGGCGGCCCGCCTGATCGTCGCGGCCGGCGTGGATGTGAACGGCGCCAACACGGTGGGGGAGACGGCGCTCCACGCGGCGGCGTACACCGGCTGGGATCGCATCGCGGAGCTCCTGCTCGACAATGGAGCCGACGTCGACGCCGAGAACATCGTGGGCTGGACGCCGCTGGCCATCGCGTCGGGCTTCTTCGACACGACGACGATGACGAAGACGGTGCACGAGAGCTTGATGGAGCTGCTCACGGCGCACGGGGCGCGGCCCACGATACCGTCCCACGAGCAGAAGCGGCTCAGATACTGATGGCGGACTCGATGAGCGAGCACCTGTCCGGCGCAACGGCTGCCGGCACGCCGCAGCGGCGCGGCGTCCGGTTGGGCCTCGGCGTCATCGCCGTCCTCGCCGGGTTCGCCGCGCTCGGGGGCACGGCGGCCGGCCAGCCGGCCGGAGGCGGGGCTGCGGGGCCGGCCGGGCGCTACGGCGCGGTTCTGGAGCGCTACTGCGTCGCGTGCCACAACGAGCGGCTGCGGACGGCGAACCTGGTGCTCGAGCGCGCCGACCTCGGGCGGGTGGGGGAAGCCGCGGCGCTGTGGGAGAAGGTGCTGCAGAAGCTGCAGGCGCGCGAGATGCCGCCCGCCGGCCGGCCGCGTCCGGACGACGCCACCTACGACGCGTTCGCCGGCTGGCTGGCGGCGAGCCTCGACGCGGCGGCGTCCGCGCGCGTGAACCCGGGCCGCTCGGCGCCCGTCCACCGCCTGAACCGGGCCGAGTACGCCAACGCGGTCCGCGACCTGCTGGCCGTCGAGATCGACGGCCGGGAGCTGTTGCCGGCCGACGACGCGAGCTACGGGTTCGACAACATCGGCGACGTGCTCACGATGTCGCAGCCGCTGCTCGAGCGCTACCTCTCCGCCGCCCAGCGGATCAGCCGCCTGGCGGTCGGCGATCCGGACACCGGCGCGGGCGAGGCGATCTACGCCGCGTCGCGCAGCTTCCGCCAGGACGACCGGATGGGCGAGGAGCTGCCGTTCGGCACGCGCGGCGGCATCACCCTGCGCCACACGTTTCCGGTCGACGCCGAGTACGGCATCCGCATCGAGCTGCAGCGGGCGATCATGTCGGGCCGGCTCAAGGGCATCGGCGACCGGCGCGCCGACCCGGCCGAGCGGCACCCGATCGACGTGCGCCTGGACGGGCGGCTCGTCAAGCGCTTCGACGTGGGGCCCGCGGACATCGTCGGCGGGGTCGAGAGCAGCGGCGGTCTGCAGGCGCTGCAGCAGCTCGGCACGGAGCTTCTCGTCCGCGTGCCGGTGCAGGCCGGACCCCATGCGGTGGCGGTGACGTTCCCCAAGCGGAGCGGCGCGCCCGAGGGCCTGCGCCTGCCGCTGCCAACCCGCAGCTTCAGCCACAACGACGACGCGGGCGGCCTGCCGGCCATCGCCTCGGTCACCATCGGCGGGCCGTACGACGTCGCCGGCGTGGGGGAGTCGCCCAGCCGCCGGCGGATCTTCATCTGCCGCCCGGCGGCCGCCGCCGGCGAGGCGCGCTGCGCCGAGCGAATCCTGTCCGCGCTGGCCCGGCGCGCCTACCGGCGCCCCGTGAGCGGAACGGACGTCGAGCCGCTGCTGCGCGCCTACCGCGCCCGGCGGCTGGGCGGCGGCGACTTCGACACCGGCATCCAGGCCGGACTGGCGGCCGTGCTCGTGAGCCCGCACTTCCTGTTCCGGGTCGAGCGCGATCCGCGCGGTCTCGCCGCCGGGACGCCCTATCGCGTGGATGACCTGGAGCTGGCGTCGCGCCTGTCGTTCTTCCTCTGG
>JAAXGX010000084.1 GCA_012271165.1 Vicinamibacteraceae bacterium | reverse complement strand
CCGCGCCCCTGCAAGCCGCAAGCTAGAAGCGTTTAGCGCAGCAAGCCGCGCACAGCGCGGCTCGGCGGGAGCGGCGCGGGGCAGCGGGGTCCCCGCAAGCGGACGCCGGGGGTTCGGGGCGCAGCCCCGTCTAATGGAAGCCCGCCGCGGCGGGAGCGGCGCGGGGCTGTGGGGTCCCCGCTAGCGGACGCCGGGGGTTCGGGGCGCAGCCCCGTCGTGACGATGATTCAGATTGTCGGGGGCGGGTTGGCCGGCTGCGAGGCGGCCTGGCAGATTGCCGCGCAGGGTGTGCCGGTCGCGCTCCACGAGATGCGGCCGGTACGCGGCACGCGGGTCCACCGGACCGACCGCCTGGCCGAGCTCGTCTGCAGCAATTCCTTTCGCGGCGCCAAGCTCGAGAACGCCGTCGGGCTGCTGAAGGAGGAGATGCGGCGGCTGGGCTCGCTGATCATGCGCGTGGCCGGCGAGACGAGCGTGCCGGCCGGCGGCGCGCTCGCCGTGGACCGGGATCGCTTCGCGGCCGGCGTCACCGGCGCCGTCGAGGGCCACCCGCTCATCACCGTCTCCCGCCGGGAGGTGGCGCACGTTCCCGCGCCCGGCGCGGCGCCGGTCATCATCGCGACCGGGCCGCTGACGTCCGACCCGCTGTCCGCCGAGATCGCGGCGCTGGTGGGCCAGGACCACCTGTACTTCTACGATGCAATCAGTCCGGTCGTTGCGGCCGATACGATCGATCGATCGAAGGTGTTCCGCGCTTCGCGCTGGGACGCGTCGGCCGCCGGGGACTATCTCAACTGCCCGCTGGACGAGCACGAGTACGGGATGCTGCACGAGGCGCTGGTGACCGCCGAGCTCGCGGACTTGCACGATATCGATCGGGCGCGGTTCTTCGAAGGCTGCCTGCCGATCGAGGTGATGGCCCGCCGGGGGCCGGACACGCTGCGTTTCGGCCCGCTGAAGCCGGTCGGGTTGACCGATCCCGCGACCGGACGCCGCCCGCACGCCGTCGTGCAGCTCAGACAGGACAACCTCGCCGCGGACCACTACAGCCTGGTGGGGTTCCAGACGCAGCTCAAGTGGGGCGAGCAGCGCCGCGTCCTGCGCCTGATCCCGGGTCTGGAGCAGGGCGAGTTCATACGCTACGGCATGATTCATCGCAACACCTACATCAACGCCCCGAGCGTGCTGCTCGACACGTGGCAGACGCGCGCACGCCCGGACCTGTTCTTCGCGGGCCAGATATCGGGCGTCGAGGGCTACGTGGAATCGGCGGCCTCGGGGCTCATGGCCGGTCTCAACGCCGCGGCCCTGACGCAGGGCCGGCCGCTCGTCCCCCCGCCGCGCACCACGGCAATGGGCGCGCTGGCGTACTACGTCTCGCACGCGAACGCAGCCGACTACCAGCCGACGAACATCGCGTTCGGCCTGATCCCGTCGGCGGAGCGGGCGCCGCGCAACCGGCGCGCACGCAGGCAGGCGCTGGCCGAGCGGGCGCTGAACGATCTGGCCGCGTGGGCCGCCGCGGCGGCGGCGCCCGCCGCCGTCGAGGCGCAGCCGTCATGAAGGAGCAGCTGGACTCGTTCCTCGACTATCTGCGCTACAACCGCAACGCCTCGAGCCACACCGTGGCGGCGTACCGCAGCGATCTCCGGCAGTTCCTGGCGTTTCTCGAGGGCCGCGCGGAGGGCGGGCGCGGGCTGGGTCCGGCCGACTTCGACCACCGGGGCATCCGCGCGTTCCTCGGCGAGCTGCACCGCCGCGGCGACTCGAGCACGTCGTCGGCGCGCCGGCTGGCCGCCATCCGCTCCTTCGGCCGCTACCTGTGCCGGGCCGGGTACCTGCAGCAGGACCCCGGTGCGCTCGTCGCCGCGCCCCGCGTGCACCGCAGGATGCCGGCGCACCTCGACACGGTCGAGGTGGAGGAGCTGCTCGCCGCGCCCGACGCCGGCACGCCGCTCGGCCGGCGCGACCGGGCCATGCTGGAGCTGTTCTATGCGTCGGGCCTGCGCCTGAGCGAGCTGGTCGGCCTGAATCTCGAAGACCTCAATCTGAGCGGTCGGATGCTGCGCGTCCACGGCAAGGGCGGCAAGCAGCGCATGCTGCCGTTCAACCGGACCGCGGCGGCCACGCTGCGCCGGTACCTGCAGGATCGGCGCACGCTGCTGGCGGCCGCACCCGATCGGGGCAGGTCCTGGGGCAGGCGGGCGGCCGCCGATCCCCTCTTCCTCAACTATCGCGGCGGGCGGTTGTCCGCGCGGAGCGTCGATCGCCTCGTGCGGCGTTACGTGCTGCAGACGAGCGCGAAGATGGGCATCAGCCCGCACGCGCTGCGGCACTCGTTCGCCACCCATCTGCTCGAGCGGGGAGCCGACCTGCGGGCGATTCAGGAGCTGCTCGGACACTCCCGCGTGAGCACGACGCAGCGCTACACCCACGTGAACGCCGCGCAGCTCACCAGGCTCTATCGCCAGACCCATCCGCGCGCGTAGCATTCCTTAGACGGGGCTTTGCCCCGGACCCCCGGCGTCCGTTTGCGGGGCCTCCTGCGCCCCGCGCCACTCCCGCCGAGGCGCGCCGTGCGCGGCATCAATCAGACGGGGCTTTGCCCCGAACCCCCGGCGTCCGTTTGCGGGGCCCCTTCGCCCCGCGCCACTCCCGCCGAGGCGCGCCGTGCGCGCCTTGCGCCGGCTGGGCCGGCGCTTGCAGCAGGCGGGCCTTTGCCCCCGCGCCGCTGCGCCGGGGCGCGCCTTGCGGCTTGTGCCACGCTGCGGCCGGCCGACCTGCAAGCACGTTGCCGCGCGTGGAGGTGGGTGATATCACTTTGCTGGTCAGCGTGATACTATTCTCCGGTTGAAGGTCGTATCCCGTCGGGACGCCGGCAAGTCGGGCCGCTTCGTGCTGCGGATGCCGCCGGGGCTGCACGCGGCGTTGGAGAGCGCGGCGCGGGCGGCCGGCGTGTCGCTCAACGAGTACTGCGTCCGGCGGCTGGCCGCGGCGGGTACCGGCCAGGGCGATGGCGACGCGGCCGCGCTCGTCTCCCGCGCCGCGGCGATCGCCGGCGACGGGCTGACCGGCGTGCTCCTCCACGGATCGTGGGCCCGCGGCGAGGCGACGCCGGCGTCGGACGTCGACGCGCTGGTGGTCGTGGAGCCGCGCGTTGCGTTGCGCCGCGCGTTGTATCGCGCGTGGGACGAGCATCCGGTGCGCTGGCAGGGCCGGCGCGTGGATCCGCACTTCGTGCACCCGCCCGGCGCCGGGCTCAGCGGTCTGTGGGCCGAGGCCGCCGTCGACGGGCAGGTGCTGTTCGATAGGGACGGGCGGCTGCCGGCTCTTCTGGCGCGGGTCCGCCGCGCCATTGCCGAAGGCCGCCTGGCGCGGCGGACGGTGCACGGGCAGCCCTACTGGGCGGAGGTCGTCTGATGCGCAATCGGGCACTGGCTGCCGACCACGTACGCCGGGCCGCGATTCGCCTCCTGGCGCTCGACGTGCTCTACGAAGCGGGGAGTTGGGCGGACGTCGTGCGCGAGTCGCAGGAGGTCGTCGAGCTCGCCCTGAAGGGGCTGCTGCGGGCGGTCGGCATCGATCCGCCGCGCGTGCACGACGTCGGGGACGTGCTGCAGGCCGAGCGGGGCCGGCTGCCCGCGGCCCTGGCCGGCGATGTCGAGCGGCTCGCCGCCGCATCGCGCGGCCTGCGGCGCGACCGCGAGCTGGCCTTCTACGGCGCCGAGGATCTCACGCCGTCCGACTTCTACCGGGAGCCGGAAGCCGCGGAGGCCCGTACCGCCGCCCGCTTCGTCGTCGAGCGCGTGCACCCGCACGTGCTCGAGCCCTGAGCCGCCCTCGACCTAGTCGTGCCCGCGGCGCGTCCCCGTCTCAGGCGCCGCTCTTGCCGACCTGGCGGGCCAGGTCCTCGGCTTCCTGCTGCATGGCTTCCCACTGGTTCATCAGGTCGCCGACCTCCCACATGAGCGCCTGGTGCCGGTCGATGCCCGCCTTCGCACGCACCTCGTCGCTGTAGAAGCCGGGCTCCGACATGTCGGACTCGAGGGCCCGCACGGCCTGCTCCCGCTCTCCGATGCGCTGCTCCAGCGTTGCGATGCGCTTGTGCAGGGCGGCGAGGCGCCGCTCGAGGCGGCGGGTCGCGGCCTGCAGCCGGCGCTCCTCCGCGCCGCGGCCGCGGCGTTCGGACGGCGGCTTCCGCGTCGGGCGCTGCTCGCGAGCCGTGTCCGGTCGCATCCGCTGCGCGACGCTCCAGCGGAACTCCTCGTAGGTTCCCGGATAGAGCACCGCGGTTCCGTCGCCGATCTCCAGCACCTTGGTCGCGAGGCGGTCGACGAAGTATCGGTCATGGGAAACGAAGATCAGCGTGCCCCCGTAGTCCGTGAGCGCGTCGAGCAGGACGTCGGTCGAGTCGATGTCGAGGTGGTTCGTCGGCTCGTCGAGCAGGAGCGTGTTCGAGGGGTGCAGCAGCATGCGGGCCACCGCGAGCCGGGTGCGCTCGCCGCCGGACAGCACCTCGACGCGCTTGTACACGTCGT
Organism: Vicinamibacteraceae bacterium; assembly: GCA_012271165.1. Classification (GTDB taxonomy): domain Bacteria; phylum Acidobacteriota; class Vicinamibacteria; order Vicinamibacterales; family UBA8438; genus JAAXGX01. Next base: position 21,937 of record JAAXGX010000084.1, on the reverse strand, counting down.
CGCCCTCGAAGAGGAAACCGCCGAGGATGTTGCGGATGGCCGGCACCATGTGGATGGGCGAGCCCGCGGACAGCGTCTCGTAGACGGTCAGCGCGGGATCGAGCCGGTTGGCCTCGTCCTGGGCGAAGTACTGCGCCACGACGTGCGGCCCCTCCACGCGCCCCCCGCTGTCCGGCGCCTCCGCCCCCGCCAGCATCCGCATCAGCGTCGACTTGCCGGCGCCGTTGGGGCCCACGAGCGCGATCCGGTCACCGCGTTCGATGTGCACGTTCACGCCGTCGAACACCCGCAACGCGCCGTAGGCCTTGCACACGCTCCGCAGCTCCAGCGCGGTCCGGCCGCTCTTGGCGCTGGCCGGAAACTCGAAATGAACTCGCTTGCGCTCGGGCGGCACCTCGATCGGCGTCACCTTCTCGAGCATCTTGATCCGGCTCTGCACCTGCGCCGCCTTCGTCGCCTTGTACCGGAAGCGGTCGATGAAGGCCTGCATGCGCGCCACCTCCTCGTCCTGCTGGCGCTTCTGCTCCCGCAGACGCGCCAGCCGTGCGTCGCGCTCGACGAGGTAGGCGCTGTAGCTGCCCGGATACCGGGTGAGCGTGCGCAGGCCGAGCTCCGCAATCGAGGTCACGACGCGGTCGAGGAAGAAGCGGTCGTGCGAGACCAGCACCACCGCGTGCGGGTAGCCCACGAGGAAGTCCTCGAGCCAGTTCCGGGCCTCCAGATCGAGGTGGTTGGTCGGCTCGTCCATGAGCAGCAGCCGAGGCCGGCGCAGCAGGAGCCTGGCGAGGGCAATGCGCATCTGCCAGCCGCCCGAGAACTCCTCGGTGGGGCGCGCGAGATCCGCCTCGCCGAATCCCAGTCCCCGCAGCACGGCGGTCACGCGGGCGTCGATGTCGTAGCCGCCCTGGTGCTGGAACGACTCCTGGAGCTCGCTGTAGCGGGCGAGCAGCGTCCCGTCGTCGTCGTCGTCCGCGGCCATCCGGGCCTCGATCTCCCGCATCTCGGCCTCGAGCTCCAGCAGCTCGCCGAACGCCGCACGCGCTTCGTCGAGCAGCGTCCGTCCAGCGTGGGCGACGCCGTCCTGCGGCAGGAATCCGACTGTCAGGTCGGCCGGACGGGCCAGGGCGCCGGCGTCGGTCTCCTCGCGCCCCGCCAGGATCCGCAGCAGCGTCGTCTTGCCGGCCCCGTTCGGGCCGCACAGCCCGACCCGCTCTCCCGACTGCACCTGCCAGGTGACGTCGTCGAAGAGCACGCGGGCGCCGAAGGCCTTGCGAACGGCAGAAAGTTGAATCATGGGTGCGGCGGTCGGCCGCCTGTGATTCTGACACGACGAGGAACCGGCCGACTCTCGCCCGCGTTCGTTCGTCTAAGCTAGAGAAGCGACCGACACGCGTACCGCCATGCACAGGACCGACGAGGAGCTGGTCGAGATCGCCGCCCGCGGCGGCACGGATGCGTTCAACGAGCTCGTGGTGCGCTGGGAGCGGCCTATCCACGCGCTCGCCTACCGCGTCGTGGGGCGTGACGAGGACGCCCGCGAGATCTGCCAGGAAGCCTTCCTGCGTGCGTTTCGCGGACTCAAGCGTTTCAAGGGGCAGGCCAAGTTCTCGTCGTGGCTGTACCGGATCGCGCTCAACCTGTGCCACGACTGGCTCCGCCGCCAGCGCCGCGGCGGGTTCGTGCAGCCGCCGGAGGACGCCGAGCCGGGCGAGCTGGGGGTGGTGAACCCGATCAACGAGACGGTCGAGGATCTGATCATCCGCCGCGACCTGGGCCGCGCGGTCGCGCAGGCCATGGCCCGGTTGCCGGCCGAGCAGCGAACGGTTATCGTCCTCAAGGAGTACCACGGCTTCACGTTCCGGGAGATTGCGGAGCTCGCGGAGTGCCCGCTCAGCACGGTGAAGACGCGGCTGTACCAGGGCCTGAACGCGTTGCGGAAGCATCTGGAACGCCAGGGGCTGAGCATGTCCACTGCGGTTCGCCCGGGTTGGCGGCAGAGGCGCGCGGCGCAGGAGGCCTGACGTGGATGGAGTTCCTCCGTGCGGCGTCCGGGACCGGGAGGCGCTCGTCGCCTATCTCTACGACGAGTGCGAGCCGGCTGAGCGCGAGCGGGTCGAGGCGCACCTGGCCGTTTGCGTTCGGTGCGCCGACGAGGTAGCGGCGTTCCGGTCCGTTCGCGGCACGTTGGATGCCTGGACGCTGCCCGACGCGTCGCTCGGGCTGCGGGTGGTATCGGACCGGGAGACGCGGGGCAGGCCGTGGTGGGCGCTCGCCTGGCGTCCGGCCTGGGGGCTGGCGGCGGCAGCCGTCGCCGTGTTCGCGGCGGGGCTCTTCCTCGGGGGGGTGGAGGTGCAGTACGGCGACGGCGCGCTCGTGCTCCGCGCCGGACTGGTCGACTACCTTCGCTCGGTAGCCGGAACTCCCGGCGCCGGGGCGGCCGCGGCGGCCGCGGTCGAGCCGGCGCAGGCAGCCGCGCCCTGGCGCGCCGATCTGGCTGCGCTCGAGCAGCAGTTGCGGCGGGAGCTGGCCCCGGGCGAGGTTGCTCCGCGGCCAGGGCCCGCGACCCGTGCGATCGATCACGATGCGCTGCTGCAGCAGTTGCAGGGCCTGATCGCGCAGAGCGAGCGCCGGCAACAGCAGGAGCGGGCGCTGTGGCTGACGGAGTTCGCCCAGGAGCTGGACGTGCAGCGGCGCGCCGACCAGCAGCAGTTGCGCCAGGAGCTGGGCGCGCTCGAGGGCGTCACCGACTACCTGGTGCGGGTCTCTCAGCGGTAGGAGTCGGTCCCGTGGAACGCCTGCAAGCCTGCTTCGCTCTCGTCGTCGCGGCCGGGGTGCTGCCCGTGCCGGCGACTGCTCAGGTGCCGGAGCCGGGTGGGAACCGCGACGAGGCGGTCGTGCAGCAGGTCCGGCGCCTGGAGCAGGAGCTCGAGAGGGCCGTGAGCCGCGGCGTGACCGCGGTGGAGCGGCAACTGCCCACGCTGGTACCCGGCCTGCTCTTCTTTGCCGGCTCGATTCAGGCGCGCGGTTTCGTTCTGGACGACTACGGGGTGTTCTTCTACGTCGAGTACCCCGTCGTACGGCGCAGCCTGCTCTGGTCGCTGGGTGTGCTGGACCGGTTCGACGCCGGCATGGGCCCGGCGCTGGCACGGCTGCGGCGCCGCATGCTGGCCATGCAGGACGGACCCGGCCGGGCCGCACTGGGCCGCGCGCTGCGGGAGGTGGAGGAGCACGTGCGCTCGACGCCCGCCGCTCCCGTCGCGGCCGGAGCGCCCCCGCCGGCGCCCGGCGCGCGCGCCGACGCCGTGCCGGCGCCGCTCGCCGTGGATCCGGAGGAGCTCTACCGCACGGCGCTCCGGGAAGCGCTCACGGACGCGCTGATGACGTACGGCGGCGCCCTGCCCGCTGCGCTCGGGGACTTCGAGTGGCTGACCGTCGCCGCGCGCGACGCGCGCGGGCTGCGGGTCCGTTCCGGTGAGCGCCAGACCCTGCAGATCCGCGTCCGGGGCGGCGATCTGGCGGCGCTGCGCGACGGCCGGCTGTCGCTGGCAGAGGCCCGCGGCCGCGTCGAGACGCGCTAGGTTCTGATCTACAATGCCCGCATGGGTGAGCGGCGCGGCGGAACCGCGGTCGGCGCCCGGGCGCGGCTCGGGATCGTGGGTGTTCTGGCCCTCGCGGTTGCCGGCGGGTGCGGTGGGCCGGCACGGGACATGTCCGCCACCATGGCCGTTACCGACGTGACGACGGGCTGGCTGGACATCGGTCTGGACGAGCTCGGCCGCAGCAAGCTCGTGCCCACCATCTCGTTCCGGCTCAGGAACGTCTCGGACAGCCACGTGCGGACGCTGCAGTTGAACGGCGTGTTTCGCCGCTGCCAGGTGGCCATGGGCGGCGAGCCGGCCGTTTCGGAGGTTTCCCCGGCCGATCCCGAGGCAGGGACGTGCCCCGGCGAGATCCAGGAGTGGGGCAACGCGTACGTGCGTGCGGTCGGCCGCGAGGGGCTCGATCCGGGCGCCCTCGCCGGGCCCTTCACGATGGAGTCCGGCCTCGGTTACACCGGGGAACAGCCGCGCGTCGAGATGCTGCAGCACCGGGACTTCGTCGACGTCAAGGTCGAGCTCTTCATCAAGCACAGGGCGGACCCGTGGGTGAGGCTGGGCGAGCATCCGATCGATCGGCAGCTCCTCACTCAGTAGTGGGTGCCCCCTGTGCCGCACCGGCCCCGCCCGCCTGCCCCTGACTCCCGCGGTCCGACGGCGCTGCGCCGGGACCTCGGTCCGCTCGACGGCGCGGCCATCGTCGTCTCGAACGTCATCGGCAGCGGCATCTTCATCGTGCCCGCGTTCGTCGCCCAGGACGTGCCCAACGCCTGGGCCATGCTCAGCGTCTGGCTGGCGGGCGGCGTGCTCGCGTTTGCCGGGGCCATGGCCTACGCGGAGCTGGCGGCGCTGCGGCCGCGGGCGGGCGGAGAATACGTGTACCTGCACGAGGCGTTCGGTCCGTTGGCCGGCTTCCTCACCGGCTGGACGTCTTTCGTCGCCGGGTTCTCGGGCGCGATCGCCGCCAGCGCCGTCGGCCTAGCCAGCTACCTGGGCCGCTTCGTGCCGGCGGCCGGTGACACGACCCCGCTCCTGCAGCTGCCGGTGGGCGTTGCCACGCTCACGCTGTCGCCCCAGTCCGTCGTGGCCCTCACGGCCATCGCGGGCCTCTCGGTCGTGCACATCGTCGGCCTCGGTCCCGGACGGATCGTCCAGAACGTGCTCGCCGCCCTCAAGGTGCTCGTGCTGGTGGTGTTCGTCGCCCTCGGCTTCACGATCGGCCTCGGAACGAGCGCGAACTTCGGCGCCGTGGGCGGGGCGGTCGCGCCGGCCGGCTGGGCGCTGGCGCTGATTCCGGTGATGTTCAGCTACTCGGGCTGGAATGCGGCCGCCTACGTGGCCGAGGAGATGCGCGACCCGGGGCGCAACGTGCCACTGGCCCTCGGCATCGGCACCGTGGTCGTCATCCTGATCTATCTGCTGCTGAACGCGCTGTACGTCTACGCGCTGCCGGTGACCGAGCTCGCGGCCGTCGACGTACGGGTGGTCGACGCGGCGGCCGACCGGCTGTTCGGGCCGGCCGGGGCCGCGCCGCTCGCCGCGGCGTCGGTCGTGATGATCGCGGCGAGCATCAGCGCGATGGTGCTGGCGGGGCCGCGCGTGTACTACGCGATGGCGCAGAACGGCCAGTTCTTCGCCCGACTCGCCGAGGTGCACCCGACGTTCCGGACCCCGACGGCCGCCATCGTCGCCCAGAGCCTGTGGGCGGGCCTGCTCGTGCTGACCGGGACGTTCGAGCAGCTCGTGGAGTACACGGGATTCGCCGTCGTGCTGTTCGCGGGCGTGGCGGTCACCGCCCTCTTCGTGCTCCGCCGCCGCGAGCCGCTGGCGCCGCGCCCCTTCCGCGCCTGGGGCTATCCGCTGGCGCCGCTCGTCTTCGCCACGGCCAGCCTGTTCATGGTCGGCAACGCCATCTGGCGCAGCCCCGGCACGTCCGCCGCCGGTCTGCTCATCATCGCGGCCGGCGTCCCGGCCTTCTTCCTCTTTCGCCGTTCGCGCCGGGCGCAGCGGCAGGCACGGTGATCGGTGTCCGACTTCCACAGCACGACGGTGCTTGCGGTACGCCGCGGTGAGCGTGCCGTGCTGGCTGGCGACGGGCAGGTGACACTCGGCAACACGGTCGTCAAGCAGAGCGCGCGCAAGATCCGGCGGCTCTACAACGACAAGATCCTCGCCGGGTTCGCCGGTTCGTCGGCCGACTCGTTCGCCCTGTTCGCGCGCTTCGAGTCGAAGCTCGAGCAGTACCGCGGGAATCTCGAACGCTCGGTCGTCGAGCTCGCGAAGGACTGGCGCACCGACCGCATGCTGCGTCGCCTCGAGGCGATGCTGGTGGTCGTCGACGCCTCGGCCACCTTCCTGCTGTCGGGCACCGGCGATCTCATCGAGCCCGACGACGGGATCGTCGCGATCGGGTCCGGCGGGGCGTACGCCATGGCGGCGGCCAAGGCGCTCGCACGGCATACCGAGCTCGATGCGCGCGCCATCGCCCAGGAGGCGCTGACGATAGCGGCAGGCATTTGCATTTACACGAATGCCAGTGTCACGATCGAGGAGTTGTAGGGCGCCGTCGGTCCCGCCAGTCATGCCCATCTATCTTCCCGAATCGACGGTGACGAGCGCCGACACGTTGACGCCGCGCCAGATCGTGGCCGAGCTCGACAAGTACGTCGTCGGACAGACGAACGCCAAGCGAGCCGTCGCCGTCGCGCTCCGGAATCGGATGCGGCGCCAGAAGCTGCCACCCGAGCTGGCCGAGGAGGTGGCGCCCAAGAACATCCTGATGATCGGCCCGACCGGCGTGGGCAAGACCGAGATCGCCCGCCGACTCGCCCGGCTGGCCCAGTCCCCGTTCATCAAGGTCGAGGCGTCGAAGTTCACCGAGGTCGGCTACGTGGGACGCGATGTCGAGTCGATGGTCCGCGATCTGGTGGAGCTGGCGGTCGACATGGTCCGCGAGCAACGGCTGGTCGAGGTGCGCGGGAAGGCGCGCGAGCATGCGGAGGAGCGCCTGCTGGACCTGCTCCTGCCGCCGGCAAGACCGGCGGCCGACGCGCCGGATGCCGCCGCCGCCGGCGAGCACGCCCAGCGCACGCGGGAGAAGTTTCGCGACCAGCTGCACGCCGGCCGCCTCGACGCGCGGGTGGTCGAGGTCGAGGTCCGGGAGCGGTCGTTGCCCTCGTTCGAAGTCGTTACGGGCTCCTCGATCGAGGAGATCGACATCAACGTGAAGGACATGCTGCCCGGCCTCTTCCAGGGGCGGCCGCGGAAGCGCCGCCTGAAGGTGCCGGAGGCGCTGCAGCACCTGAGCCAGGAGGAGGAGCAGAAGCTCGTCGACATGGAGAGCGTGAGCCGGTCGGCGGTGGAGCGGGTCGAGCAGGCCGGCATCATTTTCGTCGACGAGATCGACAAGATCTGCGGGCGGGAGGGGGTGCAGGGACCGGATGTCAGCCGCGAGGGGGTGCAGCGCGACATCCTGCCGATCGTCGAGGGCACCACGGTCAGCACGAAGCACGGCATGGTGCGGACCGACCACATCCTGTTCATTGCGGCCGGCGCGTTTCACATGGCCAAGCCGTCCGACCTGATTCCGGAGCTCCAGGGGCGGTTTCCGATCCGGGTCGAGCTGGAGGCGCTGGGCACGGACGAGTTCGTGCGCATCCTGACGGAGCCGAAGGGTGCGCTGGTCACCCAGTACATGGCGCTGCTGGCCACCGAGGGGCTCGAGCTGGTATTCGAGACCGAAGCCGTGCAGCGCATCGCCGAGTTCGCGACGATGGTCAACGAGCGCACGGAGAACATCGGCGCGCGGCGGCTGCATACGGTCATGGAGAAGCTGCTCGACGAGGTCTCGTTCGATGCGCCCGACATGCTGGAGCAACGGGTCGTCATGGACGGCGCCTACGTCGACCGGATGCTCGTCGACATCGTGAAGGACGAGGATCTATCGCGATACATTCTGTAATCCGTGTCCGAGCCGGTCTGTCCGGGCTGCTCTGCGCCGTGCTCTCCGCGGCGTGCGGCGTGCGGGGCGACCCGCTGCCGCCGCGCCTGATCGTGCCCGCCCCGGTCGCCGATCTGTCCGCGGCACGTTTCGGAGATCAGGTCTACGTGCAGTTCACGATTCCGTCCGCCGACAACGACGGCGCGGCGCCCGCCGGCCCCGGCCGGGTGGAGGTGTACGCGCGGACCGCGCCGCCGTCGGACGACGGGACGGACGTGGCCTTCGACGACTGGCTCGACGCCGCCACGCTGGTCGCGAGGCTCGAGGTCGCGCAGCCCGCCGGCGACCCCGCCGCGGACGACGAAACGGAGGGAAGCGACGCGCTGCCGGCCCCGGGCGATCGGGTGACCGTCGTCGAGCAGTTGACGCTAGCGGCGCTCGAGCCCGCGGCGCTCGGCGAGGACGACGATTCGGAGGAGATGAGCGACGACCCCGGGGGGCCGGTCGCCGGGCCGCTGCTCGGCCCGCCGCTGCCGCGGCCGCCGGCGCGGACCTACGTTGTCCTGGCGCTCTCCGGCCGCGGACGGGAGAGCCGGCCGTCGCAGCCGGCGACGGTGCCGCTCGGGCCTGCGCCCGCGCCGCCCGCGCCCCCTCGCGTGACCTACGACGAGGAGCGACTCTCGCTCGCGTGGTCGCCGCCGCCCACGGTGCGCCTGCCGGTGCAGCGGACGGCGATCGACGCGGAGCTTCCGTCGCAGCCGCTGCCGCCCCCTCGCACCCCTACCCGGTACGAGGTCTACGCTGCCGCCGAGTCCGCGGCCGCCGCGGGTGCGCACGTTCCCAGGCCCTTGCATGCCGCGCCGCTGGCGGGGACCTCGTATCGCGAAGCGGGGCCGACCCTGGGCGTCGAGCGTTGCTTCGTCGTCCGGTCGGTCGACGAGATCGACGGCGTCGACGTGCGCAGCGCGCCGTCGGAGGCTGCCTGCCGCGAGCTGGTCGACACGTTCGCGCCGGCGGCGCCGGCCGGTCTCGCCGCGGTTGCGGCCGCCGGCGGCGTCAACCTGGCCTGGAGTGCGAACGCCGAGGACGACGTGGTCGGCTACCTGGTCTTGCGCGGTCGCGGCCCAGATGCGACACTCCGCCCGTTGACGGCCGAGCCGGTCGCGGCGACGACCTATCGCGACGCGACGGCGGAGGCCGGGGTGAGCTACGAGTACGCGGTGCAGGCCGTCGACGACGCCGTGCCGCCCAACGTCGGCCCGCCGTCGGAGCGGGTGAGGGAGCGAGCGCGATGAACGATGCGGCGCACTGGATCTACCGGGCGGAGCGCGCCGGCCGGCGCATGCACGTGCTGCACGCCGGCGGCGACTGGAACGAGCTCGAGGGCGACCTGTTCGGCCGCTACGCCGCCGGAGCCCCGGTCGATCCGGCCGATCTGCGGATACTGGCGCCTCTCGAGCCGTCGAAGATCGTGGCGGTTGGGCTCAACTACCGCGACCATGCCCGGGAGATGAACAAGGTGCTGCCCAGCGAGCCGTTGATCTTCCTCAAGCCGCCGTCGGCGGTCGTCGGTCCCGACGGCGCCATCGTCCTGCCCGCCGGGGCCGGCCGGGTCGACTACGAGGCCGAGCTCGGCCTGGTGATCGGCCGCCGCGCGCGCGCCGTCGCGGCCGCCGACGCGCCGGACTATATACTCGGTCTGACCTGCGTGAACGACGTGACGGACCGGGATCTCCAGAAGCGCGACGTGCAGTACACCCGCGCCAAGGGATTCGATACGTTCGCCCCGGTCGGTCCGGCCGTCGCCGTGGGGGTCGACTGGCGCGCGCTGGACGTCGAATCGTGGCTCAACGGCGAGCGGCGCCAGGCGTCGAACACCCGCGAGCTCATCTTCGACATCGGCTACCTGGTCGAGTTCGTCTCGTCGGTCATGACGCTGCTGCCGGGTGACGTGATCGCGACCGGCACCCCGTCGGGGGTCGGTCCGTTGCAGCCGGGAGACCGGATCGTAGTGAAGGTCGCCGGCGTCGGATCGCTCGCGAACGACGTGGTCGCCGCGGAACCGGCGTGAGGTTGGAGAGATGAAGCTGTTCGTCGACACGGCGCATGTTCCCGACATCGAGGCGCTGCTGCCGCTCGGCATCGTGGACGGGGTGACGACCAACCCGTCGCTGCTCGCCCGGGAGGGTGGAGATCCGGACGCGATTCTCAAGGCCATTTGCGGGCTGGTGCAGGGGCCGGTCAGCGCGGAGGTGGTGTCCACCACTGCCGACGAGATGGTGGGCGAGGGGCGCCGACTGGCCCTGCTCGACGAGCACATCGTCGTCAAGGTCCCCTTCGGCCGGGAGGGGGTCGCCGCGTGCAAGCGCCTCACCGGCGAAGGGATCCGCGTCAACGTGACGCTCGTGTTCTCCGCAGCCCAGGCGCTGCTGGCCGCCAAGGTCGGGGCGGCGTACGTCAGCCCGTTCGTCGGCCGGCTCGACGACGTCGCGACATCCGGCATGGACCTCATCGGCCAGGTCGTGGACATCTACGACGTGCACGAGTTCGCCACCGAGGTGCTGGTGGCGAGCGTGCGGGGTCCGCTGCACGTCGTGGAGGCGGCGACCCTGGGCGCCGACATCTGCACCTGTCCGGCCAAGGTCATCGACGGGCTCTTCGCGCACCCCCTGACCGACATCGGCCTGCAGAAGTTCCTGGCCGACTGGGAGCGCGCGCAAGCGGCGAAGGTGTAGGCATTCCCGAACGAAGACGCATGGACACGCGACAGGTTCTCGAGGAGTACGAGCGCCGGGCGGAGCTCGGGGGCGGCGAGGCGCGCCGGCAACGGCAGCACGCGGCCGGCAAGCTCACGGCGCGGGAGCGCATGGAGCTGTTCTTCGATCCGGACAGCTTTCGGGAGATCGACAAGCTGGTCACGCATCGCTGCCGGGACTTCGGAATGGACGGGGAGCTCGTTCCCGGCGACGGCGTCGTGACCGGCCACGGGCTGGTCGACGGCCGTCTCGTCTACGCGTTCGCCCAGGACTTCACCGTGTTCGGCGGCTCGCTGTCGGAGACCAACGCCTCGAAGATCGTCAAGATCATGGACTTGGCGGTCCGGAACGGCGCGCCGGTCGTGGGGCTGAACGACTCCGGCGGCGCGCGCATCCAGGAAGGCGTGCTTTCCCTGGCAGGCTTCGCGGACATCTTTCTCCGCAACACGCTGGCCTCGGGGGTGATTCCGCAGATCTCGGCCATCATGGGCCCGTGCGCGGGGGGGGCCGTCTACTCGCCGGCGATCACCGACTTCATCGTCATGGTGCGCGAGTCGAGCTACATGTTCGTCACCGGTCCGGACGTGATCCGGACGGTCACGCACGAGGAGGTGTCCAAGGAGGCGCTCGGCGGCGCGATGACGCACAACGAGCGGAGCGGCGTGGCGCATTTCGCCGTCCAGGACGATCGCGAGTGCCTCGCCCTGATCCGCACGCTGCTGGGCTACCTGCCGAGCAACAACCTCGACGACGCCCCGCGGGTCGAGTCGACCGACCCGATCGATCGCGGGGACGAGCAGTTGAACGCGCTGGTTCCGGAGGCGCCGAACCAGCCGTACGACATGCTGGACCTGGTGCACGCGGTGGCGGACGACGGCGAGTTCCTGGAGGTGCAGCAGCACTTCGCGCGCAACATCGTGGTCGGTTTCGCACGGCTCGGCGGGCTGTCGGTCGGCATCGTCGCCAACCAGCCTGCGCATCTGGCCGGCACGCTCGACATCGACGCGTCGGTGAAGGGCGCGCGTTTCGTGCGCTTCTGCGACGCCTTCAACATTCCGCTCGTCACCCTCGAGGACGTGCCGGGGTTCATGCCCGGCACGCAGCAGGAGTACGGCGGCATCATCCGGCACGGCGCCAAGCTGCTGTTCGCGTTCGCGGAGGCGACCGTTCCCAAGGTGACGGTCATCGTCCGGAAGGCGTACGGCGGGGCGTACTGCGTCATGGCGAGCAAGCACCTCCGCACCGACGTCAACCTGGCTTGGCCGACGGCGGAGATCGCGGTCATGGGGCCGGAAGGCGCCGTCAACATCCTGTACAAGCGGGAGCTCGAGACGGCGCCGGACCCCGCGGCGAGGCGCGAGGAGCGGGTGCGGGAGTTCCGGGAGAAGCTCGCCAACCCGTTCGTCGCGGCCGGACGCGGCTTCATCGACGAGGTCATCGAGCCGCGCACCACCCGGCCTCGCCTGATCGCCGCGCTGCGCAGCCTCGAGGGCAAGCGCGACACCAATCCCCCGAAAAAGCACGGCAACATTCCCCTATGAGGCCCAGCGCCGGCCCTTGCGGGATGCATGGCTGCTCGCATGCAGCGGGGCGTTGAACGCTCGTGAAAGTTCTGGTCGCCAACCGGGGCGAGATCGCCGTCAGAATCATGCGCGCGTGTCGCGACATGCGCGTGCCGACGGTCGCCGTGTACTCGCCGAGCGATCGGCTGGCGCCCCACGTGCGCTACGCGGACGAGGCGGTCGGACTGGGCGCCGATCGGCCGGCCGAGAGTTATCTGGACATCGACAAGCTGGTGTCCGCGGCGCGCCGCAGCGGCGCGGATACCGTCCACCCGGGCTACGGGTTCCTGGCGGAGAACGCGGAGTTCGCGCGGGCCTGCCATGCCGCGGGCCTGCGGTTCGTGGGGCCGGCGGCGGACGTCATCGCGCTGATGGGGGGCAAGACCGCGTCGCGCGAGGCCGCCCAGCGGGCCGGCGTGCCGGTCGTGCCGGGAACGGACGGTCCGCTGCCGGCAGGGTTGACCGCCGACGAGATCGGCCGCACGGCGGACGGTATCGGCTATCCGCTGTTCGTCAAGGCCGTGGCCGGCGGCGGCGGGAAGGGCATGCGGCTCGTCGACGAGCCGGCCGCGCTGCCGGCCGCGGTGCGGGCCGCGCGCTCCGAAGCGCAGTCCGCATTCGGCAACCCCGCGGTCTACCTGGAGCGCTGCGTGACGGTCGCGCGGCATATCGAGGTGCAACTGCTCGGCGACGACGAAGGCCGGGTCGTGCCGTTCGTGGAGCGCGAGTGCTCGATTCAGCGTCGGCACCAGAAGGTGATCGAGGAGACACCGTCGCCGGTCGTCGACACGGCCACGCGGCAGGCGCTGGCGGCGGCGGCGGCGGCGTTGGCCCGCGGCGTCGGCTATACCAACGCCGGGACGGTCGAGTTCCTCCTCGACGACGCCGGGCACTTCTACTTCCTCGAGATGAACACGCGGCTGCAGGTGGAGCACCCGGTGACGGAGATGGTGACCGGGGTCGATCTCGTCGAATGGCAGTTGCGCATCGCGCGCGGCGAGAAGCTGGCGCTGGACGCGGAGCGCGTGCTGGCGCCCCACGGCCACGCCATCGAATGCCGGGTCTACGCCGAGGATCCGGAGGCCGGGTTCATTCCCTGCCCGGGCCGCATCACGAGCCTGCGCACGCCGGACGGCCCCGGTATCCGCAACGACAGCGGCGTGGCGCAGGGGTTCGAGGTGCCGCTGCACTACGACTCGATGCTGTCGAAGCTGGTGGCCTGGGGTGAGACGCGCGCCCAGGCCATCGACCGCATGCGACGGGCGCTGACCGAGTACGAGGTCGGGGGCGTCCGGACGACGATCCCGCTCTTCCGGTGGCTCCTGGGCCGGCCGGATTTCGCGGCCGCGCGCTTCGACACGGGCTTCCTCGACCGCGCGCTGGCGGCCCGCCCCCCGGGCCCGCTGCTGCCGCCGCCGCCGGAGGTCGAGGAGATCGCGGTGCTCGCGACGGCGGTACGGGCGAGCCTCGACGCCCGGACGGGCCGCTCGGCGCGCGAGGCGGCCGGGGCCCGGCGCACGACGTGGCAGCAGGCGGCGAGGGTTGGGGGATTGCGGCGCTGAATGGCTGAGACTACCATCGAGATCGAGATCGACGGGAACCGCCACCGGGTCGCGGTCGAGCGGCTCGGGCCCGACCCGGCGCGGTTCCGGATCGCGTGGGGCGGCGTGACGCGCGTCGTCGACGCCCGCCGGATCGACGCGGAGACGCTCTCGCTGGTGCTCGTCGACGGCGGGTCCGGCAGCCACACCGTCCGCTGCGTCGATGCGGCCGGCGACGGCGCCCTGGACGTGCACGTCGGCGGCGCGGTGGTGCGCGCGCTCGTCGACGTCGGCCGCGCGCGGTTCACGGGGCTCGGCGCGCGCGACGGCGAGCGGGGCGGCGGCCAGCACGTCACGGCCCCGATGCCGGGGAAGGTGGTGCGGCTGCTGGTGGCGCCGGGCGACGAGGTCGAGGCCGGTCAGGGCGTCGTGGTGGTCGAGGCGATGAAGATGGAGAACGAGCTGACTGCGCCGCGCCCCGGCCGCATCGCCGAGGTGGCGGTGGCGGAAGGCGCCTCGGTGGAGGCGGAGAAGGTGCTGGTCGTCATCGAATGACCCCAAGGCGCGCTGATTGAAGCTGGCCATGACCGACGAACCGACAGCGGCGCTGGCCCGGAGCGCGAATCCCGCGGCTGCCGAGCCCGCCGCCGTCCGGGCCCGTTGGCAGCCGCTGCGCTGGGCGTCGGGGTGGCGTGTCCGCTGGGCGCCGGGCCGGCGTGCCCGCTGGGCGATCATCGCCGGGTTCGGTCTCTTCGCCGCGGGCGCCGTGTCGCTCGTCACGATCGATCTGGGACCGGTGGTGCGCGCGCAGGCCGAGTCGGCCGCGTCGGCGAGCCTCGGCCGCCCGGTGCGCATGGGCCGGCTGGGCACCTATGTTCTGCCGGGGCGGTTTCTCGTCGAGGATCTCGTCATCGAGGGGCTGTCGCCCGGCGATGAACCGTTCCTGACCGCGGCGCGGATCGTCGTCAGCACCTCGTGGGTGGCGCTGCTGCGCGGCGAGATCCTGATCGACGGCGCGGAGATGGCTGGCTGGCGGATGCTCGTCGAGAGCTTTCCCGACGGCCGCCACAGCTTCCCGCCGTTTGCCGCCAGGAGATCCACGCCGCCGCCGCCAACGGATGCCCGCGCCGGGACGGCCGCCTCCGGGGAAGAGGCGGCTTCCGGAGCCGGCGCGCTCGCGGCAGACGAAGCGGGCCGGCGATCCTTCGTCACCACCCTCAGTCATCTGCTGGCGCACGACGGCGAGTTCGTCTACCGGGACCACGGCGCGCCATGGAGCGTCACGGCGCGCGACATCGACCTCACGATCCGCAAGCGCGAACGGTACGGCGGCGAGGTGTCGTTCCGTGGCGGCACGGTCCGGATCGGCTCGTTCGCGCCGATGACGGCCGCCATGGACGCCACCTACGCGCTCGACGGCGGACTGGTCGACCTCACCGACATCCGCCTGGCGATGGACGGCTTCACGTCACGGCTGACCGGTCAGGTCGATTTGCTCAACTGGCCCGAGCAGACCTACCGCATCGTCGACTCGGACATCGAGCTGCCGCCGATGAAGGAGATCTTCTTCGCGGACGACGACTTCACCGTCGCGGGCGACGGCAGGTTCACCGGTACCTGGCACATCTTCGACGGCGGCCGCGAGCTGACCGGCGCGTTCCAGAGCGCGAACGCGGAGCTCAACGGCCTGCGGTTTCCCGGTATCGAGGGCTCGCTGACCTGGACCGCGGACCGCTTCGAGGTGTTCGAGGGCCTCTCGCCGTTCTACGGCGGCGTCCTCGAATTCGGCTACTCGATGCAGCCGCTCGGCGAGCCGACGCTCGGTCGGGCGCTGCTCGACACCGTCTACAGCGGCGTCGATCTCGCGGCGCTGGTCGACGACCTGCCGGTCGGGGGGATCAGGCCGCGCGGCCGGGCGGCCGGCCGCAACGTGCTGAGCTGGCCGCTGGGGGCCTTCGCCGACCGCACGGGCGACGGGCGGCTGGCGGTGCAGCCGCTCCCCGCCGCGCGGCTCATGACCCGCGCCGCCCCGCCGGCCGGTCCCGCGGACCCGGACTCGTACGCGGCGACCCCGTTCGCCGCCGGAGGCCGTCGCTGGTCGTTCCCGGTGGGCGGCGCAATCGCCTACTCGGTCGACCCGGCCGGGATAGAGATCGAGCCCAGCCGCCTGGCCACGCCGTACACGGAGATCGAGTTCCAGGGCCGGACGGAGTACGGCGGCCGCTCCCGCATTCCGTTCCGCGTGACGAGCGCCGACTGGCAGGAGAGCGACCGGTTGATGGCGGCGTTCATGACCGCGTTCGGTGCGCCGACGAACGAGATCGCGGTTGGCGGCCGCGGGCAGCTCGAGGGCGTCATGCTGGGCACCTTCGCGTCGCCCCGCATTGAGGCGAGCTTCGACGGGCAGGGCATTCGCGCCTGGAACGTGGCGTGGGGCGCCGGCCGCGGGGCGATCACGGTCGAGAACGGCTACCTCGACGTCTCGGACACCGAGTTCACCCAGGGCGACGCGGCGCTCTGGATCAACGGCCGCTTCGCGCTCGGCGGCCGGGGCGGCGGGGAGGACGAGATCGATGCGGCCTTCGAGGTCGCGTCGTTTCCCGCCGCGCGCGTGCGCCGGGCGTTCGACCTGCGCGGCTACGACATCGACGGCCCCCTGACCGGTGCGATCCGGCTCTTCGGCGGCTATCGGCGCCCCTACGGCGTGGGCCGCCTGACGCTGGAGCGGCCGCTGGCCTACGGCGAGTCGTTCGATTCGGCGGCGGCGGGCCTGCGCTTCGAGGGGGCCGGCGTCCGCGTCGAAGGCCTGGAGGTGCGCAAGGGCGGCGGCGTCGCCACCGGCGCCGCGTTCATCGGCTGGGACGGGACGTACTCGTTCAACGCGGCCGGGCGCGACATCGCGGTGGCCGCGCTCGACGCCGCCCGCGTCGAGCGCGTACCGCTGGGCGGCCGGCTCCGGTTCACCGTCGACGGCGTCGGGGCGTTCGCCGATCCGCGCTACGAGGTGCGCGGCGCGGTGCGCGGCCTGACCGTCGGGGGCGAAGTCGTGGGCCACCTCTCCGGCCGCATCGACGTGCGCGGCGGCGTGATGGGGCTGGAAGCCGAGGTCTCCTCGCCGCGCGGGGCGGTCTCGGGCTCCGGGCGCGTGGAGCTGGCGACGACGCGCTCCGAGCTGCTGCTGCGTTTCAGCGACGCCACGATCGATCCGTACGTCCGCGCGTTCCGGCCGGCGTTGCCGGAGCAGCTCGCCGCCGAGGTGAGCGGCACGCTGCAGGTGCTCGGTCCGCTCGGCGACATCGGCCGGCTGGAGGTCGCGTCCACGATCGAGGAGTTGCAGCTCGACGTCTACGGCTACAAGGTCCGCAACGACCGGCCGCTGCAACTGGTTCTGGAACGGAACGTCGTCGGCGTCGAGCGCATGCGCCTGACCGGCGACGGGACGGCGATCGAGCTGACCGGCAGCATCGACCTGGGCAGCGAGCAGCTGGCGCTCGAGGCCACGGGTGACGGCGGCCTCGGCTTCCTCCGGGGGATCTTCCCCGATCTCCGGAGCTCCGGGCACGCGCGGCTGGTCGCCAGCATCGGCGGCACGCTGCAGCAGCCGCTCGTGACCGGCGAGGCGGCGGTGGACGGCGGCCGGATCCGCCATCTGTCGTTTCCCCACGGACTCGAGAACATCGCGGGCCGGATCGTGTTCGAGCCGAACGGGCTGCGGTTCGACGATCTGACCGGCGAGCTCGGATCGGGTCCCGTGCAGTTCGGGGGGCGTGTCGGCCTGCGGGGCTATGCGTTCGACGAGCTGAGCGTCACGGCGACCGGCACCGGCCTGCGGCTGCGGTTTCCCGAGGGGGTCCGGTCGCTGGTGGACGCGGAGCTGGCGCTGGGCGGCAACGTCGGCGCGCCGGTGCTGTCCGGGTCGGTGGACGTGCGCGACGCGGTGCTGCTGGAGCTGTTCGAGCCGAGCACGAGCCTGCTGGATTTCGGGCCCGACGACGCGTTGCGGGCGCAGCAGCCGGTGGATCTGGCGTTTCCGCTGCGCCTCGACGTCCGGATCAGCGCGCCGTCGAGCCTGCGCATCAGCGACAACGCCGCCCGCGTGGTGTCGAGCGCGGAGCTCACCCTCGGGGGCACCTACGCGCAGCCGCAACTGTTCGGGAACGCCGAGATCGAGCGCGGCGAGGTGTTCTTCGAGGGCAACCGGTATCGCGTGACCCGGGGCAGCATCGGGTTCGCGAGCCCGACGGCCATCGAGCCGTTCTTCGACATCGAGGCCGAGACCGACGTGCGAGCGCCGGGTCAGACGTACCGGGTGACGCTGGGCCTGGTCGGCACCATGGAGCGGCTCGCCTTCGAGCTCTCGTCCGATCCGCCGCTGCCGGAGTTCGAGATCATGTCGCTGCTGCTGGGCAACATCCGCGACCCGCAGATGGCCGAGCTGCGGACGCTGCGCGCGCTGGACGAGTCGCGGCAGGAGCTGTTCCAGGCCGGGGCGGCGCGGCTGCTGACGAGTCCGCTCTCATCGGGCGTCGGGCGCGTGGTCGAGGAGTCGTTCGGCGTCGACACCTTCCAGATCACCCCGTCGCTCGTCGATCCGTCGGCGCAGCAGTCGGCGCAGTTGCTGCCCACCGCGCGGCTGCTCATCGGCAAGCGGATCTCGGACCGGGCGCACGTCACCCTGTCGCGGACGCTCACCGGCGCGAACCAGGACATCATCGTCGTGCTCGAGTACGACCAGAACGACCGCCTGTCCTGGATCCTCTCCCAGAACGAGGATCGTACCTACGCGCTCGACTTCCGGGTGCGGCACGCGTTCTGATGCGCAGGAGCCCGGGGGGCGGCCGCCGCCGGGTCGCGCTGCGGGCCGCCCGGAGCGCGCTGCTCCCGGGCCTCCTCGCGGCGCTGGTGCTCGCCGCGCCCGCCGCCGCGCCCGGCGCGGAAATCGACGACTTCGTCGGACGGCCCGTGGTGGCGGTGGAGCTGCACAGCGGCGGCTCTCCGCTGCGCGACGAGGGTGCGCTGGCGCTGGTCGAGACGGAGGTCGGCGCACCGTTGTCGATGCGCCAGGTGCGGGAGAGCGTGACGCACCTGTTCAGCCTCGGCCGCTTCGCGAGCGTCGAGGTGGACGGCACCCTGCTGGCCGACGGTGTGCGGCTCCTCTACGCGCTGGAGCCGCTGCAGCTCATCGAGCGCATCGAGGTCGCGGGCCGACCCGACGTGTCGGCCGGCAGCATCCGCCGCGCCATCAGCGACGCCCACGGCTCGTCGTTTCGCCTCGATCAGGCGCTCGCCGCGGCGGAAACGGTGAGGCGCCTGTACCGGCGGCGCGGTTTCCTGCTGGCCGACGTCCGGACGCGGGTCGCGGGCCGCGGTCCCGAGCGGGTGCTCCACGTAGAGGTGGAGGCGGGCACGCGCGCGCGGATCGAGCGGGTCATCGTGCGGGGTGCCTCGGCGACGATGTACCCGCTGATACTCGCCCGTCTCGGCCTCGCGGCGGGGGCGCCGTACGACGGCGTCGACGTGGACCGCCGCCTGCGGGCGTACGAGGAGCAACTGCGGCGCAACCGCTACTACGAGGCCAGCGTGAGCCACGAGATCGAGGTCGTGGCCGAGGGCGCCCGTGTCCACCTCGTGCTGAATGTCCGGCAGGGCCGCCGCATCACCGTGGTGCTGGCGGGCGACGAGGTGCCGGGGGCGGATCTCGCGGCGCTGGTGCCGATCGAGCGCGAGGGCTCCGTCGACGAGGACCTGCTCGAAGATGCCGAGCGCCGCATCTCGGCGCTGCTGCACGACCGGGGCTATCGCGACGCCGTGGTGACCCACGCGCGCGAGATCGAGGGCGAGGAGCTGTCGATCGTCTTCACCGTCGACCGCGGCCGGCTCTACGAGGTCGACGAGGTCCTGTTCGCCGGACAGCGCGCCGTGCCGCGGTCGGTGCTCGAGCCGCTGGTGAGCCTGGGACCGGGCGATCCGCTGGTGATGCGGGAGCTCGACGCCAGCCTCGGGCGGATCGCCGAGCATTACCGGCGACTCGGCTACGCGACGGTGCGGGTCGAGCCGCGCATCGAGGAGCGGGCGTCGGGCGGCCCGGCCGGGGCGGTTCGGGTGGCCTGCGCAATCGACATCGCGGAGGGCGCGCGGACCGCCGTGCGGTCGCTGACGGTGGAGGGGAACGCGTTCCGGACCGACGCGGCTCTCGGCGAGCTCATCGCCTCCGCGGTCGGCGATCCCTACAGCGCGCGGCAGGCGGTCAGCGATCGCGACCGCATTCTGGCCCTGTATCTCAATGCCGGCTTCGAACGTGCGGTCGTGACGGTCGAGCCGCGCTTCGACGCTGGGCTCGAGGCGGTGGACCTGGTCTTCCGGATTGCAGAGGGGCCGCAGATTCGGATCGAGCACGTGCTGATAGTGGGCAACGAGCAGATCGATACCGCGGGCATCCGCCGGGAGATCACGCTGGAGGAAGGGCAGCCGCTCGGATTGGCCGCGGTCGCCGAGACCCGCCGCCGGCTCAACGCGCTCGGGCTGTTCCGGCGGATCGACATCCGGGAGTTCAGCCACGGCGGGGGCAACCTGCGCGATGTCGTGATCGTGGTCGAGGAGGCGCCGGCGACGCGGCTCGGGTACGGCGGCGGTCTCGAGCTGTCGCAGCGGCTGCGCCGGCGGGCCGACCCCGCCGGCGGCGCGAGCCAGGCCGTCGAGCAGATCGAGCTCGCCCCGCGCGGCTTCGTGCAGATCGGCCGGCGGAACCTGTGGGGCAAGAACCGGTCCATCGACCTCTTCACGCGCGTGAGCTTCCGCCGCGAGCACGATCCGATCGATCCGGCCGAGATGGAGCCCGGTCGGCGGCTCGGCTTCAACGAGTACCGCGTGGTCGGCACCTATGCGGAGCCGCGGGCGTTCGCCGGCGGCTGGGACCTGTTCGTCACGGGATTCGTCGAGGAGGCCATCCGGCCGGGCTTCGATCTGTTCAGCCGCGGCGTCAACGCGGAGGCGCGGCGGCAGGTGACGCCGACGCTGAGCGCCAGCGCCGCCTACCAGTGGGGCAAGAACGACACGTCGAACATCCAGCTCAACCCCGAGGACGTGCCGCTCGTCGACCGGCTCTTCGAGAAGGTGCGGCTGTCCGCCTTCATGGGCAGCATCCTGCGGGACACGCGCGACGACGTGGTCGACCCGGCCGCCGGCGAGATGCTCAGCATCGACGGCAAGGTCGCGGCCCGCGGCATCGGCTCCGAGGTGGGTTTCGCCAAGACGTTCCTGCAGGCGTTCGCCTATCGCCGGCTCCCCGGCGTGCGGCGGGTGGTCGTGGCGGCGGGCGCCCGCCTCGGGCTGGCCGTCGGCTTCCGGGGGCTCTCCGCGCCGGCGGCGCAGGCGCTCGGCGGCCTGGCGCCGGCGGACGCGGGCGCGGAGCCGCAGCGCCCCCTGCTGCCGATCAGCGAGCGTTTCTTCGCCGGCGGCGACACCACGGTGCGCGGCTTCGCTTTCGACCGGCTGGGGATTCCGATCGGGCAGCCCGGCGCCACGATCGACGCCGCCGGGTTCCCGCAGGGAGGCAACGCCGTGGTGGTCCTCAACGCCGAGCTGCGCGCGCCCGTGACGCGCGATCTCGGGATCGTGGGGTTTCTCGATGCCGGGAACGTGTACGATCGGGTGAGCAACCTCGACCTGGGACGCATCCGAAGCGGGGCCGGGTTCGGCGTCCGGTATCGCTCGCCGGTCGGTCCGATCCGGGTCGATCTCGGATTCAAGCTCGACCGCCAGGATCTTGGCAGTGGTCCGGATCGCGAGAGGGAACCGCTCACCGCGCTTCATATCAGCATCGGCCAGGCCTTCTAGCCGGTGGCCGCGGGGCCTGGCAGCCCGGATCCTCGGCGTCGCGTGCGCGGTGTGGTTGGGGGCGTCCGGAGCCCGGCCCGCGCACGCCGAAACGCTGGATCGCATCCTCGCGATCGTCGCCGGCCACGTGATCATGCATTCGGACGTGCGGGCCGTCGTCGACCTGCAACTGGCCGGGCCGGGCGCGGGCTCGGCCCCGGACCGCCAGGACGAGGTGCTGGACTACCTGATCGAGCGGCGCCTGATCCTGGACGAGGTCGACCGCTACGTGGTGGCCGATCCGCCGCCGGCCGACATCGAGCGGCGGCTGGCCGCGGTGGCCGCCCGCTTCGCGTCGGAGGCGGAGCTGGCCACCGTGCTGGCGCGCGTGGGGTACACCGCCGACGATCTGCGGCAGGTTCTGCGGGACGACGCGCGGCGCGACGCGTACCTGGAGACCCGCTTCGGTCCCCTGCGCACGCCGACCGAGGAGCAGTTGCGCCTGCACTACGAGGAGCACCTGGACGAGTTCGCCGCCGGCGGGCGCAGGCCGTCGTTCGCCGAGGTGCGGCCGCTCGTGCGCCAGCGCGTCGAGCGCGAGAGCCGCGCGGCCAACGTGGCCGCCTGGGTGGCGCAGCTCGTGGGCCGCGGCCAGATACTGCGCATCCCGCCGCCGCCGCCCGGCCCGCCCAGCGGCCCCAACCGCTAGCCCATGTTTACCAACGGT
>JAAXGX010000058.1 GCA_012271165.1 Vicinamibacteraceae bacterium | reverse complement strand
GGTGAAAGGGGCGACCGTCCGCGTAAACCCCGCAAGAGCCCCCGTAAGCTACTGAAAACAAACGGTTTGGGTCGCAGGGGCTGACTTTCGTTGTGCTTCCTGTACCCAATTCGCGACGGGAAGTCTCCGAACGTTTCCGGACGGAAAGCGACGTCGGCGCCCCCTTCGTTTGGCCCGATCCTGCGCCGCCGGTCGGTGTCCGCGCAGCGTCCGGTGAGCAAATTTTCCCCTCAGTTCCCGCGGCGCGACGCCTCGGCGAGGCGGGCGAACAGCTCGGTCGCCGTCCCGCACTCGATGATCCACTCACCGACCTGCGCGAGGTGATCCGGGTCAGTCACGCCGGCTAGCGCGGCGGCCAACCGCTCTCCGGCAGCGGCATCAAACTTGCGCGCCGCCAAGCGACGCAGCAGCGCGCGTTCCTCCGCACGCCCCTCGGCGCGGCCCTGCTCGATCCCTTTCGCGTGCCCCTGCTCGATTCCTTGCGCGCGGCCCTGCTCGATTCCTTGCGCGCGACCTTCCTCGACCCACTGCTCGGTCCACTCCTGCACGGTTTCAGCCAGCATCGTGCGCACCTCCTCCAGACTCGGCAGCGGCGCCGAGGCTACGCCCCGCAGCCGCCGCGGATACAGCACCTGAGCGGCCCAGGCCCTGAACGCGTCCTTCAGCTCCTGGTCGTCCTGCGCCTCCAACAGCTCCATCAACGTGTCCCAGAGTGCAGGGAACCGCGACCGGTCGCGGTTCGTCTCCAGCGCGATCAGAGACGATACCAAGTTGCCAGCCGGCAGCGAGCCGCCGTCCACCCGGCCTTCATCGAGTAGGAAATACTGCTGCGAAGGCTGATACCGCGACAGCGCCGGACCGCCCGCCGCGATCAGCTCCGAGACATCCGCCGGCGCCGTCCACGGCGACCGGCCGTTGTAGATCACCACCGGCAGCACCGGCGGCAGTTCGCCGTGCTCGCGCAGCACGCCCTCGGCGACCAGCCTCTGATACAGCAGCCCGCTGTAGGTCAGCATCCGAACCGCCATGGCCCGGTCGACCCCGGACTGGAACTCGAGCAGCAGCACCAGGTACAGCCACCGCTCGCCGCCGAAACGCACACGCCACACCAGGTCGCCGTGCCGCTGCCGCAGGTCCCGGCTGACGTAGCTGGCCGGCAGCGGCGTCAGCGAGTCGAAGTCCAGCGTCCCGCTCCAGTCCCGCGCGGCGAAGCCCCGCAGCAAGTCCCGCACCATGCCCGGCCGGGAGAAGAGTCGCTTGTAGGCCGCGTCGTCCATGCGATGATGGACTCATCATACCCTGCAAGCCCGCGCTGCTTGGAGCGGCGCTCGGATGAGCCGTTCCCTCGCCGGGGCACTCGGCGCTGGCACCTCGGTCTACTGGTCGATCCCGATGAAGATGAAGGCTGTGGGCGCTGTGCGAAACCGCGTCTGCGCGGTTTTGCAAGCTGCCGTGGGCGCGTCGTTCGCGTCCATGGCAGCGCCGGCGTCCATAGCCCGGCGCTTGGCGACCAGCGCCGCCCGACGACGCCGCAGGCAGGTTCCTCGCCTTCCAGCAGGGAAGCATTCAGCCCGGAGCGACCCCCGCGGTGGGTGTGACGCAGGAACACCCATTGCGCCGGAAAACCGCGGTTTTCCGGGGGGTCGCTCCGGGCTTTTCCCTGACCCTTTATCCGGCGTCATTGATGGATCGTACGTGTCAGCTTTGGTCAATGGAACCAAGGGTTTACGGAGGATTGCATGTGACTGGGGGTGTGACGGCAGGTGTGACGGCGCCTGTGACCGAGTCACAACCATCGAGTCACAGTCCAGCGCGGCACTATCGGTGTCATCTCGGACGGGGATGAGCGTTTCGACAATGGTGCTCAGGCCGCCGGACAGCTCACAACCGGGCCAGGGCTGTTGCGTTCCCGCTCCGCTACTGACCGCCCCGGTGATCCGCTGCTTTGCGCGGTCGTGTCCTCCATCGCCGGTGCTCGCTCCTGCGTGTCCGGACGGCCGGTGTCTCGGTATCGATTCCAGCTCCCGCAGCCGGACTCGCCGCCCAAGTCCGGGCAGCCGGCGTCGAGTGTGGCGCCGCCATCCGGGAGCGGTGTTCGTCGTCGGCTCCCGGCGAACGCGGCGCGCGGGTAGCCTCTGCGAGCGGCGTGTCCAGTCGCTTCGCGCCTCCTCCGCGTGCGCTCCGGCCGTTGGTGACACGCCGCTCGCGCCGGTTCAGGGCTGGTTATGGCCGTCCATATCCGTCCGGCCATCGACCACTGGCCGGGCTGGCACTTCCGGAGCCGGCCGCCGTGACGTTCCAGACCAACTGGTGGGTAGCGATGCCCGGCAGCCCGCCGTCCGGCCCACGTACGACCGCCTGACTCTCTCCCGGCGTTCGAGCAGCTCGTCGAGCATGGACCTATGCCGCCGGCCGCTCCGAGCCGCCGCGCGGGCGGCTGGCGATGAAGTCGAGCACCTCCTGTTCGACCCAGCGGACGGCGCGGCTGCCGATCCGGATCGGCTTCGAGAACCGCGACCCGGCCATCAGCGCGTAGACGGCCGAGCGGGACAGCGCGGTCATCCAGGTTACCTCGCAAAGGGTGAGCAGTCTCGTCATCGTGCCTCCCGGCCGGGCAGACTTCGGCCTGGGCCGCAGGCTGCGCTCTCGGGGTGTGGAGTATCGACCAGTGTAGCATACGAATGTCTGTAACTGACTGCATGCAAAAGAGTTCGGGTCCGTTCCGATACGTTCGCCTCAGTTCCCGCAGATCACCGCGACAACGTCACGAACCACGGCGAGGTCGGCGGGATGCCGCCCGTCGGGGCGCAAATCGGTACTGGCCATCCGGTCACACCGGTGGCAGGGACCGCGCCGATCACTTCCGCGCCATCACGAACAAGCCGTGGCGGCGCGTGACAGCGCGCCGACACCCCGTTCACCGCCGGCGTCACGACCCTCAGCAACGGTCCGGCGTCGTGACACCCCTCCCGGCTACGTGTCGCAGGATGTGTAGCCGATCCTGTCGGCCGTGGCATACGGCCTAACTCGCATCCATACCGACACTTGCATGCATTCGGCTCACCACTCGGCAACCGATCCGGGAACATGATGTGGGAGACGGGAGCGACCCCCCGCAAATCTGGCGATTTGCGGCCCCGGACGGCGCGTGTGATCACACGTGCCGCCGCGGCTCCGGGTCGCTCCCTTCGAACTGTTCCCGCGGGGAAGCGCGGCGCCGAGCGCCGGACGGCCCGACCCTGCCGGCCGTGTCGACGGCAACCGAGACTGTACATCACGCCGCCCCTGCGGCGCACATCGCGGCCCCGGCCGGCCGCGCCAGCCGCGCCTCCAGCTCGCGGCGCACCTCGCGGAAGACGCCGGCCCAGTCGTTGGCCCTCGGCTGGCGGAACAGGCGCATCGTGGGGTACCAGGGCGTGTCGGCGCGGCTGAGCATCCAGCGCCAGTCGGGCGCGAACGCCAGCAGCGTCCAGACCGGCCGGCCGGCGGCGCCAGCGAGGTGCGCCAGCATCGTGTCAACGGTGATGACGAGGTCCACCTCCAGCAGCGCGTCCGCGGTTGCCTCCAGGTCGGCCAGCGCGTCGCCCGGATCGTGTACCAGCCCTTGCCAGCCCGCGCGCAGCTCCCGCACCCGCAGCCCGACCTGAAAGCTGACGAACTCCGCCCTGGGGAGGTCGAACAGCGGCGCGAAGTCAGCCAAGTTGCCCACCCGGCGGAGC
>JAAXGX010000207.1 GCA_012271165.1 Vicinamibacteraceae bacterium | reverse complement strand
CGTTTCGCGGAACGGCCGGGCGGGTATACCCGGGTGCTGCATCTCGGCCGCCGCAAGGGAGACTCGGCCGAGATCGCCCAGATAGAACTCGTCGGCAGCGAGTACGATCCGAGCCAGGATCGGGACGCCGATGACGCGGCGCCGGCGGCGGACGCCTCGAAGAAGAGGGGGATGGGCGGCCGCCTGCGCGCCGCCGCGAAGCGCCTGCGACGCCGGCAGGACGCCGAGAAGTCCGACGACACCGCCTGAACGTCAGCCGTCCTGCTCGTCCTCGCCCTTCTCGGCCTTGGCTTCCGCGATGACCTTCTGCATGATGTGCGCCGGCACCTCTTCGTAGTGCGAGAACTCCATGTGGTAGGACCCGCGGCCGCCGGTGGCCGAGGTCAGCTGCTGCTCGTAGGTGAGCATCTCGGCCATCGGGACCTGCGCCTTGATGACGGTGGACGCGCCGCGCGTCTCCATCCCGCCGATACGGCCCCGGCGTCCGTTGAGATCCCCCATCAGGTCGCCCGCGAAGTCGCTGGGCGCGCGGACCTCGACGTTCATGACCGGCTCGAGCAGCGTGGGGCGCGCCCGCGACATCGCATCCCTGAACGCCAGCCGCCCCGCCATCTTGAACGACATCTCGTTCGAGTCCACCGCGTGGAACTGGCCGTCGTACAGCGTCACGCGAAAGTCGACCATCGGATAGCCGGCGAGATAGCCCTTCTCGCGAGCCTCGTGGATGCCCTTCTCGACGGCCGGGATGAACTGGCGGGGGATGGAGCCGCCGAAGATCTCGTTGGCGAAGTCGAAGTCCTGGCCGCGCGACAGCGGCTCGACGCGAATCTTGCAGTCGCCGAACTGCCCGTGGCCGCCCGTCTGTTTCTTGTGCCGCCCGTGGGCCTCGGTGGCGGCGGTGATCGTCTCGCGGTACGGGATGCGCGGCAGCTTCAGATTCACCTCGACGCCGAAGCGGCGCTTCAGCTTGGCGACCGTCACCTCGATATGCAGCTGGCCCTGCCCCGACAGCAGCAACTGCTTCGTCTGCGGGTCCCGCTCGTAGCGGATGGTGGGATCCTCTTCCTGCAGCCGCTGGAGCGAGCTGCTGATCTTTTCCTCGTCGCCGCGGCTCTTCGGCTCGATGGCGTACGACAGCACGGGCTCCGCGAAGGCGATCGCCGGGAAGACGAACGCGGCGTCCCGGGCGCCCAGCGTGTCGGAGGTCTGCGTGTCCTTGAGCTTGGTCACCGCGCCCAGATCGCCGGCGTTGACGCGCTCGACCGCGGCCTGCGTCTTGCCCTGCATGAGCGCGAGCCCGCCGAGCCGTTCGGCGCCGTCCCGCGTCACGTTGTGGATGCCCTGGTCCGCGGTCAGCGTGCCGGCCGCGACCCGGAACAGCGTGATCCGGCCGGCGAAGGGATCGGCAATCGTCTTCCACACGAAGGCCGCCGCCGCGGCGTCCGCCGAGGCGTCGTACGCGGCCGCCTCGCCGTTCTCGCGCTCGACCGCCGGCAGCGGCCGGTCGGCGGCCGACGGCAGGTAGGTCACGATGGCGTCGAGCAGCGGCTGGACCCCGACGTTGGCGAGCGCCGAGGTGCAGACCAGCGGAAAGATGAGACGCTGGCCGACCGCGGCCCGCAGGCCGCGCTCGAGCTCTTCCTGCGACAGTGTCCCGGCCTCGAAGAACTTCTCCATGAGGCTGTCGTCGGCCTCGGCCACCATCTCGATCAACGTCTCGCGGGCACTGCCGGCCGCCTCCGCCAGCGCGTCCGGAATGGCGGCCTCCGTCGGCTCGTCCGCGCCGCCGGTGAAGCGCAGGGCCTTCATGGCGACCAGGTCGATGACGCCCTCGAACCCCTTCTCCTCGCCGATGGGCAACTGGATTGGCACGATCTCGCGGCCGAAGGCTTCCCGCAGCGAGGCCAGCGCCCGCTCCAGGCTGGCCCGCTCGCGGTCGAGACGGTTGAGCGCGACGAGGCACGGCACGCCCAGCTCGCTGGCGGTGCCCCAGACCTTCTCGGTCTGCACCTCGGCGCCCGCCACGGCATCGACGACGACCACCGCGGCGTCGGTGATCCGCATGGCGGCGCGCGTGTCGCTGAGGAAGTTCGCCATGCCCGGCGTGTCGATGAGGTTGACCTTCACCCGGTTCCGTTCCGCGAAGGCCACGCTCGACGACAGGGTGTGCTTGCGGGCAATCTCCTCTTCGTCGAAGTCGGTGACGGTGTTGCCTTCGTCGACCTTGCCGAGCCGGTTGACCATCCCGGCGTCGAAGAGCGCGGCCGCTGCCAGCTGCGTCTTGCCGGACCCGCTGTGGCCGACCAGGGCGACGTTCCTGATATGCTCCGCGGCGTAGACCTTCATGTACGGTTGACCTCCCCTGACCGGCAGCCCGTGGCAGGCGCCCCGCTGCAGCGGCCAGACCTACAATCGTAGTCGACCGGCGGAAGGCGGCTCAAGCCCAATGGCCTATTCGTGCCGGAGCGCCTCGATCGGATCGAGGCCCGAGGCCCGCACGGCGGGGAAGAAGCCGAACAGGATGCCGACGGTGGCCGAGAAGCCGAAGCCGATGGCGTGCGACCACCAGGGCAGCGAGATCGGAAAGCCGGTGGCGTAGTGCACGCCGAGGCCGATGGCGCTCCCCGTCAGGATGCCGAGCACGCCGCCGGCCGCCGTCAGGACGACGGCCTCCAGCAGGAACTGCCACAGGATCTCCCGCCGCCGCGCACCCAGCGCCTTGCGCGTCCCGATCTCGCGGGTCCGCTCCGTCACGGAGATCGTCATGATTGCCATGACGCCGATGCCCCCCACCAGCAGCGCGATCGACGAGATCGCGACCAGCGCCAGGTAGGTGGCCCCGCTGATCCGGTCCCACAGCCGCAGGGCGGCCTCCTGGGTCAGCAGATCGAAGTCGTTCGGCTCGTCCAGGCGCAGGCCGTGGCGTATGCGCATCACGCTCTCGACGTCGCGCAGCGCATCGTCGCGGTCGACGCCGGCCCGCGGGACCGCCGCGATCATGATGCTCCGCAGCTCGCCCCGCCTCGACCGCGTCGCGCGCAGCCCGAACTGCTTCTGGTACGCCGAGTGCGGAATGACCACGAAGTCGTCCTGGCCGCCGCCCAGCCCGCCCGGGGACGGGCGCGGACCGAGGACGCCGACCACCCGGTAGCGCTTGCTGCCGAGGCGCACGAGCTTGCCGACCGGATCCGCGTGGGGGAACAGCGCCTGGTACGGCGTCTGTCCGAGGACGGCGACCTGCCGGCGGTGGCTGACCTCGGCGGCCGTGAAGAACCGGCCGGTGGCCACGTCGATGTGGTAGACGGCCGCGAAGTTCTCGGTCGAGCCCAGCACGTTGATCGTCTTCGAGCGCCGGTTCCGGTACTGCAGTTGCGCCTGGGTCGGCGGCCCCCCCTCGCCCAGCACGAGCGTGACGCTGGCGATCGTCGGCGCGCTGCGGGCGATCGCCCGGGCGTCGGCGGGCGTCAGGCTCGGGCGTTGCATGAGCTCGAAGAAGTCGTCGCCGGAGGACACGCTGAGGCCCGAGAACTGCGCGACGAAGATCGTGTCCGGGCCAATCGTCCTGATGGTGTCGCGCAGCGATTCGTCGAAGCCGCGCACCATCGACGTCATGCCCACGAGCGAGGCGATGCCGATGAGGACGCCGAGAACCGTCAGTGCCGAGCGCAGCGCCTGGGCGCGGATGGTGTCGAGCGCCATCCGGACGATCTCGACGAGGAGGGCGCCCCGCACGGCTACCCGCTCCGCCCGAGCGCGTCTATCGGATCGAGCGCGGCCGCCCGCGCCGCGGGATAGAGTCCGAAGAACAGGCCGACCGCCGCCGTCACCGACAGGGCCAGCAGCACCGACCAGGGATGCACGACGGCCGGCACCGGCGTGAACCGCTCGAGCGCCGCCGCGGCGGCCGCCCCGAGGGCCGTGCCCAGCGCGCCTCCCGCCAGCGACAGGAAGATCGATTCGGAGAGCACCTGCCACAGGATGTCGCGCCGCTTCGCGCCCAGCGCCTTGCGGAGGCCGATCTCGCGGGTCCGCTCCGCGACCGCCATCAGCATGATGTTCATGATCACGATGCCGGCCACGACCAGCGCCAGGCCGACGACGCCGACGAGCACCACGACCAGCCCGCTGGTGGCCCGGTTGAAGATGTCCAGCACGGTGTCGGCCGTCAGCAGGCCGAAGTTGTTCTCCTCGCGCGGCCCGAGGCGGCGCGCGATCCGCAGCGCGACCGTGGCTTCGTCCATGGCGCGCTCGAGATCCGCCGGGTCCGCGGGCCGGGCCGTCAGGGTGAGCGGCCGGCGGTTGCCGAACAGGCG
Organism: Vicinamibacteraceae bacterium; assembly: GCA_012271165.1. Taxonomy (GTDB): domain Bacteria; phylum Acidobacteriota; class Vicinamibacteria; order Vicinamibacterales; family UBA8438; genus JAAXGX01. The sequence continues at coordinate 17,996 of JAAXGX010000207.1, read as the reverse complement.
CCGAAAGGCGCCGAGCGGAATCACCGCGAACTCGTCCTGCGACTGTCCGAACAGGGTGCCCTTGGGACGGCTGACGCCGACCACGCGGAAGTGCACCCCCTGGATCGTGACGGTTCGGCCCAGCGGATCCGCGCCGCCGAACAGCCTGTCGGCGGTCGACCAGCCCAGGAGCGTCACGTTCCGCCGGCGGGCGACCTCCGTCGGCGTCATGAGGCGTCCGCGCTCCGCCGTGAACGCCTGGAAGCGGTCGTACTCGCTGGTGACGCCCTGAATGGTGACCCGCTCGAGCACCTCGTCGCGGTAGCGCACCTCGCCCGTCTCACGGCCCTGGGCCATCACGGCCGCGACGCGCGGGCTGAAGCGGCGCACGGCCTCCTGATCGTCCAGCGAGATCCGCGGGTTGCCGCGGCGGCGCTCCAGCTCTTCCTCGCTGGCGACCAGCCCGACGCGATCGATCAGGAACGAGTCGGCGCCCACCTCCGTCACGATGATGTCGGCCACCTCGTCGCTGATCCCCGCGATGAGCGAGACGAGCGTCATGATCGACGCCACCGCGACGACGTTGCCGAGAATCGTCAGGAGGGACCGCAGCTTGTTGGACCAGATCGCGCCGAGCGCGACCCGCATCATCTCACCGGCCAGCTGGACGTTCATCGATGCGCACCGCGTCGCCGTCCTCCAGCGTACGCACCACGTCGAACGGACCGGTCACCACGAGGTCCCCGGCTGCGAGCCCCGCGAGCGCTTCGAAGTAGCGGTCGCCCGCGATCCCGGTCTCGATCCGGACGAACGCCGCGCGCTCGTCGCGAACGACGAACACGCCCTCCACCTCCTCCGGCTCGCCCGCGTCCGCCGCGGCGGGCTGTGCGGCGGAGACGGCCGGCGTCACCGACGAGGAGGTCGGGGCCGGGCCGCCAGCCGCCGGGCCGGGGCCGATCTCCCGGACGGTGGTCGACTGGATGGGGACCGCGACCACGTCGGTGCGGGTGGCCGTCGTGATGTCCGCGGTGGCGGTGAACCCCGGGCGCACGCCCGGGACATCGCCGTCGAGCGTGACCACCACCCGGAAGTTGGTGGCCTGCGATCCGGCCGCGTCGCTCTGGATCGGGCTGTTGCCGATCTCGGTCACGACGCCGCGGTAGACCCGGTCGGGCAGGGCGTCGATCGTGATCTCCGCCGGCTGGTCGAACCGCACGGCCGGGATGTCGGTCTCGTCCACCTCGACGTGGGCCTCGAGCACGGAGAAGTCGGCGATCGTCATCAGGACCGTGCCCGGGTTGTTCATCGTGCCGATGACCACCGTCTCGCCCGCCTCGATGTTGCGCCGCGTCACGACGCCGTCGATCGGGGAGGTGATCGTCACCTGGGTCAGGTCGTACTCCGCGCTGTCGAGCCGGGCCCGCTCCTGCTGCACGCGCTGCCGCGCCGTGGCCACCTCGACGGTACGCGCCCGATACTCCGTGTCGCGCAGCTCGACGTCCCGGCGGGCCTGGTCGTAGTCGTCCCGCGACACCAGGCGCAGCTCCCAGAGCTCCTGCTGGCGCTCGAGCGTCTCGCGCGCGCGCGCCACGTTGACGCGCGCCGTCTCCACCGCCACCCGGGCCTGGTCGAGGCTCGACTCCGCGGCGCGCAGGGCGGCGACGCCGCTGTCGACGGCCGACTGCAGCGACTCCGGATCGATCTGCAGGAGGAACTGGCCCGCCGCGACCCGCTCGCCCTCGTTCACGGCCAGACGGGTGACGCGGCCCATGACGCTCGAGCTGATGTCGACGGAGAGCTGCGGCTCCACCGTGCCGGACGCGGAGACGACCGCTTCCAGGTTCCGGCGCTCGATCCGCTCGACGTCGACGAGCGGATCGTCGGCGCGCGAATAGTACAGACTGAGCCCGGCGAGGGCCGTCCCCACGAGCCCCGCCGCAATGCCGATCAGGACCTTGCGCTCAACGCTCACCGTGTCCACTCCTGCCCGGTAACCGCCGGTTCGGCGGGCGCTGCTCGAGTCCATTGTACGTAATCGCGCCGGCAATCCGGGGCGCCGCGGCCCCGCCGCGCTTCCTTGACACGGTTCGGTGGTTTCACTACGATGCGTTCCGCCGTACAGCCGCACGACGTCCGACAACCCGTACCCAATCCACGTGGTTCCCGGTGCTTGGATTCGTCCCGCAGGAGCTCTTCTTCACCAAGGGCGTCGGCACACATCGCGAGAAACTGACCTCCTTCGAGCTGGCCTTGCGCTCGGCCGGGATCGCCGCCTGCAATCTGGTGCGCGTTTCGAGCATCTTCCCGCCTGGATGCAAGATTCTGTCCAGCGCCGAGGGGGAGCGGCGGCTCAGGCCCGGGCAGGTCACGTTCGTCGTGATGTCCGAGGCGGCCACGCGTGAGCCGCAACGGCTGATTGCGGCCACCATCGGCGTCGCCATCCCGCGCAACAAGAAGCTCTACGGCTATCTCTCCGAGCACCACAGCTTCGGCGAGAGCGAGAAGACCGCCGGCGACTATGCCGAGGATCTCGCGGCCGAGATGCTGGCCACCACGCTCGGGCTGGAGTTCGATCCCGATACGAGCTGGGACGAGAAGAAGGAGGTCTACCGGCTCTCGAACCAGATCGTGCTCACGCGGAACGTCACCCAGTCCGCCGTCGGCAGCAAGGAGGGACTCTGGACCACGGTCATCGCCGCCGCGGTGCTCGTCGGCTAGACGTTCGCGGCCGGTGGCCGGCGGGCGCGGCGAGCGTCCTGGTCCTGGCTCTGGCCGCGGCGCCGGGGCTCGGCGTCGCGCAGGCGCAGCCGTTCGAGGCCCTCGGCACGCGCGCCCTCGGCATGGGCGGCGCGTTCGTCGCGGTCGCAGACGACGCGACGGCAATCTACTGGAATCCGGCCGGACTCGCGACCGGCGATTTCCTGAGCCTGCTGCTCGACCACTCGAGGGCGGGCGCATGGGATCCCGGGAGGCTCCGGGCCCTGCCGGCCGCCGGAGCCGGCACCATCGCCGCGCTGTCGACGAACGAGGTGGGTTTCGCGTACTACCGCCTGCGCGTGGACGACGCGCACTCCCTGGTGACGCACAACGTTGCAATATCCGGAGCCCAGTTCGTCCTGCCGGGTGTGAGTTTCGGCACCAGCCTGCGCTACGTGCGCGCCGCGGCCGGGCCCGGACGGCTCACGCTCGGGTCGGCGGCGGCGGGCCTCGCGCGCGGCAACCTGCCGCTCGACGCCCTCGGCCAGCACGCGTTCGACCTCGATGCGGGCGTGCTGATCGGCGGCGATGCCGTGCGCGTCGGCCTGGTGGCAAGAAACTTGCGACAGCCGCGCCTCGAAGCGCCCGGCGGCGGCGGCATCCGCCTCGACCGCCGCATCCGGGCGGGGCTCGCGGTGCGCACCGTGGCCGGCCTCCAGGTGTCCGCCGACCTCGATCTCACCCGTTCGGGGCCGGACGCCGCCGGCGGCTCGCGGCGCGGCGCGGCGGCTGGGGCCGAGCGCTGGTTCGGCCGCTGGTTCGCGGTTCGAGGCGGAGCGCGTGTGAACCTCGAGGCCGAGGATCCACGGGTCGTCGGTGCGGTCGGCCTCAGCATCGCGCTGATGTCCGGCGTGTACCTGGACGGACAGCTCACCGGCGGGCGCGACTCGCCCGAACGGAGCTGGGGCGTCGCCGCCCGCGTGGGGTTCTAGGAGCCCCTGGCCGGGAGCCGTCCGCGACCCCCTCCCCGCGCCTCCCGCGGACCGCGCGCGCAGACGCCGCCGCGCGGCGGCTGGAGGGGCGATGCCGGTCCCACTCGGAGACATCCTGGTCACGGCCAGGCTGATCACGCGCCCGCAGCTCGACGAGGCCGTCGAGCAGCAGCGGGCCCGCGGCGGCGGGCTGGACGGCGCGCTCGTCGCGTTGGGGTTCGTCACGCAGGACGACGTCGCCGCGGCGTTGAGCCGCCGGTTCCGCGTGCCGTCGGTCGACCTCGCGCGCTTCGAGCTGGACCGCGGCGTGCTCGCGCTGATCCCGCCGGCCACCGCCCGCCGGCACCAGCTGGTGCCGCTGAGCTGCCGCGGCGCGACCCTGACGGTCGCGATGACCGATCCGGCGAACGTGTCGGCGCTCGACGACATCGCGTTCATGACCGGCCGCAAGGTCGAGGCGGTGGTGGCCTGCGAGACGGCCGTCGCCGACGCCCTGCGGAAGTACTACGAGCAGCCCGGACCGCGGCCGGAGTGGCCGGCGCGGCGGAACGCCCCCGCCGGCGTGCCGTCCGGCCCTGCCGCGGCGCGGGATTCCGACGCCGACATCGAGATCCTTCACGACGCGGAGGACCCCGCGGCCGCGAACGCGGAGCGCAAGGGCGACGAGGCGCCGGTCGTGCGGCTGGTCAACCGGCTGCTGGCGGCCGCCATCCGGCAGGGCGCGAGCGACGTGCACGTCGAGCCGTACGACAGGGAGCTCCGCATCCGCTTCCGAATCGACGGCCAGCTCCGCAGCGCAACGCAGCCGCCGCCGCACCTGCGCGAGGCCGTGACCTCGCGGCTGAAGGTCATGGCCCGGCTCGACATCACCGAGCGGCGCTTGCCGCAGGACGGCCGGATCAAGCTGCGCTTCCGGGCCGGCGCCGGCGGCGTGCGCGAGCTCGACCTGCGCGTGTCCTGCCTGCCCACCCTGTTCGGGGAGCGGCTCGTTCTGCGCCTCCTCGACCGGGAGCGGCTGACGCTGGATCTGACCCGGCTCGGTTTCGAGGCGCAGTCGCTGCAGCGCTTCGAGGCCGGCATCCGCAGCCCCTGGGGCATGGTGCTCGTGACGGGGCCGACCGGCAGCGGGAAGACCAGCACGCTGTACTCGTCGATCGCCCGGCTCAACGCGCCGGCCGTCAACATCATGACGGCCGAGGACCCGGTCGAGTTCAACCTGCCCGGCGTCAACCAGGTGCAGATCCGCGAGCAGATCGGGCTGACGTTCGCCACCGCCCTGCGATCGTTTCTGCGCCAGGACCCCAACGTCATCCTGGTCGGCGAGATCAGGGACGCCGAAACGGCCGAGGTCGCCGTCAAGGCGGCGCTCACCGGCCATCTCGTGCTCTCGACCCTGCACACCAACGACGCCCCCGGCACCGTGGCGCGGCTCCTGAACATGGGCATCGAGTCGTTTCTCGTCGCCGGCTCGCTGAACCTCGTGTGCGCGCAGCGCCTCGTGCGCGGCGTCTGTCCGCGCTGCGCGGAGCCGGCTCCCATGCCGCCCGAGGCGCTGCTCCGCATCGGCTTCTCCGAGCGCGCGGCCGCCGAGACGGTGCCGCGGGCGGGGCGCGGGTGCGGCGCGTGCAACGACAGCGGCTACAAGGGGCGGGTCGGGCTGTTCGAGGTGATGGCCCTCAGTCCGGCGCTGCGGAGCATGATTCTGGCCGGCGCGGCGTCGCACGAGCTGGGCCGGCAGGCGTTGGAGGAGGGCATGCTGACGCTGCGGCAGAGCGGGCTGCAGAAGGTCGCCGCGGGCGTCACCACGGTGGAGGAGGTCCTGCGCGAGACGAGCGGGCAGGAGTCCGCGCTGTAGAACGGTGCGGACTCCTGGAGGATTGGTCGGGCGCCGGGCGCCTGCCCGCGGGCCGACGGAGGGGGCGATGACGGCGACGCTGCTGGAGTTGTTGAGGTCGACCGCGGACCGGGCGGGGTCGGATCTGCACCTGACCGCCGGCGCGCCGCCGCTCGTGCGCGAGCGGGGCGAGCTGCGGCCGCTGGGCGACCACCCTCCGCTGACGCCCGCAGCGACGCGGGAGCTCGTCTACAGCCGGCTCAGCGCGGCCCAACGCGCGCGCCACGAGCAGGGCGAGGAGGTCGACCTGTCGTTCGGCATCGCCGGGCTGGCGCGGTTCCGGTGCAACGTGTTCCGGCAGCGCGGCGCCGTCGCCGCCGTCTACCGTCTCGTGCCCGAGCGGATTCCGTCGTTCGACGAGCTCGATCTCCCGCCAATCGTGCGGACGCTGACGGGCCTCGCCAACGGCCTCGTGCTGGTCACCGGCCCCACCGGGTCCGGCAAGAGCACCACGCTCGCGGCGCTCGTCGACACGATCAACACGCAGCGGCGGGGGCACATCCTGACCATCGAGGATCCGATTGAGTTCGTGCATGCCCACAAGCGGTCCATCGTCAACCAGCGTGAGATCCACACGGACTGCGCCAGCTTCGGCAGCGCCCTCCGCGCGGCGCTCCGCGAGGATCCCGACGTCGTCCTGATCGGCGAGATGCGCGACCGCGAGACCATGGAGGTGGCGCTGCGCATCGCCGAAACCGGCCATCTGACCCTCGCGACGCTGCACACCGGCTCCGCCGTGCAGACGATCAACCGGGTCGTCGACATGTTTCCGGCCGGCCAGCAACAGCAGGTGCGGTCGCAACTGGCGGCGGTGCTCGAGGGGCTGGTCTGTCAGACGCTGGTGCCCGCGGCGGACGGCGCCGGGCGGGTGGCCGCGGCGGAGGTCATGGTGGCGACGCCCGCCATCCGCAACCTGATCCGCGACGGCAAGAACCAGCAGGTGTACTCGATGCTGCAGACGGGCCAGGACAGGCTGGGCATGCAGACGATGAACCAGTCGCTGGCGGCGCTGGTCGGCCAGGGCCGGATCGCGCTGGCCGCCGCGCTGGCCCGCTCGTCGAATCGCGACGAGCTGCAGGAGATCGTCAGGCGGTCGCGCGCGGCGGGCCGGCCATGGCCGGCGCCGGGGGCGCCGGGTCGAGCGCGATGACGACGACCTTCCGCTACGCCGGCCGCACCCGCTCCGGCGCGCCGGTCGCGGGGGAGCGGGCCGCGGCATCGGTCGACGCCGCGGTGGAGGCGCTCCGGCGCGAGGAGATCTTCGTCACGCGGATCCACGCCGTCGAGGCCCCGCGCGCGCCGCAGCGCAGGACGGCGAAGACGGGGCGGCCGGTGCCGCCCGGGCGGCTGGCCGTCTTCACCCGCCAGCTCTCGGTGATGGTCGACGCCGGGTTGCCGCTGGTCGAGAGTCTCGAGGTGCTCGGCGCGCAGGAGGAGGACGCGGGTTTTCGCGAGACGATCCGGGCGGTCCGCGCCCACGTCGAGGGCGGGGTGGGTCTGGCGGCGGCGCTGGCCCGCTACCCGCGCGCGTTCGACACGCTGTACGTCAACATGGTGGCGGCCGGGGAGGCCGGCGGCGTCCTCGACGTGATCCTGCAGCGGCTCGCGACGTACATCGAGACGTCCGTCAAGCTGCGCGCGCAGGTGCGGGCGGCGCTGGCCTATCCGGCGGCCGTCGTGGCCATCGCCGCCGTCGTGGTGGCGGCCGTCCTGTGGAAGGTCGTTCCCGCCTTCACGTCGCTGTTCGACGGGCTGGGCGCGACGCTGCCGCTCCCGACGCGCGTGGTGATGGCTGCCAGCGAAGGGTTCGCGGTCGTCGTTCCCGTCGTGCTGCTGGGGGGCGGCGCGTTCGCGCTGGCGCTGCGCCGCTTCTACCGCACGCCGCGCGGCCGGCGGCTCGTCGACGGCGCGCTGCTCGGGACGCCGGCGTTCGGGACCGTGCTGCGCAAGGTGGCGGTAGCCCGGTTCTGCCGAACGCTGGCCACGCTGCTGTCCGCCGGCGTGCCGATCCTCGATGCGCTGGAGATCACGGCCAGGACGGCCGGCAACGCCGTCGTCGAGGGCGCCGTGCTGACCGCCCGCGGCTCGATCGAGAGCGGCGAGCCGGTCTCCGCACCGCTGCGGAAGACGCGCGTCTTCCCGCTGCTGGTGACCCAGATGATCCACGTCGGCGAGACCACCGGCGCGCTCGACACGATGCTGGCCAGGATAGCGGGCTTCTACGAGGAGGAGGTCGACGTGGCGGTAGCGGCCATGCTCGCGCTGCTCGAGCCGCTCCTGATCGCCTTTCTCGGGGTCGTCGTCGGCGGCATCGTGCTGGCCATGTACCTGCCGATCTTCGATCTCATCAGCAGGATGGCCGTATGACCGCCGCGGCCGGATCGGGCCCGGACGGGACCGCGCCCCGCGGGCCGGGCGACTCCGGTTGTCGGCTGGCCGCCGCGGCCGCCGCCGCGCGCTGCCGAAGCCGTCGAGCCGACTGGGTAACCAGTTTATCGTGGTTGTACTTACAATGACTGAAACGGCCGCGGCCAGAGTGGCATGGCCGTTGCTTCAAGAAGGGGCAGAGGGAACATGCGGAATACCAGGGGTTTCACGCTGATAGAGCTTCTCATCGTCGTGGCCATCATCGGGGTGATCGCGGCCACGGCCGTGCCCGGGCTGCTGCGGGCGCGCATGGCGGGGAACGAGGCGTCGGCCATCGGCTCGCTGCGGGCGATCAACGGCGCGCAGTCGACGTACGCCGCCAGTTGCGGGAGCGGCTTCTACGCGCCCTCGCTGGCCGTGCTCGCGACGCCGCCCGCCGCGCTGGGCGGCGACGGGTTCATCGGTCCCGACCTGGGCGCGGACCCGTCGCTCAAGAGCAGCTACTCGGTGGCGCTGACGCCGGGCGAGGCGGTAGCGGGCGCGCCGGCGTCCTGCAACGGGGCGGCGGCCGGCGCGGTGGTCGCGACCTACTTCGCCGGCGCGTCGCCTGTCGGCAGCGGCGGCAGCCGGTTCTTCGGCACGAATCAGGGCGGGACGATCTTCCAGTCGACCGAGGCGGTGCCGGTGACCCACGCGGGCGCACCGGCCGGCGCCACGCCCATTCAGTAGCACCGTTCGCGCGCTGCGCGCTCGCCGCGCTCGCGTTTCGTTCTTGGAGGTCGGGCTCGGACATCGGGCAGGAGGTAGATGTCATGTTGAAGCGAACCGCGCTCGTCCTCACCCTCGCCGCCGCGCTCGTGGCGGCCGCACCGACCGCACCGGCGTCGCCGCCGGCGGGCGACAGCGGAGCCGGCCATCCCGCCTGGGGGCACTTCATGACGGGGAAATCGATCCTCATGGGCGTCGCCTCCACGTTCGCCTGCGGCCTGACGCCCTATGCCCTGGCAATGAGCGGCGCCGGGGGCCTCGTGTTCGGTCTGGCGTGCGGTCTCACCAACGCCGCCTAGCCGGGGGATGCTCGTGTCGCGGGTACGCCGGTGGACCGTGATGGCCGTCGTCAACCTCGCGGCGCTCTCGTGCGCGTTCGGGGCCGGGTGGAGAAGCTCCACGCTGAAGGGGGAGCAGCTCCACCCGCCCCGGACGGGCGGGACGCCGTACGATGCCGCAGCCGCCCTCGAGGACGCGCGCACCGTGCTGGCCATCAACTGCCGGGTGCTGTTCTGGATCGTCCTGCTCGGCATGTTCAGCGCGGGCGCCTACGGGCTGGCGCTGCTCGGCGTCAACGGGTACGGCATCGGGTACGCGCTGGCGGCCGTATCCCGTGCTTCGCCGGCCGCGTTCTGGTACGCGCTGTCCTACGCGCCGTTGGAGTTCGCCGCGTTCGTGGCGGCCAACTGCGCGGCGCAGATGATCACCTGCTCGTGCCTCGACTGGCTGCGTGAGCGGCCGGCGTCGGACGCGCGCGCCGCGCTCGCGGTCGTCGCTTGCGCATCGCTGGTGCTGGTCGTGGCCGCGGGCCTCGAGGCGCACGCGATACAGAGTTTCGGGAGCGTGGCGCCATGACCGCCCGGCAAGCGGACGCCGGCCTCGGGCGCATCCGACACCTGTGGTTCAGCCCGGTGCGTTTCTTCCGGGCGCGGCTCGAGCAGCCGCCACGTTACCTGGGCGCCCTGACCCCGCTGGCCGCGTACATCGCCGTCACGTCCGCCGCCCTGCTGGTGACCGGGGGCAAGACGCGGCGTGTGGCGGAGGTCGCCTTCGCGGGGGTGGAGGAGGCTCCGCTGCCTCCCGCCTGGGTCGGCGACGCGATCGGGGTCATCGCCACCGTCACGGCGGGGTGCTCCGTGTTCGTGCTGAGCGCACTGGCCGTGCTGGCCCTGGACACGCTGTTCGTTCAGTCGGGGCGCGGCCGGCGGCTGGTCGAGTTCACCGCGCTGGCGTACTGGTCGCAGTTGCCGTTCCTGGCAGTCTGGTTGGGCATCCTGGCCTGGTGGTGGCAGCCCGAGCCGTTGCACCTGCCGCCGGGCTTGACGTCCGTCGAGCTGCTGGATGCTCTGAGCGCGTATCAGGAGGACAGCGCAAGTGCGCCCATGCTCTCGACGTTGCGTCTGGCGGCGTCGTACTTCTGGTGCTGGCTCATCGCGCTCCAGGCCGTGGCGCTGCGCGTGGTCGCGGGCTTCTCGGTCGGCGGCGCGTGGGCGGCCGGCGGGTTGCTCGCCGCCCTGTTCGTAGTGGCTCCCTACGTGGCGCAGGAGCTATGGTAGGACCAAGGAGAGGTCGAGGGAGAGGATCGATGGTGGAACGAATCAAGCGGGGCATGCTCGCAGTCGGCGTCTGCTTCCCGATTTACCTGGTGCTGTACACCGCCCTGTTCGCGATCGAGCGCCTGTGGCTGCCCGCGGATCGCTGGTTCGCCGGGACGGCGCTCTTCGGTGTCGGCATAGCGCTGGCGCTGCGGATGGCCTGGATGTTCGGACGTGCCGCCCTGCGCGGCGGGCCGGTGGCGGTCGTGCCGCCGGAGCCGGTGGTGGTCGCTCCCATCCTGCCGATCGTCTCCGATCCGGCGCGCCCGGCGGAGGGCCGGCGCGCGCCGGTCGCGGGTGGTGAGCCGGCCGCACCGCCGCAGCCGTCGGAGGCGGAACGGCGGCTCGTAGCCGACCCGCAATTCGGATGAGCGGTCGGGCAGGCGCGAGCCAGCCGCCGCGTTCGGTCCGCCGGCCCCTGACGTCCGATGCCGCCGGGCCGCAGCCGGGTCCCATGACGAGACGTACCCGGGCGTGGATCGTGTCGCTCGCGGCGGCCGGGCTGCTGGCGTCGGCCCTGTCGACGTACGGTCATGCCAGGCTGCTCCGGGACCCGGGGTACGCCGCCTTCTGCGACGTGAGCGCGGCGGTCAGTTGCACGGACGTGTACGGCAGCCGCTTCGGGAGCGTCGCGGGCGTGCCGGTCGCCTTGGGCGGCGTGCTGTGGTTCGCTGGCGTGCTGCTGCTCGTGCTGGCCGACGCGCGCGGGCCCCGGGACTCGCGCGCGGACGTCGCCGGCTATCTGGTCGTCTGGTCCACCGCCGGGCTGGCGGTCGCCATGTACCTGGCGTACGCCTCCCTCGTGTTGCTGCAGACGTTGTGCCTGCTCTGCGGCGTCGTCTACGTGGCCGCCATCGGGATCTTCGTGCTGTCCGACAGCGCAGCGGCGACGTCGCTGCGGCGCCTCCCGGCGGCGGTCGCCCGCGATGTCGGTCGGCTGGCTCGCCGGCCGCTGGCCTGGGCGCTGGCGGCGCCGGCGGCCGCCGGCGTAGCCGCGGCAGTCGTCTGGCTCGCGCCGCACAACCCGGAGCTGGCGCGGCTCGCCCCCGCGCCGGCCGGCGCCTCCCGCGAGGCGGAGTTCGACCGCTGGTGGGCGAACCGGCCGCGGGTCGAGCCGCCGGTTGCCGGCCCGGCAGAGAGCGTGGTGGTCGTCATGTTCACGGACTACCAGTGTCCGGCGTGCGCGCGCGCGTACGCGAGCTACGAGCCCATCTTCGCGCGCTACGAAGCCAGCCGCCCCGGGGCGGTCCGGTTGGTGACCCTGGACTTTCCGCTCGACCCGCAGTGCAACCCGCATGCGCCGGCAGGCCCGCACGACGCGGCCTGCGAGGCGGCGGCCGCCGTGCGGCTGGCCCGGCGCGCGGGCAGCGCGCAGGCCGCTGCGCTGCGGCGCTGGCTGTACGCCAACCAGGAGACCCTGACGCCCGAGCGCATCGCGGCCGCGCTGCACGACATCGCGGGCGTCGACGACTTCGCGGCGCGCTACGAGGAGGCGTCGGCCGAGGTCGCGGCCGACATCGCCGTGGGCGCGGCGCTGCCGGTGGAGGCGACGCCCACGTTCGTCGTCAACGGGGTGCTGGTGAGGGGCGGGCTGGCGCCGGCGTTCTTCGAGCGCGCCATCGCGCGGGAGCTGGCCCGGCTCGGCAACGGATCGCGCGATTGAACGATGGCTGCCGTCCGGCTGCTCGCCCTGACCAAGGACTTCGACATCGGATTCTGGCGCCGGCGGCCCGTCGCGGCGCTGCAGGGCGTCACGCTCGATGTCGCTCCGGGCGAGGTCCTCGGCTATCTCGGTCCGAACGGCGCCGGCAAGACGACGACCATGAAGCTGCTCGTGCAACTGCTCTTTCCCACGTCGGGCAGCGTGGAGGTGCTCGGTCGTCCGGCCGGCGACGTCGCCGTGCGCCGACGCGTCGGGTTCCTGCCCGAGGCGCCCGCGTTCGGCGACAACCTCTCGGCTGAGGAGCTCCTGATCCACTACGGGCGCCTGTTCGGATTCGCCGCGCCGGATGCCCGCCGGCGGGCGGCGCGACTCCTGGATCGCGTCGGGCTCGACGCGGAGCGGCGCCGGCCGCTCCGCCGCTGCTCGCGTGGGATGCGGCAGCGGGTCGGGGTTGCCCAGGCGCTGCTCAACGACCCCGAGGTCGTCCTGCTCGACGAGCCCCTGGCCGGGCTCGACGCGTTGGGACGGCGCGCCGTGCGCAGCCTGCTCCTGTCGCTGCGGGAGGAAGGCCGCACGGTGCTGCTCAGCTCCCACATCCTGTCCGACGCCGAGGCCCTGTGCAGCCGCATCGCCATCCTCGCCCGGGGACGCCTGGCCGCCGCGGGCCGGCTGGCCGACCTGGGGCTCGAGGTGCGCGGGTGGGAGCTGGTGGTCGCGGGCGTCACGCCGGCGCAGGTCGCCGCCATCGAGCCCGCGCCGGAGCGCGTCACCCGCGCCGACGACGGGCGCTGCGTGATCGCGCTGCCTCGCAGCCGGCCCCCCGAGCCGATCCTGGCGGAGCTGATCCGCGGCGGCGCGCGCATCCTCGCGCTCGCGCCGCAGCACGAGACGCTCGAGGAGTTCTTCGTCAGGACGGTCGCCGGCCGCGAGGCGGAGCGGGAGGCAGCGGGCTGAGCCGAGCGCCGGATCCCATGCGGGTCATCACCCAGCTTGCCTGGCACGCCTTCAGGGACGCCGCCCGCGGCCGGGTCCTGTACGTGCTCGTCCCGTTCGCCGTGCTCCTGATCGGCGCGGCCTGGCTGAGCGGCCAGCTCACGGCCGGGCAGGAGGTCAAGATCGTCAAGGATCTGGGCCTCACGGCGGCCGCCCTCTGCGGACTGTTCACCGCCGTGGTGCTGGGCGTCGGCCTGCTCGCCGGCGAGGTGGAGCGCCGGAGCGTCTACACTCTGCTCGCCAAGCCCGTGCGCCGGCACGAGGTCGTGCTGGGGAAGTACGCCGGGCTGGTGCTGGCGCTCGTCGTCAACGTCGGCGTGCTGGCCATCGTGCTGTACGGCGTGCTGGCGTTCGTGGCCGCGACGGAGAGTGCGGAAGCACGCCGCGGGTGGGAGACCCCGGCCGTCGACCCGGCCCTGCTGAAGGCCTGCTTCCTCATTCTCGTCCAGCTGATGGTGGTCGCCGCGGCCGCGCTCTTCTTCGCGACCTTCTCGAGCCCGGCCCTCGCGGCCGCGATGACGCTCGGGCTGTACGTCGCCGGACACTTCAACGCCGATTTGCAGACGCTCGAGGAGATCGTCGGCCCGGGCCTGACAGCCTCCCTGGCGACCGGACTCTCGTTCGTCCTGCCGAACCTGGCTCCGTTCAACGTCACCGCCGAGGTGGTCCACGCCCAGCCGGTCCCGCCGGGCTACGTTGCGTTGACGACCGCGACCGGACTGGTCTACGCGGCGCTCTTCCTGGGAGGCGCGATGCTCGTCTTCTCCCGGCGCGACCTGACATGAGCCGGCCCGACCCGCTCCCCGGCAGCGGTTCCGACCGCCCGCCCGCCGGCCGGCCGGCGGCGCCCTGGGCCGCGCGGCCCGGCCTCGTCGTCCCGATCCTGGTGCTGCTTGCCGCCGCCGCGGCCGGCCTGCAGTACGCGCGCGGCCGCGCGTACGAGGCGCGGCCCGTCGCGCAGACGGTCCTGTACGTTCCGTCCGGCGCCGCGCTCCAGCGAGTGGCGCTGTCGTTCGATTCCGCGCTGGCGGATCTGTACTGGATGCGGGCGGTCCAGCACTACGGCCGCACGCGGCGCGCCGCCGCCGCGGGACGCTACGAGCTGCTGCAGCCGCTGCTCGAGATCGTCACCACGCTCGATCCGCGCTTCGACGTCGCGTACCGGCTCGGCGCCATTCTTCTGGCGGAGGCGCATCCGCACGGGCCGGGCCGCCCTGATCAGGCGGTGGCACTGCTGGAGAAGGGACTCCGCGCGCGGCCCGGGCGCTGGCAGTACCTGCACGACATCGGATTCGTGCACTACTGGTGGCTGCAGGATTACGAGACCGCCGCCCACTGGTTCGAGCGGGCGAGCGAGGCGCCCGGCGCCCCGTGGTGGCTGCGCTCGCTGGCGGCCGACACCCTGGTGCGCGGCGGCGATCGGCGCGGCTCGCGAGCGCTCTGGCGGCAGGTGTACGGGACGGCCGACAACCCCTGGCTGCGCGCCGAGGCCGAGCGGCGCCTGCTGCAGCTCGACGCCCTCGACGAGATCGACGCGTACACCGCGGCTGTCGACCGCTTCGCGCGGCGCACCGGCCGCCCGCCGTCGGCCTGGGCGGAGCTGCTCCCGGACGGCCAGGTCGGACCGCTCGATCCGGCCGGTCATCCGTACACGCTGCAGCGCGGCGCCGGCGTCGTCTCCGTGGCGCCGGAGTCGCCGCTGTTTCCGCTGCCCGCCGGGCCGGGCGCAACCGCGCCGTGATGGACCCGGGGGGCGCCGTCCTGCTGGCCGCGGCGGGACTCGCGGTCGGCAGCTTCCTCAACGTGTGCATCTACCGGCTGCCGCGGGGCCGGTCGGTGGTCCGGCCCGGCTCGCGCTGCACGGCCTGCGGGCGGGCGTTGCGCTGGTTCGAGAACGTTCCGGTGCTGGCCTATCTCGTGCTGCGGGGGTGCTGCCGCACCTGCGGCGCCCCGATCTCCGTCGTCTATCCGCTCGTCGAGCTGACCACGGCGGCCCTGTTCCTGCTGCAGTACTGGCAGCTGGGCTGGCAGCCGCTCCTGCCCGTGCGCCTGGCGTTCACGGGCGCCCTGGTGATCCTGTTCGTCGTCGATCTGCGGCAGCGGATCCTGCCGAACGAGATCACCGTGCCGGGCGTGGCGCTCGGCGTGGCGGCCGGTGTCTGCGTGGAGCCGGGCTGGCGCGCCGCCCTGTTGGGCGCCGCGGCGGGCGGCGGCGCGTTGCTGGCGGTCGCCGCGCTCTACCGCCGCGTCCGCGGGGAGGAAGGGCTCGGCATGGGCGACGTCAAGATGCTGGCCATGATCGGGGCGTTCCTCGGCTGGGAGCTGGCCTTCTTGACGCTGCTGCTGGCGTCGTCGCTCGGATCGGTCATCGCGCTCGGCATGCTGGCCCTCGGTCTCGCCGACCGCCGCTATCCGCTGCCGCTCGGCTCGTTCCTGGCGGTCGGCGCGCTCGCGGCCGCCGTCGGCGGCGAGCCGCTGCTGGCGTGGTACATCACGCTGCTGCAGCGCTGAATTGGATGGGGCTGCGCCCCAAGCCCCCGGCGTCCGCTTGCGGCGCCGTTCTATGGCGCAGGCTCCGAGCCGGTCCCGCGGTTGCGGTTCCTGGCGTGCTGCCGGGCGACCGAGGTGGCGGCTTCTGCACAGGTCACCTGCCGCGCGGCCGCCCGCACCGCGCCGGCGCGCCAACGGTCTGTCGGATCGGACCTTGCAAGAGACTTCCGTCATGGACGCAGCCGCGCCCCGCACGCCCGGCCCGTGCCGCCGCCGCGCCCGTCGGCCGGGTCCTCCGGCAGCGGCCGGCTTCGGCCTGCTCGAGGCCCTGATCGCGTGCGGCCTGATCGTCGTCCTGGCGGCCGGCGTCGCGCAGCTCACGCTGGCGGCGGTCGCCGCGGTGCGGGCGTCCGGCGACGAGACGCTCGCGCTGCTGCTGGCCGTGCAGAAGATTGAGCAGTTGCGGTCGCTGGCGTGGGACCGCCGGCCGGAGTCGGCCGGGGCAACCGACCCGACCGGCGCGGGCCCCTCGCCGGGGGGCAGCCTCGATGCCAGCGTGCCCGGATACGTCGACTACCTGAGCCGGCGCGGGGTGCCGGTGGGCGGCGGCGCCCGGCCGCCGTCCGGCACGGCGTTCGTGCGGCGCTGGTCCGTGCAGCCCGATCCGCGCCTGCCCGACGATCTGCTCGTGCTCGACGTCGTGGTCCTGCCGCTGCGCGTGGCCGAGCGGGCCGGTGCGGCGGCGCTGTCCCCGGCCGTGCCCGGCGTGGTCCGGCTGAGCGCCCTGAAGGGGCGGCGGTAGGACCCATGCTCGCGGAGCTGGTGATCGCCGCCGCCATCGTCATGCTGCTGCTGGGGTCCGTGTTCAGCCTCGTGGATCCGACACGCGGCGCGCTGGCCGTCCAGCCCCACGCGGCCGACACGCACCAGCGGCTGCGCGCCGCGTTCGTGCGGCTCCAGACGGACCTCATGCTCGCCGGCAGCGGGCCGCATCCGACCGTCGACGTATCGGTCGCGCGCCTGCGGGCGCCCCTGGTCCCGGCCCTCGTCGGCCATCGCCACCCGCCGGCGGCCGGCGCCACGTTCGCCGCCGACGCGGTCACGATCCTGTACGCCCCGCCGCGGAGCCCCGCCGCGCCCCTGGCGTCGCCGCTGGCCGGACCCGCCGCCGACGTGCTGTTGGGGCCCGGTCCGGCGCGCTGCCGCGCCGGCGCGACGACCTGCGCCTTCGAGGTCGGCAGCCTGGCGCTGGTCTTCGACCGCGACGGCCGCTCCGACATCGTGCGGGTGACGCGGGTGTTCGACGACGCGCTGGGGGTCCGGCCGATCGCCGGCGGCTCGGCGCAGGCGTTCGCCGCGGGCGCGTCGATCGTCCCGCTCGAGCTGCGCGCCTACTACCACGATCGCGCGGCGGCCCAACTGCGCTATCAGGACGGCTGGGTGACGGACGTGCCGGTGCTGGACGACGTGGTCGGTCTGACGCTGCGTTACTTCGGGGGTGGCGCCCTGCCTGCCGGCGGCGGAGACGGCCTGGCGGCGGCCTGCCTGCGGAGCCAGCCGCCGGCCGCCCCGCCGGGACGGGCGGGCGGCGAGCCCGGGCGGGAGCTGGCGCCGGCGCTGTTCCTCGACGGGCCGCGCTGCGGCGGGCGGCTGCCGTACGACGTCGACCTGTTCCGGATCCGGCGCGTGCGGGTCGAGATCCGCCTGCAGGTGTCCGGCGCGTGGCTGCGCGGGCGCGACCCGTCCCTGTTCGCGCGGCCCGGTCCGGCGCGCGACGGCCGGCGCCAGGTCCCCGATCTGACCGGCGTCTTCGACGTGGCGCTCAGGGGCCCGTGATGGGGAGCACCCGCGGCATCGCGCTGGTCGTCACGCTGCTGGCGCTGCTCGTGCTCGTGGCCCTGACGGGCGCCTTGATCCCGTTGACGTCGAGCGAGACGGCCATCTCGGCGCATCACCGCCGGGCGGCCCAGACGCTCTACGCCGCCGAGGCGGCGTTCGAGTGGGCCCTGCAGGAGCTGCAGCCGGTCGATTCCTGGGACGCGCTGCTGGCGGGGAGCCGGCGCTCCGCGCTGTGGGCGGGCCCGACGACGCAGCGGCTGGCGGGCGGCGCGACGCTCGACCTCGGCCGGCTGACCGTCGAGCTGCAGCGCCGCGGCGCGGGTGCGAGCGGCGCCGGCCGGGGTCTCCGCTGGCGGCTCTATGCGCACGGACCGCTGAGCGCCATCCTGCCGCGCGATCCGTCGCTCGGGCTCCTGCGCGTCGCGGTCTGGCTGGCGGACGATCCGGCCGAGACCGACGGCGATCCGGCGCGGGACACCAACGGCGTCATACTGCTGCACGCGGCCGGCGTGGGTCCGTCGCTCGCGCGGCGGGCCGTGCAGGCCACGCTGCGGCGGAGCGACGCGGCCGATCGCATCACGCCGGCGTCATGGACGCTCGTCCGCTGAGGCCGCGCCCGGCCCCGCGCGGCCGCTGGGTTGGCAGCCCGTGGTGCAACCCCGCGTCGCACCGAGAGCGGCCAGGCGCCCGGCTGGCAAGGCGCGCACAGCGCGCCTCGG
>JAAXGX010000112.1 GCA_012271165.1 Vicinamibacteraceae bacterium | reverse complement strand
GATGGTCACCGTCGTCGACGGCCCGCATTTTCTGCGCGACTTCGGCTCCGGAGAAGACCTGCTCGATCGCGGGCTGGGGGTCGACGTCGAGGACGACCGCTCCATCGCCGAGCTCCTCGTCGATCAGGTCGAGCTCGCCAACGTTCTCGTTCTCAACAAGACCGACAAGATGAGCCGGGGAGAAATCGCACGGTTGACCGGGATCCTGCGCAAGCTCAACCAGACGGCGACGTTGGCCTCGACGACCTACGGGCGGATTCCGCTCGACCTGATTTTCGATACGGGCCTGTTTGATTTCGAACGCGTCGAGCAGACGGCGGGTTGGCTTCAGGAACTGCAAGGCGGCCACACCCCCGAGACCGAGGAGTACGGCATCGGCAGCTTCGTCTATCGGAGGCGACGGCCCTTCCATCCGGCGCGGCTGGCGGCGATGTTTGAAGGTTGCTTCGAGGGCGTGCTGCGGGCGAAGGGGGTCGTCTGGCTGGCCACCCGCCATGGGGTGGCCGGCGCGCTTTCCATCGCCGGAGACTCGCTGACCCTGGAGCCCGGAGGCCCCTGGTTCGCCGCGCTGGACCCGGCAGAGATCGCCGACGACCCGGAGACCCTGGAGTGGGTCGGCCAGGTATGGGAGCCCGACCACGGCGACCGCCGTCAGGAACTCGTCTTCATCGGAATCGAGATGCCGCAAGAGGCCATCGAGGCCACGCTGGACGGCTGTCTGCTGACCGACGCCGAGATGGCCTCCGGCGCTTCCGGGTGGGCTTCGTTGGACGACCCGCTGCCAGAGTGGATGGTGGCGGAAGACGACGAACCGTAGTCGGCGGTCGGGTCGATCGTTACCGGGTCACATGCATTCTGGAGCTACCGTTCGATCACCCGCGTGACCGCCTTCGAGCCCGACCCCCCGGTGGCCCAGCCGCCGACGGCGGCGGAGAACTTTCCGGCGGTGCCGCCGGCCACCATGATCAGGATGTGCCCGGGGGTGGCGAACTTGGGGAACGGGCGGTCGAGGGCCGCGGGGGTCGGGCGGCCGGTCTCGTCGAGCCAGTCCTTCGGCAGGGCCCGCGGCACGGTGCCCTTCTGGCATTCGTCGTTCGGGAGCACGTCCCGCAGCGGCCGGGCGGTGACCTCCTGGATGCGGGCGCGCAGGTCGTTCTTGCTGTAGCCGTCGCGCTCGAACGTGCGCGCGTGCTCGGGGGAGACCACCAGCAGCGCCTGGTCCATCCCGTGCAGCTTCACGTGGGCAATCGACTCCAGCGACAAGCCCATCGTCGCGCCGAGCGACCGGGCGTTGCGCGAGAGCTGATCGCGGATGGCGCGCGGGGCCTCCGCGGCGAAGACGGTCACGGTGCTCTGTTCGCGCGCGAAGCCGCGCTCGACGTGCAGCGGCTCCCAGCAACTCAGCTCCTCCAGCTCGCCGATGCAGGCGCCGAGCTTGCCGGGCTGCCCGAGGGTCGACATGTCGACCTCGCCTGGCCGGCCGCCGCCGACGTTGCGGACGAGAAGCTGCAGCGCGCGTCCGATCGTGGCGTTGGCGCGCGAGCCCTGGCCGAAGGCGTTGCGACCGCAGTTGAGCTCGATCTCGTTGCGGATGGGGCCGTTGACGATGATGAGCGGCCCGACGAAGTAGGTGGTCGCCAGCACGCCGTGCAGGTTGAACTCGTCGGTGCAGGCGGCCTCGGCGGCCGCGATGACGACCGGCAGGTACTCCGGCTTGCAGCCGGCCATCACGGCGTTGACGGCGACCTTCTCCACGGTGGCCGGGGCCAGGTTGGGCGGGACGTGCGCGACCACGTCGGTGGCGGGCCGCGACGTGCCCTCGAGCATGCGGAGCACGCGTGCAGGCGTCGGCGGCACGACCGGCAGGCCGTCGGTCAGGCCGCGCTCGGCGAGAAACTCGAACTCGTCCAGGTCGGGGCCGGCGGGCACGCGCACCCGGCGCGAGGCCAGCCGCTCGGCGCCCCGCCGCACCGCCAGCCGCCGGGCCACGTCCGGATCGTGAACCCGCGACGCGCAGCCGGGGCGCTGCTCCGGCAGGGACTCGCCGTCGAGCTCGATCGCCGGCCGTCGCGCGCCGCAACGGCCGGCGGCATGCGCAACCAGCTCGCGGAACTCGGTCTTCGACCAGCCCTCCATGCTCGCGAGCACCACGCCGTCCGGCGCCGTCAGCACCAGGGTCGGCACGGCGTCGAAGCCGTAGGTCTCCGAGACGAGCAGCTCGGCGTCGAGCGCGCGCGGCAACGAGAGGCCGTGGCGCTCGGCGAATGCCGCGGTCAGCGCCGCGTCGTCCTGCGATACGCCCTGCACGCGCAGGCCGGCGCCGGACAGCGCGCGGTGCACCCGCTCGACGAGCGGCGCGGTCAGCTCGCAGGTCGCGCAGTCGTGCTTGAAGAAGAACAGCAGCGTCGCGGGCGCACCCGAGCTCTCGGGTCCGAACTCGCACGGGTCGCCCGCGGCGTCGCGGAGGGCGAACGCGGGGGCCTTCGATCCGGCAGTGGGCAGCGTCGACATGGCGACGCCCAGTATAGGCCGGGAGTCAGCAGAACGCCCGGACAAGGTCGGCGAGCACGTCGCGGCAGACCTGCACCGAGTCGATCCGCACGTACTCGTCCGGACCGTGGAGGCCCGCGCCGGCGGGGCCGAACAGGACCGCCGGCGTGCCGGCGCGGCCGAGGATGGCGGCGTCGGTCCAGAACGACATGCCGGTCGGGGCGGCGTCGAGGCCGCGGCCGCGCAGCACCCGCATCAGGGCGCGGCAGACCGGGTGCTCGTCCGCGATCTCGTGTGGCGGACGGGTCATGAGCTGGCGGGCGGAAGCCTCGAACTCGGCATCCTCCCGGCCGAGCGCCGCCAGGGCGGTCCGGACTTCCGTCACGCCGGCGTCCGCGCGCTCGCCGATCAGCGTCCGCCGTTCGAAGCGGAGGAGGCAGCGGTCGGGGTAGATACTGTGGGCCTGCCCGCCGTGGATGGTCGAGGCGTGGAGCGAGGCGCCGCCGAGCAGCGGGTGGCGCGGGCCGGCCTGCAGTGCGGCGTCGAGTGCTTCCAGGCGCCCGAGGACGCGGCCCATGTGGACGATGGCGTCGCGTCCGTCCGCCGGACGGCTGCCGTGCGCGGCGCGCCCGCGTGTCTCGACCTCGACCCACTCGAAGCCCTTGTGCGCGGTGGCCACCCGCAGGTCCGTCGGCTCGGTCACCACGGCGCCGTCCGCCCCGTGGCGCGTGACGAGCAGATCGGCGCCGGCGCTGGCATGCTCCTCGTCGGCCACCGCCGCCACCACGAGCCGGCCCTTTGCCAGTCCGCCGCCGCGGGCAACCGCGATTGCCGCGTCGACCATGGCGGCCACGCCGCTCTTCATGTCCTGGCTGCCGCGCCCGTGGAGGCGGCCATCGCGCTCGATGGGATCGAACGGCGCTGCCATGCCGTCCACGCCGACCGTGTCCGTATGGCCGCAGAGCATCAGCGTGCGCCCGGGGGCCCGGCCCTCCACCACCCCGACGACGTTCGGGCGGCCGGGCGCCGCGTCGGCCAGCTCGACGTCGATGCCGGCGGCCCGCAGCTCCGCGGCGATGCGCCCGGCAACCCCGGCTTCTCCGGCGCCGCCGGGCGCGAGCGAGGGATTGACCGAGTCGATGGCGATCAGGTCACGCAGCAGTCGGATGACGGAGTCCACGGACTGCTACGGCGCAGGCTCCGGATCGGGCAGCGCCAGCGTGATGAGCTCCGGCACGCGGGCGCCGCCGACCGTGAGCGCGATGTACTGCGTGCCGTCGAGCAGATACGTCATCGGCGTACCGATGGCGCCGCCCGGCAGGTCGGTCGACGCGAGCTCGGCGCCGGTCGCCTTGTCGTAGGCCACCAGCCGCGGCCCGTCGTTGGAGCCGCCCGTGGTCAGGGCGTAGATCAGCAGCGTCTGCGTCACCAGCGGCCCGCTGCGGCTCGAGTCGCCGCCCACCGGCGGCAGGTTGAGCTGGCGCAGCAGCGGGTGGTTGCGGATCCGGTCGCCGCTGCCGGTCGGCGTCATCCACACGTGGTCACCGGTGTCGAGGTCGATGGCGGTCATGCGCGAGTAGGGCGGCTTGAACAGCGGCAGGCCGCGCGGCATCTCGGGCCGCGAGCTGCCCGGGCCGCGCACCTCGATGTAGCGCAGCGTCGCGCCCTCGCCAGGCGCCGGGACGCGGTACTGCTTGACGGCGAACGCGTTGCGCGACGGCACGTACAGCAGGCCGGTCTCGGGGTCGAACCCGGCGCCGCCCCAGTTGGCGCCGCCGCCGGTGCTCGGCCGGAAGACGGTGCCGCGCAGGCTCTGCGGCGTGTAGAGCGGGCCGATCCGGAACGGCTCGACGGCGGCAATCGCCAGCTCCCGGATCTCCGGGGTGAAGTTCGCCAGATCGTCGATCGTCACGCCCTGGTACTCGAACGGGGCCGGCCGGGTCGGAAACGGCTGCGTCGGCCAGGGCACCTCGCCCTCGAGGTCCGTCTCGGTGTCCACCGGGCGTTCCTCGATCGGCCAGATCGGCTCGCCCGTCACCCGGTCGAAGGCGAAGACGAAGCCCTGCTTGGTGATCTGGGCGACCGCCTTGACCGGCCGGCCGTCGACGACGACGTCGACGAGGTTGGGGGCGGCCGGCAGGTCGTAGTCCCAGAGGCCGTGATGGACGAACTGGAAGTGCCAGACCCGCTCGCCCGTCTCCAGGTCGAGCGCCACCAGGCTCTCGGCGAACAGGTTGCTGCCCAGCCGGTGTCCGCCGTAGTAGTCGGGGGCCGCCGTGTTCAGGGGCAGGTAGAGATAGCCGAGCTCCGGGTCGGCGCTCATGATCGACCAGACGCCCACCTTGCCGGTGTGGCGCCACGAATCGCCCTCCCAGGTGTCGTTGCCGAACTCGTCGCCCTGCGGGATGGTGCGGAAGGTCCAGTTGGTGCGTCCGGTCCGGGCGTCGAACCCGCGCATCCAGCCGGGCGGGCGCTCCTTCGTGTCGTTCAGCGAGGAGATCGACATCGGCGTGACCACGGTGTCGCCGACCACGATCGGCGGCGACTGCACCGAGTAGAGCAGGGCGTTCAGCCAGTCCCGCTCGCCGCGGGTGGCCCGCGGGATGCCCTCCATCAGATCGACGCGTCCCCCCTTGCCGAAGTCGGGGCAGGGCTGGCCGGTCCCGGCGTCGACGCAGATCAGGTAGCCGTTGCCGGTGCCCCAGAAGATCCGCTCGTCGCGGCGCTCGGGTCCGTCCGACCAGTACGCCACGCCCCGCTGATTCCAGCGGGCCGTCATCGTGGTCGTCCCTTCCTCGTAGCTCTTGGGGTTGTAGACCCAGAGCGTCGCGCCGGTCCGCGCGTCGATCGCCGCGCCGACCGAGGTGGGCATGTTGACGAACAGGCGCCCGCCGACCATCAGCGGGGTAGCCTTGAAGTTCGTGATCGTGGGGGGCAGGGCGTCGCGCCAGCGGTTGGGGTTGCGCCGGTTCAGCTCGTCGAAGACGAGACGCGAGTCCGCCCGCCACTCGCCGCCGCCCGGCATGTCGAGGCTGAGGACCGCGTCGGCCGATCGCCAGCGCCACGCCACCTCGAGCCGGCCGAAGTTGTCCGCGTCGATCTGAGCGAGCGGCGAGTACTTCGTGCCGCCCAGATCGCCGCTGTATGTCGGCCACTCGCCGTTGGCCGGCGCCCCGCGCTGGGCGGACGCGCCGACCGTGGCCCAGACGGCCGCGGCTAGCAGGCTGACGCTCCACAGACCGCATCGTGCTCTCATGGCGATACCTCGTCCCGCCGGCCGATCTTAGCAGCCCGCACGGGGGGAAGCCCCGCCGCAGCGGAGCGGTTGCTAGAATGGCAGCGGCGCACCGTCGCGCCGGCCGCAAGACTCGAAGCGAGGACTACCATGCCACGTCTGCTGCTGCTGCTCGCCATGGCCGGCCTGCTCGCCGGCCTCCCCTGGCTCGTCGATCCGTCGGTCTCGGCCGTCGCTCGCGGGCAATCGACGTCCGTTCCGGACGGTCCCGCCTATCGGTTCGAGGAGATCGCCGACGGCGTCCACTTCGCCATCGGCACGGGCGCCATGACCGTCTTCAGCAACTCGCTGGTCATCATCAACGACGACCACGTGATGCTGGTGGACACCAGCGTCACCCCGGCCGCGGCCCGCACGCTCGTGGGACAGATCCAGACCGAGCTGACCGACAAGCCGATCCGCTACGTCTTCAACTCGCACTACCACTTCGACCACGCGCACGGCAACCAGATCTTCGGCGACGACGTCGAGGTGATCGGCCACGACTACGTCCGGCGGATGCACCTCAGCAACGTGCTGGAGCAGCGCACGAACCGCTCGTTCGACGCGGCCGTGCCGGCCCAGATCGCGCGGCTCGAGCAGCAGATCGCGGCGGCCGACGGGCCGGAGCGGGAAGGGCTCGAGACCGACCTCCGCATCGCCCGGGCGCACCAGACCGCGCTGCGCGAGACCGTGGTCACGCCGCCCAACCTCACCTACAGCGACACGCTGACGATTCACAAGGGCGGGCGCGAGGTGCAGCTCCACTTCGTGGGGCGCGGCCACACCGGCGGCGACACCATCGTCCTGCTCCCCGCCGAGCGCATCGCGTTCACCGGCGACTTCCTGGTCGGGTCCCCCGGCGCCCCCCGACTCGCGTACATGGGCGACGCGTTCGTCGACGAGTGGCCCGCCAGCCTCGGCCGCCTCAAGGAGCTGGACTTCGACGTCATCGTTCCCGGCCACGGCGAGCCGTTCCGCGAGCGCGAGCAGATCGACCTGTACCAGCGTTATCTGCGGGACCTGTGGGCGCAGGTCGCGCACCTGCGCGCCGAGGGGGTCTCGGCGGAGGACGCCGCCGGCCGCGTGGACATGAGCGCCTACGAGGCGGAGTACGGCAGCGGCGTTCGCAACGTCGATCCGCGCGCCGTGGTGCGCATCTACGAGCTGCTCCAGATTCAGATGCCCCTGTAGCCGCTGCACGGATTGCCGGAGGATGCCCGTGTCGACACGGATCGCCGCGCTCGCGTTCGCTGGCCTCTGCGGTTGTGCGCAGCCGCCCGTGCGGGAGGCTGCGCCTGCCGCCGCTCCGGCGCCGCCGCTGGCGCCGGTCAACATCGCGCACCGCGGGGCGTCCGCCTACGCCCCGGAGCACACCCTGCCCGCGTACCGGCTGGCGCTGGAGATGGGGGCGGACTACGTCGAGCAGGATCTGCAGCTCACGCGGGACGGGCGGCTGGTCTGCCTGCACGATACGACCCTCGAGCGGACGACCGACGTCGAGGAGGTCTTTCCGGATCGGGCCGTGACCATCGAGACGGCCGACGGGCCGCGGCGGGTGTGGCCAGTGGCGGCGTTCACGCTGGACGAGGTCAAGCGGCTCGACGCCGGGTCGTGGTTCGACGCGGAGTTCGCCGGCGTCCGGGTTCCCACGCTGCAAGAGGCGATCGACCTGGTGCAGGGCGAGGCGGGTCTCTACATGGAGACGAAGGATCCCGAGACCTACGATGCGCTGGGGCTCGCCATGGAGGCGGAGCTGGTGCGCGTGCTCGCGGCCAACGGGCTGGACGCGGCGGCGACCCGCACGGCCACGCCTGTCTTCGTGCAGTCGTTCAGTGCCGCGAGCCTGCGGCGCATGCGTGATCTCGCGGGCGACACCTACCCCCTGGTGCAGCTGGTCGGTGGGCCGGGGACGCAGGGCCTGCTGACCGACGACGGCCTGGCGGAGGTGGCCGGGTACGCCGACGGCGTGGGTCCGGCGTTCCCGATGCTGCTGGCGGATCCGTCGCGGGCGCTGGCGGTCCGGGCGGCCGGGCTGGAGCTCCACCCGTACACGGTGCGCGCCGGCCAGGTGCCGGAGCCGTTCGACGACGCCACCGACCTGATGGTCCACCTGTTCGACGAGCTCGGTGCGACCGGCGTGTTCACCGACAACCCGGATCTGTTTCCGCCAGCGAGATGAGCGCCGCGGTCGGGCGCGGCCCGCTGCAGGAGTGTGCGATGAGGTATGAGAGGGTGCTGCTGGCCGGCATGCTGCTGGCCGCGTCGTTCTGCGGCGGGGCGCTCGCCACGCTGCTGCTCGGCGGCCAGGTCGAGGCCCAGGCGCCGCGCGCGGTCACGACCGCGCAGGTGAACCTGGTCGACGCCGCGGGCACGCTGCGCGGCGTCCTGAGCGCCAGCGACGAGCGTGGCGCCGCATCGCTTGCGCTGCACGACGGGGAGGGCCTTGTCCGTGGCCGGTTCCGTGTGGGGCCGAGCGGGGCGCCGGCCTTCGATCTGCTCAACGCGGACGGTGCGCCGCGCTTCTCCGCGCGACTGGCGGGCGACGACACGCTGGTCGTCGTCGGCGACGACCAGAGCCGGCACAGCGTGCTCGGGTCGGCCTCGGGGACGCCGGTCCTCAGCTTCGCCGACGGCCGGCGGGGCCGGCTGCAGATGCAGCTCGGGACGAGCGGCGCCCCCAGCGTCCTGCTCTTCGGCGGCGACGGTCAGCGCAGCGCCGCCCTGACGGTGGGTGACGGCGACACCCCGCTGCTGACGCTCTACGAGGCCGGCCGGCCGCGGGTCACCCTGGGCGTGGTGCAGCAGGCGGCGGTCATCAACATGACCGGCGCCGCCGAGTCGCGGCTGGTGATCGGGGTGGCGGGCGAGGGCCGCGCGAGCGTCACGTTCGTCGACCAGCAGGGCCAGGTCGTCGCGGAGCTCCCGTGACGGCCGGCCGCGGGTGACGCTGTGCTATGGTCGTGATTTCGGCGGAGGGCGCGGCATGGGTGCGATGGTCCAGTTCCCGATGAACGGGGTCGGCGGCGGCGGCGGCTACCTGGCGACCCCGGCGTCGGGCTCCGGTCCGGGCGTGGTCGTGATACAGGAGTGGTGGGGGTTGGTCGACCACATCAAGGCGGTGGCGGACCGGCTGGCCGGCGCCGGCTTCGCCGCGCTGGCGCCCGACTTCTACGACGGCCGGACGACGACGAGCCCCGACGAGGCCGGCAAGCTGATGATGGCCCTCGACATCGACGCCGCCGAGAAGAAGCTGCGCGGCGCGATCGACTACCTGCTGTCCCGCGGCGAGGTCGCCGGCGACCGCGTCGGCACGGTGGGCTTCTGCATGGGCGGCCAGCTGTCGCTGTACGCCGCCTGCGCCAATCCGCGCGTCGGCGCCTGCGTCGACTTCTACGGCATCCACCCCAACGTGAAGCTCGACCTGGCCGCGCTGCAGGCACCCGTCCTCGGCTTCTTCGCCGAGCAGGACGGATTCGTCCCGCCCGCGGCGGCGCGGCAGCTCGAGAGCGACCTGCGGGCTGCCGGCAAGCAGGTCGAGATCACGGTGTTCGAGGGTGCGGATCACGCCTTCTTCAACGACACCCGGGCGGAGGTCTACCACGCGGCGTACGCGCAGCAGTGCTGGGAGCGCCTGGTCGCCTTCTACCGGGAACACCTGTAGCGGGTGGCGGTGGCGGGCAACAGCTTCGGGGAGGCCTTCCGGATCACGACCGCCGGCGAGGCGCACGGACCCGGAAACCTCGTCATCATCGACGGCTGCCCAGCCGGGCTCGAGCTGAGCGCGGCGGATCTGGTCCCCGACCTGGCCCGCCGCCGGCCCGGCCAGAGCCGCATCGTCACGCAGCGCGACGAGCCGGACGCCCCCGAGATACTGTCCGGCGTGTTCGAGGGCCGGACCACCGGCACCAGCGTCGCCATCCTGATTGCGAACCGGGACCAGCGCAGCCGGGACTACGCGCCGATCAGGGACAAGTACCGGCCCGGCCACGCCGACTACAGCTTCGACGCCAAGTACGGCTTTCGCGACTACCGCGGCGGCGGACGTTCGAGCGCGCGCGAGACGACCGTGCGCGTGGCGGCGGGCGCGGTTGCCAAGAAGCTGATCGCCGGCGCCTTCGGCGGGCGCGTGGTCGGCTACGTCCGCCAGGTGGGGGAGGTAGCCGCGCCGGTGGCGGACCCGGCCGCGCTGACGCTGGATGAGGTGGAGCGCCTGCCAAGTGGCGAGCCGAACATCGTGCGCTGCCCGGACGCGGGCAAGGCGGCCGAGATGATCGCGCTCATCGAGGAGGCGCGGAGCGCGGGCGACTCCATCGGCGGCGTGGCGGAGTTCGTGGCCACCGGGGTGCCCGCGGGCCTGGGCGAGCCGGTCTTCGACAAGCTGAAGGCCGACCTGGCCAAGGGGCTGTTCAGCCTGCCGGCCGTCCTGGGCGTCGAGTACGGCGTCGGATTCGGCTGCGCGACGCTGCGCGGCACCGAGAACAACGACGTCTTCTACGCCGACCGCGCCCCCGACGGGACGCGGGTGGCGACCCGCACCAACCGCCACGGCGGCATGCTCGGCGGGATCTCGACGGGCATGCCGATCGTGCTGCGGGCCGCCGTCAAGCCGACCAGCAGCCTGCCGCGCGAGCAGGAGACCATCACCCGCGGCGGCGAGCCGACGACCATCAGCACGAAGGGCCGGCACGACCCCTGCCTGCTGCCGCGCTTCGTGCCGATGGGCGAGGCGATGATCGCGCTCGTGCTGGCCGACCACTGGCTGCGGTGGCAGCGGGCGCGGGGATCAGCTTGAGCCGCTGACCTCCAGCGGCGCGGCGCACCGCTCCTCGACCGTGCCGTCGGCCACCGGCCAGGCTCGCGGCCCCCCGTCGGTGGCGCCCAGGTACAGGGCCGGAGCCAGGGCGGCCGGATCGAACGCCGCCGCATCGCCCCCGCGCTCCGCGAGCAGTTGGGCGACGCGCTCGCGAAAGGTGCGCAGCGCGGGCAGCCCGAAAACGACGAAGTACGTGCTGCGCGGCTCGGCGGCAGTGAGCCCGGCCCGCACGGCCAGACAGCGCGGCTCGACCACCGCGTCGGCCAGACCGGCCTCGTGCGCGAGCGCCTCCAGCTCGTCCGGCGTGACCCGGGGGGCCAGAATGCGCTGGTACTCGCCGCGCAGGAGGAGCGTCACGCCGTACACCGGCGGCGCGCTCATCGACTCCATGGTGCGGTCGAAGACCTGCTGGAACAGCTCCAGGGGCAACTCGTGGGGCGGCGCGAGCAGGAGCAGCGGGCCGTCCGGACCCGGGGCCGGGGCCAACGTGACCTGCCAGCCCGTCACGTGCTCCGGGCGCATCAGGTACGGCGCGGCGTTCGTGTCGCGCAGCGTGCGCATGAACAGTACCGACAGGAGGCCGAGGACGAACAGTCCGAGCAGGGTCTTCGTGACGATCGAACGGGATGTGGCCATGGCCCGGTCATATTAGAATGAGACCGCGTCCCGGGGGTAACCGAGGTCATGACTATGCGATGGATTGGTGCACTGGCGGCGGTGGTCGCGGCGTCGGCAGGTCTGGCTGCAGGCCCGGCGGAGGCGCAGTACGGCGCGCCGGCGAGCGGCGAGTGGCGCAGCTACGCCGGGGACGCCGGGAGCACGAAGTACTCGCCGCTCGACCAGATCACGGCCGAGAACTTCGCCGATCTCGAGGTGCTGTGGCACTGGCGGTCGGTCGACTCCCACCTCGTCCACTCGACCCCGGCCGGCGATTCCCTGATCGCCGCGGACAGGCTGTTCGACATCCTGCAGGAGCAGGAGCCCGATCTCTGGACGGCCTGGGACGGGCAGACGCGGACCGTTTCGCGCCCGACAATCAGCGCGCTGGTGGCGACGCCCCTCATGGTCGACGGCGTCCTGTACCTCAGCACGCCGCTGTACCGGGCAGCCGCCATCGACGCGCGCAGCGGCGAGACGCTGTGGGTGCACGATCCGCGCGCGTACGAGTCGGGGACGCCGGCCATCGCGGGCTGGCGCCATCGCGGGGTGGCGTACTGGGAGCGGGACGGCGAGGCGCGCATCGTGTGGGGCACCGGCGACGGCTACCTCGTCGCGGTGGATGCGAAGACCGGGCTGCCGGACCCCGGCTTCGGCGACAACGGCCGCGTGGATCTCACCGCCGGGGTCCCGCGCTCCGAGCGCGGCCGGCGCGACATCCTGAATCTGCTGACGCTCTCGTCGCAGTCGCCGCCGATCGTCGTCCGCGACACCATCATCATCGGCTCGACCATCAACGACCGGACGATCACCCGGGAGGCGACGCCCGGCTGGGCCCGCGCCTTCGACGTGCGGACGGGGCAGCACAAGTGGGACTTCCACACCGTGCCGCAGAGCGCCGACGAGTACGGCTCGGACACCTGGCTGAACGAGTCGTGGCGCTATAGCGGCAACACCAACATCTGGTCGATGATGAGCGGCGACGAGGAGCTGGGCTGGGTGTTCCTTCCCATCGGGACGCCGACCAACGACTACTACGGCGGGCACCGGCTCGGCGACAACCTGTTCGCCGAGAGCCTGGTGGCGGTGGACGTCGAGACCGGCCAGCGCCAGTGGCACTTCCAGATGATTCACCACGGCCTCTGGGACTACGACCTGCCGGCGGCGCCCAACCTGCTCGACATCACCGTCGACGGACGCGAGATCAAGGCGGTGGCGCAGGTCAGCAAGCAGGGGTTCGTCTACGTCTTCGACCGCGTCACCGGCGAGCCGGTGTGGCCGATCGAGGAACGCCCGGTCGCGACCGACACCGACCTGGAGGGCGAGGTCATGTCGCCGACCCAGCCCTTCCCGACGAGGCCGGCTCCGTTCGAGTACCAGGGCACGTCGATCGACGATCTGGTCGACTTCACGCCAGAGATCCGGCAGATGGCGGTCGAGGCGGTCGAGGGCTTCCGGCTGGGGCCGCTCTACACGCCGCAGACGCTGCGGGGGACCATCATGCGGCCGCCCGTCGCAGGCGGCGCGAGCTGGTCGGGGGCGGCCGTCGATCCCGAGACCGGCTACCTGTACGTGCCGTCGACCAACGGCCACTCGACGATTCAGCTCACCGAGCCGGAGCCGCACGAGCCGGCGACACTGCGGTACATCCGGCGTTCCACCACGGCCGGTCCGGTGATGCCGCGGGGGCTGCCGCTCTGGAAGCCGCCCTACACGCGCATGACGGCGATCGACATGAACACCGGCGAGCACGCGTGGATGATTCCGACCGGCAGCGGCGACCGGATCCGCAACCATCCGATGCTGCGCGACCTCGACCTGCCGCCGGTGGGCGGCGACGCCAGCCGCAGCGGCCCGCTGCTGACGAAGACGCTGCTGGTGCACGCGCTGACGACGGGCGGCGGCAACAACGGGCCGCGGCTGGTGGCCTACGACAAGCTGAGCGGGGCCGAGCTTGCCTCGCTCGACCTGCCGGCCGGCGCGCTCGGCGCCCCGATGACCTACCTGCTCGACGGCCGGCAGCACATCGCGGTGACCGTCGGCGGCGACGTGCCGGGGCTGATCGTCCTCCGGTTGCCGGACTGACCCGGAAGCGGATCGATGACCAGCGGTCCGCGGTGAAATCCTGCCGCTCCGCCTGCGCGGTCGACGCTCCGAAACTTGACAACGGGCGCCGGCTCGTCCATTCTCGCGTTTGCGAACGATGAACATGGCACCGCGTACGGGTGCCGAACGCGCGTCAACATCGCGCATGGTTGTAGTCGGCGTACGGCAGGACCGGACTCCGACGATTCAAGCTGCAGGAGTACGGTCAATGGCAGTCACCGGCACGGTCAAGTGGTTCAACGACAGCAAGGGCTTCGGCTTTCTCACCCGTGACGACGGCGAGAAGGACGTCTTCGTCCACTATTCCGCCATTCAGGGCGACGGCTTCAAGAGCCTGACCGAGGGACAGCGGGTGGAGTTCGAGGTCGTCGAGGGCGGGAAGGGTCCCGCCGCCGAGAACGTGATCAGGCTCTAGCCCGCCACGCGTCGCCTGACGGCTCCGCGTGGCGCCCAACCAACCCTCCCAGGAGTCTGCACCGTTCTACGGCGCAGACTCCTGGCGCGCCCCGTCGGTCACCCCGGCCGGACGTCACCGCAAGGGGACGTCCGGAAACCCCTCGTCGCCCGGCTCCAGTTGCACGCCGTACGTATTGAGCGACATCGACGTCGCCCGGTACGAGCTCGGTGTGTACACCGCGCTCATCGCCTCGACGGTGTCGTACCCGGCGGTCAGCGCGTTCCACGTCTCGTCGGATACGATCGCGTTCTGGTACAACTCGTCGACCACGCGCAGGAGCGTGGCGTCAAACGGGTCCGCCCCCGGGTCGTCGGGTCCCTTGGCCACGGCCTCGGGGTCCACCCCGTGGTCGCGCGCCCGCCCGACCGTGCCGACGTGCTTGGCCCACTCGTAGACCGCCTGGCAGTCCCACCCGATGCGGAGGATGAGAATCTCCCGGTCGTGCGGCGTCAGCGGCGACACGCGGTTGATGTAGTTGGCGCGCCGGCCGCGCGGCTGGGCCAGCGGGGGATGCCGCGCGAACGTGCGCGACACGGCGATGCCCGGCCCGTCGAGCGGCTCGAAGCGCGCCACGGTCAGCGGCGGCTCGCGGTCCGGCACCGAGATGCGGTACGGCACGTCCGCGGGCAGGCGGTCGGGCGTGTCGTCGTCGGGCTGGATGCCGTACGAGTTGTAGATCATCGAGAGCACGGTGAAGTGGTTCACCGTCTCGACGGCGTCGATCAGGTTGGGCTCTTCGTACTGCGCGGCGAGGGCGTTCCAGGTGGCGTCGGTCACCGACGAGTTCAGGTAGAGCTGGTCGGCCATCTGCAGGAGCGTCCGCTCGAACGGGTCCCACCCGTCCGCGTCCGGTCCCTGGGCGACGCGGCGGATCTCCGCGTCCGTCAGGCCGCCGTCGCGGGCGCGCGCCGCGTGCGTGGCCCACAGCGGCTGGTTGCCGCACAGCCAGGCCGCGCGCAGGATCAGGAGCGAGCGGTGACGGGCCGGGATCGTCGACTCCTCGCTGAGGTAGACGGTGACCGGCATCAGCCCTTCCACGATGGCCGGCACGTTGAGCAGCGTGTGGAGCTGGTTGTCCGCCCGCCCGTCGCCGGCGTACTGCTCCGCCAGACGGCGGTGCTCGTCGGTCCACTCCGCCGCGGGCAGCGGCGCAATCCGCGGCGCCGCGAGGCCCATGGGCTGCCGGTCGGCCCGCGGCGGATCCGGCAGCGCCTGCTGCGCCCCGGCGGCCGGGGCGAGCGCGGCGATGAACGCGACGACCAGCAGCGCAACCATCCAGTCTCTCAGCGGCATGACTAGGCCTCCTGCGGCACGAATGCGAGAAAGCGCCGGGGATTGTCGACCGTAATCTTGTGCAGCGTGGCGTCGTCCACGCCCGCGTGACGCAGCTTCGGCACGAACTGCACGATGGCGGTGGCGAAGCCGTTGCCCCAGTTCGACTTGAGGTCGCGGGAGGCGGCGAAGTCGGACGCCAGCAGCACCTGATCCTCGTAGCCTGCCTCGAGCACGTTCAGCACCATCCGCACCTTGTCGGCCTCCGGGATGTCCGGCGACGTCTCCAGGCGCAGCGCCCGGCCCACCGTGTCGAACCCCAGGTAGGCGCCCCGCCGGCCGATTTCCAGGTGCGACGTCCAGCCCGGGTCCTGCTCGGCGGTGACGTCCGACAGGTGCCCGACGCAGACGCGGCCGAGGTCGACGTTCTCGGCCTCGAGCACGTCGAGCTGCTCGAGACCGCACGGCCGGCAGCCCTCGTGCTCCGTGTGCGTGAAGATCGGCAGGTTGGTGGCCTGGTGGGCCCGGCTGACGGCCTGCAGGAAGGTCCGCTCGACGTCCAGCATCTCCATCGAGGTGCCCACCTCGCCGAACGCCCCCCAGTTCTGCGCCAGCGCGTCGGCGATGAAGTGCTCGGTGAGCTCGTCCACGCCCTTCCCGGCCACCTCGTCCGGGAAGGGCGCCCGCCAGTAGGCGCCGGCCACCACGACCGGCACGCCGGATCGCAGCGACATCTGGCGCAGGAACTCGAGCTCCCGCTCCGACCGGCGGAGGATGCCCGCATCGACGATGCAGCTCATGCCGTCGGCGGCCGCCATGCGCAGCTCGTCGGCCACCAGAGCCACGAAAGTCTCGGCCTCCTCGTCGGTCAGCGGCCCCGCCGCGGGGTCGCGCTCCACCGGCGGGCTGCTGTAGTTCTGAAACAGATCCAGGTGCTCGTGGAACAGCGTGGAGCCGCCCCCGAGCGCTTCCGGCGCGAGGTCCTCGAGGATGGTGCGGATGACGGCGCCTGGGGGGAAGGCGATGTCGGTGGCGGCCTGCTGCGCCGGCGCCGCGCGGCCGGGTCCGGCGGTCAGGGCGAGACCGGCGCCCGCACCCAGCATGCCGAGGGCTTCCCGGCGGGTGAGGTGCGCGAGACGACGTGGCCACCTGCCCATGCTTCCTCCTGTTCCAGCGCGGCGCGCGGCGGGGAGCGTCAAGTGTAGCACTGACGATCGTCGATCCCTCGCGACCCGAACGGCGTGATTACTCGCCGTCGCCGCAGCGGTCGGGATGACGGGCCATCCAGATCGCGATCGCGCCGAGCATCTCCTCGATATCGCGCAACCGCTGCGTCAGCAACTCATACAGCTCCGCGTCGGTCACCTGGTGGTAGACGTGCACGAGCCGGTTGCGGTAGCGGGCCATGAGCACGAGGCGCTGACTCTGCTGCCCCGTGACGACGCCGACCTCGCCGAGCTGCCGCGCCACTTCTGCATACTCCGCCGGCCCCCGCGCGAATCCCTTGGCCAGGACGTGGCGGGCGAGGTCCAGCAGCGCCTCGAGCGCGCGGCGCAGATACGACTCACCGGCTGCGACCATCCTGGGATCGGCCGTGAAGGCGTCCAGGTCTTCCAGCGGAAGCGTGCGTGCGGCGTCGAGCAGCCGGCGGATCAGGGCGGTCTTGTCGGCGACGACGGCGCGGTTGATTGGTCCCGGCGTCATGGCTTCGGCGCGAGCAGCATGGCCCGGCGCTCGCGCTCGAACGGCAGCAGGTCGCCGGCCCGGCGCAGCACGTACAGCTCGAAGTGGTCCGCGGCAGTCGGCGCGCGTGCGAAGAGCCGCTCGCCGCGGACGATGGCAAGCGCGAGGAAGGCTCCCGCCCGCGAAACGTCGCTCAGGTCGACTGCCATGCCGGTTGCGCGGTGCAGCGCCTCTTCGAGGACGACGGTCACCTCCAGCGGTTGCGGCGACGTGTAGAGAACACCAAGATCGAGATCGGAGTCCGGTCGCGCCGCCCCGTCGACGCGCGAGCCGAACGCGTAGAGCGCCGCAACGGCGGGCCGTTTCTCGGCGACCGCCCGCAGCCGTTGCACGAGCACGTCGGGCAGCGCCATGACCGGAGTATAGCGGGCCGCCGCCGGCCGGCCGCCCGGTGCCAAACCGCAGTAGTACGCGGTGTACAATCCGGGGTTCCGCGCGTGGGTCGCGATTCTTCGAGACGATGCGGAAGAAGATCGGGGACCAGTCGTGAAATGGATCACGATCGGAGTCGTCGTGCTCAGCCTCGGCGGAGCAGTTCGCCCCGCTGAGGCGCAGTCTCGGAAAGCGATCGGCTGGTGGACCGTTGCCGCAGGAGGAGCCATGACGGCGCTCGCGTTCAACTACCGCCGTGACTGCGACGGTCCCGGCCAGTATCGGACGACAATCGACCATGGCTTCTACTACGGTACTTCCGACTACTGCACGACGTACTACGGCGACGGTCGCGCCCATACGGAACACACGCCCATCGACATCCGGCTCGCGCGGCCCGGGATGCTCTGGACGGGAATCGGCGCGATCGGCGGCGGTCTGGTCGTGGCGCTCTGGCCGTCGGCACCGGCATTCACCGTCGAACGAGACGGCTGGCGGGTTCAGAAACAGTTCTCGTGGTAGGAGATCGGAACGAGCGACTGCTCCATCCGCTCAGAACCGCTGGAGCTCGACGAAGTTCGCGTTCTCCCTGTCGAGGTCCGAGTGCACGCGGGCGATCACCACGGCGTCGCCGGCGCGGACGATTCCGCGGCGGGCGAGCTCCGGCTTGAGCTGGCCCACCGCGAGCCGCTCGGCCGGCACCACGAGGGGCACCACGCTGCGGTAGAGCGCCAGTTGGCGGGCGACAGCGTCGTCCGCGGTGACGCCGTAGACCGGGAGGGGCGGCCGCAGCGCCGCGATCCGGCGCGCCGTCGTGCCGCTCCCGGTGACCGCCACGATGGCCGCCGCGGCGGCGGTGGCGGCGAGCGTCACCGCCGCGTCGCACAGCGCGCGATCGTGCCGGTCGCCGATGTCGCCCGGGATGACGCGGTCCGGGGCCGCCGATTCGGCATCCCGCAGCACCGCGTCGAGCGTCTCCACCGCGAGCACCGGATACTCGCCCGCCGCCGTCTCGCCCGCGAGCATGATGGCGTCCACGCCGTCGTCCACGGCGTTGGCCGCGTCGCTCACCTCCGCCCGGGTGGGTCGCGGCGCGTGCCGCATGGTATCGAGCACCTGGGTCGCCACGATCACCGGCACGCCGGCGTCGCGCGCGCGGCGCGTCAGATCCTTCTGGACGCGCGGCACGCGCTCGAGCGGAATCTCCAGGCCGAGGTCGCCGCGCGCCACCATCACGGCGTCGGAAGCGGCGAGAATGTCGTCGAAGTGGTCGAGCGCCTGGGGCCGCTCGATCTTCGCCACCAGGCCCACCCGGTCCGCGCCGTGCCCGTACGCCACGGCCCGCGCCTTCCGCAAGTCGTCGCCGTTCTGGACGAAGCTGACCCCGAGGTAGTCGACCCCGAGCGCCGCCGCCGCCTCGATTTCCTCCATGTCGGCGGCGGTCACGGCCGAGAGCGGCAGGTCGACGCCGGGCACGTTGATGCCCTTGCGGGGGGTGAGCAGGCCGCCGTGCTCCACCTCCGCGACGATCTCGCCGCCGTCGCTGCCGACCACCCGCAGGGCGATCCGTCCGTCGTCGAGCAGCAGCGGCTCGCCGCCGCGCACCGCCGCCGCGAGCGGGGCGCAGGTGGTCGACACCCGCTCCGCGTCACCCGGGAACTCGCCTACCGCGATGCGCAGCCGCGCGCCCGCCTCGAGCTGCACGCCGTCCGGATCGGCCAGCGGGCCGATGCGGATCTTGGGACCCGCGAGGTCCTGCAGCACCGCCACGATGCGGCCGGCCCGGGCGGCGCGGCGCCGGACCTGCTCCACCATGCGGCGCCGGTCGCCGCGCGCGCCGTGGGACGAGTTGACGCGGAACACGTCGACGCCGGCCGCCAGCAGGGCGTCCACCGCGGCGTCGGACGAGCAGGCTGGTCCGAGGGTGGCGACGATCTTGGTATGGCGCAGGGTGCGGCTCCGGGGACCCGCTACATCATGGCACGATCGGGCGCCCCGAGGGCTCACCGAAGGGGACGCGAGCAGGCCGGCCATCCGGAGCACCGACGCGGGGCACGGGGGGCAAGGCGGCCCGCCGTCCGGCCGGCGGCCTGCTAGACTGACGACGCGGGACTGACGGCGAAGGAAAGCCCGGAGATTCCGCGCGAAGGGAGATGTCATGAGGATGCTGTGCCGGCTGCTGATTGTCGTTATCGTTCTCGCGCCCGCGGCGGCGCTCGCCAACGTGACCGTGACCGACTGGCGGGGGGTGGCGGTCACGGCCACCGAGGGCAGGGTCGACTCGGACGGCGTCGAGATCGCCTTCCACACGGCCGGCGAGGGGCCGCTCGTCGTCTTCGTCCACAGCATCAGCGGCCCGTGGTTCGACTGGCGCCACCAGTTCGTCGCCCTGTCGGAGCACTACCGGGTGGCGGTCATGTCGACGCGCGGCACCGACGAGAGCGGCAAGCCGCAGGGCGTCGAGCACTACACGATGGCGAAGATCTCCGGCGACATCGCCGCGATCATCGACCACTTCGGCGAGGAGACGGCGATCGTCGTCGGCCAGGACAGCGGCGGCTTCTACGCCTGGCACTTCGCCATGACCCATCCCGAGAAGACCGAGCGCCTGGTCTCGATCGGCACGATCCACCCCGCCGGCCTGATCCGCGAGCTGGCCTCCAATCCGGATCAGCAGCAGGCGAGCATGTTCCAGCGCGGGATGCAGGAGAACCCGGACGCCCCCACCGCGTACGGCGAGCGGATACGCAGCGCGCCAGCCCGGCCGGGCGACACGCCCGAGCTGGCCGAGCTGCGTGCGGCCGCGTACGACCGTCTGGACGTCGAGTCGGTCGCGAACTTCTACAAGGCCAACTGGCCGCGGCCGCCGTTCACGCTCGAGACCGAGGGTTTCGGCTTCCGCATCGGCGAGTTCCCGGCGGTCCAGGCGCCGACGCTGCTCGTCTACGGCAGGGACAGCCGGCCGTTCCTGTCCGGGACCCTCAACGACACGTGGCGCTGGGTCGACGCGCCGCTGACGCTCATGGTCCTGCCCGGCATCGGGCATGGCCCGCACACGCAGGCGCCCGAGATCGTCACGCCCGCGATTCTCGAGTGGCTCGGCGCGGAGTAGGACGCGGGGGGGAGCGGTCCCGCCGGGCGCCGGGGCCGGTCAGGCGCCGCCGGCCAGCCCTGCCGCCACCGCGGCCGTCCAGCGGCTGTCGAACTGCACCCAGTGGCGTTCCTCCACGTCCTCGGTGTGGCTCACCGGCAGCTCCATGACCTCGGGCCGCGGCACCATGTGGTTGGCGATGGCGTAGACCGTGGCGGGCGGCACCACCTCGTCGTGCAGCCCGACGCCGACCAGCGCACGGCAGCCGACGCGGTCGGCGAAGTTGACGGTGTCGAAGTAGGCGAGGGTGCGCATGACCGCGCCCTCTTCCGAGGGATGCCGGGCGAGGTGGTCGTTGATCTCCTGCCCTGATCCGGCCCGGGCCAGCCGCCGCCGGCCGGCGGCCCAGCCGAACGTGGGAACGGCCACCGCGAGATAGTCGGCCGCGCCGGACACGACCTGCGCCATGAGCGCCAGCGAGCCGCCGAAGCTGCGCCCGTGGAACACGGTTCCGCCGCCGCCCGCGTGCAGCAGCCGGGCGACCTCCGCAGCGCGCACGAAGTCGCACACCGCGCCGCGGAGGATCGACGTGCGCGGGTCGGCGAGGCCGGTGAGCACGTAGCCGCGGGGATCGATCGCGCAGCCGCCGCGGGACAGACCGAACCCGCGGACGTCGAAGCAGAGCAGGTCGGCCCCGCAGGCCGCGGCGTGGCGCGCCTCGAGCACCGGATTGCACTGCGAGTTGTAGCCGTGCGTGGTGACGACGAGCGCCCGGCGCCCGGCCCGCGCGCTGTCGCGGGCGGCGGCGTCGGGCGTGACCAGGAACCCCTGGATGTCGCAGCCGCCCAGCGACGCGAAGCGGACCGGCAGCACGCGGGCGCCCTCGGGTGACGTCACCGGGATGCCGAAGCGCGGGGTGGCGGGCGTCCGCGCAAGCGCGTCCCGCGTCCCGGACCAGAACGCGAAGAAGTCGTCGGGCCGCGTGAGGGGTGGGCGGGCGGCGCGCACCGTTGTAGAGTCGGGCTGACCCATGGATGCCACGAGGGAAGAGTTTATCGCCCATGCCTCCGCCGCCACCGCGCGGGTGGGAGGGGGCCGGGCGCTCGCGTGGGAGCGGCTGGCGGAGCTGGCCGAGGCGCAACGGTGCGAGGCCGGGCACGTCCTCGCGCGCCAGTTCGCCCCGGCATCCCACCTGTTTCTCGTGGCCGAGGGCACGGTGCACTTCCGCAACCGCATCGAGGAGGGCAACGAGGATATCGATGTCGGCCAGAGCGGGGCGGCCTGGACGCCGGTGGGCTGGTCGGGCTTTCTCGAACCGCGGCGCTACTCGACGACCGTGCTCTGCAAGACCGACTGCCGCGCGTTGCGGCTCAGCCACCGGGCGCTGGCGGCGCTCTTCGCCGCCGACCCGGCGCTGGGTGCGGGCTTTCTCGAGCTGGTCCTCCGCCGCTGTCTCGACGTGCTCGCCGAGCGGCGCGCGCGCATCGTGCGCCACTCGCGGACGCCCGTGAACTTCGGGCAGGCGCTCGACGCCAAGGGGGAGGAGGAGACCTACAATCGCGCGCCGCCGCCCGTCATGGAGCTGTTCCGCAGCTCGGCGTTCTTCGAGGTCTTCGAGGAGTCGCAGTTGCGCCTGTTCGCCGAGGCGGTCGAGAGCCGCTACTTCTGCCGGGGCGAGCCCATCGTCGAGCAGGGGAGCCGCGACTCCGGGCTGTGGGTGCTGGCGACGGGCCGCGTGGCGCTCAACTACCGCCCTGCCGGCATGAAGGAGGCGTTCGCGCTGCGGACGCTCTCGAACCCCGGGTCCGTGGTGGCGCTGGCCGGCATCGCGTGCATCGAGTCGAGCCAGACGTCGGTGCAGGCGATGCGCGACTGCACGCTGTACCGCATCGACCCGGCGCGGATCCAGGCGGCGCTGGAACGCTCCCCCCGGCTGGCGCTGTCGCTGGTCCGGCGCCTGCTGTGGCTGGTGGCCGGCCACCTGCGGGCCGCCCGCGCGGTCTTCATCTCGCGGCGCTTCGCGCAGGAGCGGCTGGCGATTCGCAACCTGCTCGAGCAGAGCTGCACGCAGCTCAGCGTCAACTCCCTCATCCATCGGCTGCCGCACCTGCTCGACAGTCATCTGACGCTCGGCGACGCCTTCGCGCTGCTCGACCGGATGGTGGACAGCCCCGACGCGCTGGAGCGCTCGCTGGCCCAGCTCTGCCAGGACCTGCTCGGCGAGGTGAAGCGCGAGCACGAGTTCTTCGAGGCCCTCCGGCAGGTCTATCACGCCGTGGTCACGGCGCCGCCGGAGATGCCCCCGCGCGACGTGCGCAAGCTCTGCGCGCGCGGTTTCCGCGCGGCGTTCGGCCGGGTGCGGCACGTCATCGAGGGCGAGCGCCATCTGCCCGCCACGCCGGGGCACATCTTCATCTTCAACCACCTCAAGAACCACGAGTACAACACGCTGCCCAACAACTTCCAGCTGACGCTCGATTCCCATTTCGTCAGCGCCATGATCCTGGACCGGCGCTACGGCGACAGCGGCATCCGCGTCGTGCGCCACAGCCGCGGCACCGAGTACGGGCATCAGGCGTACTACGACCGGCTGGGCCACATCGCGGTCTACACGCACGAGTCCGATCGGCTGGAGGAGACGGAGCAGCAGCGCCAGAGCCGGCGCAGCGAGTTCTTCGAGACCGCAGGCCGGTACCTGCGGGACGGCACGAACCTCATTCTCAGCCCCGAAGGGACCAGCTACTGGACCGAGGACTCGCCCGGAGCGTTCAAGCCGGGCGCGTTCCGCCTCGCCGCGAGCATGCAGCCCGAGCCGTGGATCGTGCCGATTGCCGTTGCCAACTTCGACCGGCGCATCCACTCGACCGTCTGCGCCGCCATCATCAAGCCGCCCTTCAAGGTATCCCAGGTTCTGCCGGACCCGGACGATCGGGAGAGGCTGAAGCGCTTCCTGACGCGGGTGCGCGAAGCCTTCGCGTACTACGTCGAGGACGCGCGCCGGCTGGCCCGCACCGGGCGGCCAGCGTGATCCGGCGGCCACGAACTTCTGCGACCGCCGGATGGTTGCTACAATCCATGCCCTTATGAGACTGCTGACTGTCACGGCGTTCGTCGCGTGGCTCCTGCTCGGCTCCACGCCGCTGTCGGCGCAATCGTCGGACCGGATTGCGGCCGAGGGCGGCGACATCATCATCACGCCGATCCTGCATTCGAGCGTGCAGATCGAGCATGCCGGCACCGTCGTGCACATCGATCCGTGGAGCGCCGGCGACCTCGCCGAGGCCAAGCCGGCCGACCTCATCCTGGTGACCGACGATCCGGGGCATCACCTCGATCCGGAGGCGATCGCGCACCTGCGCAAGCCGGGCGCGCCGGTCGTGCTGACCGCGGCGGCCCACGCGCGCTTCGGTGACGGCGAGGTCCTCGCGAACGGTGAGCAGGGCGTCTTCGCGGGCGTTCCCGTCGAAGCCGTTCCCGCCTACGACATGACGCCCGGGCAGCCGTGGCACCCGCCCGGCGAGGCGAACGGCTACGTCATCACGCTGGGCGGGCAGCGGCTGTTCTTCTCGGGGGTGGGCGAGTGCGTTCCCGAGATCCAGGCGCTCGAGAACATCACCGTGGCGTTCATGCCGATGAACCTGCCGCTCGACCGCATGCGTCCCCGACCGGTGGCCGAGTGCGTCAAGACGTTCGGGCCGGAGGTCGTCTACCTCATCCACTACGACAACGCCACGGCGCGCTGGTTCGGCGATCGGGAGCAGCCCCGGCCCGACAACGTCGAGGAGATCGCCGGCACGATCGCGGCGCTGCGGGAGGCGCTCGACGGCGAGCCGATCACGGTCCGCGACGGCGACTGGTATCCGCGGTAGTCGGCGGGCGCGGTTCGGCGGGAGCGAGATCCAGGCGCGCGAAACGGGCGCCGTCGGCGGGACGGGCGCCCCGCGCCCCGCCGTCGGGTAGCATGGACACCATGCGCCTGTATCGTGCGGAGGCCGGGGAGCGCGAGCGCGCCATGCGAGCGCTCGCGACAGCGCTCGAGACCGAGCCCGACGTCGAGTTCGCCTGGCTCCACGGCTCGTTTCTCGCCTGCGGCGCGTTCCATGACGTCGACGTCGGCGTTCATCTGCTCCCCGCGGCGGGCGGGCGACCGTACCGGGGCGTCGAGCTTGCGCTGCACCTCGGCCGTGCGGCCCGCTTCCCGGTCGACGTGCGCGTGCTGAACGACGCGCCGGTCGCCTTTCTGTTTCACGTCTTCCGCACGGGCCGCCCGCTGATCTGCCGCGCGGACGAGCGGATGGCCGACCTCATGGAACGGACGGCGCGGGAGTACCTGGACGGCGAGCCGCTGCTGCGCCGCGCCACGGTCGAGGCGTTTGGCGGGTGACGCTGAACCCCGACCTCGTCCGTTCGCGGTGCGCCGAGATCGAGGAATCCGTGCAGCGTCTCGAGGCGCTCGCCGCGCGACAGCCTGCCGACTTCCTCGCGGACCAGGACGGGCTGGACATCGCCTGCTATCGCCTGCTGGTGGCAATCGAGGCGGCCCTCGCACTCTGCTACCACGTCACCGCGCGCCGCCTGCGCCGGACGCCGGAGGATTACGCCGACTGCTTCGCCGCACTGGGCGAGGCAGGCATCATTCCGCCCGACCTGACGGAGCGGCTGCAGCGCATGGCGCGGTTCCGCAACCTGCTCGTGCACGTCTACTGGAAGATCGACTACCGGCAGGTGCATGCCGTGCTCCGGGAAGATCTGGGCGACCTCCGGGCCTTCGCCGCGGCAATCGTCGCGCTGCTCTGACGCGGCCGGTGTGTCGCCCGGTCGGCTTGCGTCGGCCGTTCAGCGCCAGCCCTCACGTTCGATCAACCGCTCGATGTGGGCGAGATGGTGCCGGCCGTGCCAGGCGTAGCTGCCCACGGTGAAGGCCAGCGTGGCGGCGCCTGATTCCGGGTGCACGAACTCCCGCTGCAGTTGCGTCCAACTCAGGCTGCGCAACAGGTCCACCCAGCGTGCGTGCAGGGCGGCGAGCAGATCGAGCGAATAGCCGATCGGGCCGCGGCAGTCCGGCAGCGCCGCCCAGCCGTTCTCGTCGTAGGCCTTGATGAGGGGCCTGTCCTCGGTGAGCGCCCACTTGAACCGGACGAGGCTGTTCATGTGGCTGTCGGCCAGGTGATGGACGACCTGCCGGGCCGTCCATCCGCCGGGGCGATAGGCGGTGTCGAGCCGGG
The DNA here is from genome assembly GCA_012271165.1 of Vicinamibacteraceae bacterium. Classification (GTDB taxonomy): domain Bacteria; phylum Acidobacteriota; class Vicinamibacteria; order Vicinamibacterales; family UBA8438; genus JAAXGX01. Next base: position 7,849 of record JAAXGX010000112.1, on the reverse strand, counting down.
CGTCGTCGAGCCGTGCGACCGCGCGCTGCAGGTCGGCCGGCAGGGCCGCGATGTCGTCGATCCAGGCTTGCACCTGCGCCGGTGCGATCGTTTCCGGGGCCACGAACGGCCCGATGGGATAGCGGAGGTCGCCTGTTCGAGGCGGGATGTCGCTCATCGTTTCAGCATGCCTCGGGGAGCACCGTGAAGCCCTCTCGATAGCTGGCGTCGCGCAGGCGCTCATCGAACGTGACGAAGTCCTGTCCTGCCGGGTGCTGGCCGCACCACAGAATCGCGGCGGCGAGCTGGAGCGCATCCGCGGCCCGTAGCGGATGGACAGCCAGCAGCCGCTCGGCCATGCTCCGGACCGCGTCGCTGGGTTGCATTTCCATCCAGGACTGCGACAAGACATGAAGTACCTGGCGGGCAGCACGCTCGTCGGTGCGGGTCAGACCGCCCTCTCGCGTCCGACGCGCCAGGGCCGAGACACACTCCGTTCTAGTGCCCCACCACACGACTACGGACTCGTCCGCGACCAGAATCTCTCGTACGGAGGTCGAGTTGTCCTCCTCCACGCAGACCGGGACGACGGCCGACGTATCCCAGAACTTCACCAGCTCTCCTCGCGCTCGCGTGCAACCGCGGCGCGTGTTGCGCCGCGCGGGTCCGCGGGTCGCGGCAAGTCCCAGAAATCGGAAGGCAGCCGCTTCGGCCCGCGCTTCAGCAGGCCCCTGGCTTCCAGATCTTTCACGTGCTCGGGCACGGACTCGGGGCTGGTGAGAGGGAGCAGTCGAGCAATGGGACGGCCATGCTCGGTGATGACGACTTCTTCACCGGCCTTGACCCGTCGCAGGTAGGCGCTCAAGGACGTCTTGAGGCGAGAGACCGTCGTGGTATGCATCCTCGGTATGGTCGTTCAGGTCGCTATTTCTAGACTAATCTAGTCAATATCGACCGCACGGGCAAGGTATCATGACGCTTTGGTCAGGAGTCGATCGTGGCAGATGGAGCCCCCAAGAGCGCCTTCGAGCTGGCGATGGAGAAGCTCAGGCGGCAGGACGAGGCGGCCGGCGTCGAGACGGTCGCGCTGACCGACGCGCAGCGCGAGGCGATCGCCGAGGTGCGGCGCGCCTACGAGGCGCAGGTCGCCGAGAGCAGGATCCTCCACGAGTCGGCGCTGGCCGCCACGATGGAGCCCGCCGCGCGCCAGGAGCTCGACGCGAACCACCGCCGCGACCTCGGGCGCTTCGCCACGGACCGCGACCGCAAGATAGCCCGGATCCGCGACGGCCGCGACTGACGCCGCGCCAAGGCACGCCTCGGCGGTAGCGGCTACTCGCCGCCCGGCGTCCAGATCCGCGACTTCGGCGCCCCCGCCAGCGCCAGCATCAGCTCGTTCAACCGCTTGACGAAGCCGGCCGGATCGCCGAGCTGGCCGCCCTCGGCGAGCATGGCCTGATCGAACAGGATGTGGCTCCAGTCCTTGAAGCGCGCCTCGTCCGTCTCGTCCTTCAGGCGGGTGACGATCGGGTGGGTCGGGTTGAGCTCGAGCACGAGCGGCACGTCCGGCACCGCCTGGCCGGTGGCCCGCAGGACGCGCTGCAGGTTGGCGCTCATGCCGTCCTCCGCGGATACGAGGCAGGCCGGCGACTCGGTGAGCCGGTGCGTGACCCGCACGTCGGACGCCTTCGAGCCGAGCGCCTTCCGTACCCGCTCGACGACCGGCTTCAGCTCGTCCTCGGTCTCCTTCTGCCGATTGGCATCGGCCTCGCTGCCGGCGAGCCGGCCGAGGTCGAGGTCGCCCTGCGCCACGGATTGCAGCGGCTTGCCGTCGAACGCGTCGAGGTGCGCGATCACCCATTCGTCGACCCGGTCGTGGAGCAGCAGGACCTCGATGCCCTTCTCGCGGAAGACCTCCAGATGGGGGCTGTGCTGCGCGGCCGCCAAGCTGTCGGCGGTGACGTAGTAGATCTTCTCCTGCCCGTCCTTCATGCGCGTGACGTAGTCGGCGAGCGAAACGGTCTGGTCGCCCGTGTTGCGGTGCGTCGACGCGAAGCGGAGCAACCCCGCGATCCGCTCCCGGTTGGCCTGGTCCTCGCCGACGCCTTCCTTGACGACCCGGCCGAACTCACGCCAGAAGTCGGCGTACCTGTCCGGCTGCTTCTCCGCCGTTTCCTCGAGCAGACCGAGGACGCGCTTGACGGCCGCGTTGCGAATGGCCTCGACGTCGCGCGACTCCTGGAGGATCTCGCGGGAGATGTTGAGCGGCAGATCGTTCGAGTCGATCAGGCCCCGGACGAAGCGCAGGTAGCCCGGCATCAGCTCCTTCGCGCCGTCCATGATGAACACGCGCCGGACGTAGAGCTTGACGCCGTGGCGCCGCTCGCGGTCCCAGATGTCGAACGGCGCGTGCCGCGGCACGTAGAGCAGCAACGTGTACTCCTGGCGTCCCTCGACCCGCGCGTGCAGGTGCGCGAGCGGTGGTTCGAAGTCGTGCGCGACGTGCTTGTAGAACTCGTCGTACTGCTCGCCGGTGATCTCCGACCGGGGCCGGGACCAGAGGGCGGACGCCTGGTTCACCTGCTCGGTGGTCTCGACGTCCCCGGTGTCCATCTGCTTGCCGGGCACCTCCTCCTTCCGCATCAGGATGGGGAGCGTGATGTGGTCCGAGTACTTGCGCAGGATGGCGCGCAGGCGCGTCCCCGACAGCAGCTCGTCCTCGCCGCCGCGGAGATGCAGCGTGACCTCGGTGCCCCGCGCCGGCTTCGAAGCCGGCGCGATGGAGTACTCGCCCTCGCCCCCGCTCTCCCAGCGGACGGCGTCGTCGGCCGCCAGCCCGGCCCGCCGCGTGGTCAGGGTGACGCGGTCGGCCACGATGAACGACGAGTAGAAGCCCACGCCGAACTGGCCGATGAGCCGGGCGTCCTGCGCCTGGTCGCCGGTCAGTTGCTCGACGAACTCGCGCGTGCCCGACTTGGCGATGGTCCCGATGTTGGCGATCACCTCCTCGTGCGACATCCCGACGCCGTTGTCGGCGACCGTGATGGTGCGGGCCTCGGCGTCGAAGTCGATGCGGAGCGCCAGCTCCGGGTCGTCGTCGAGCAGGGCGGCGTCGGTGAGGGCCTCGAAGCGCAGCTTGTCGCAGGCATCCGAGGCGTTCGAGATCAGCTCGCGCAGGAAGATCTCCTTGTTCGAGTACAAGGAGTGGATCATCAGGTCGAGCAGTTGCCGGGCCTCGGTCTGGAACTGATGGATGGTTCTGGTCGGCGTCTCTGACACGGTGGCGCTCCCGAATGTGAAACGATCAACCAGACAAGATAGCATGGCGGCAGTCGGCCCGGAACGCCCCGCCGCCGCCTGGCCGTTGGTTGCGAAGGAGCCTGAACGAATGGAAGGACTGCGTTTTCTCGTCACCGGCGGCAGCCAGGGGATTGGCGCCGCGCTCGTCGATCTGGCGCGCGACCGGGGGCACGAAGTCGTCTTCACCGGCCGCGACGCGGGGCGCATCGAGCAGGTGGCCGCCCGCAGCGGCGCCCACGGCCTGCGCGCCGACGTGTCGCAGCCCGCGGACAACCAGCGCACGGTCGACGCCTGCGTCGAGCGGATGGGGGGCATCGACGTCCTCGTCAACAACGCCGCGTTCGGCTATCCGGCGGAGGTCGGCGAGATCGACATGGCCAGGATGCGGGCGCTGTTCGACACCAACGTCTTCGGGCTGGTCGACCTGACGAACCGCGTCGCGCCGCTGCTCAAGGCGCAGCGGCGCGGCTACATCTTCAACATCGCGTCGACGTCCGGCATGAAGGGAGCGAGGGCGGGCACCGCCTACGCCGGGAGCAAGTGGGCCGTGCGCGGCATCAGCCAGTGCTGGCAGGCCGAGCTGCGCCCGCACGGCGTGCACGTCACCTGCGTCTGTCCGTCGGAGGTGCAGACGGACTGGATGGGCCGGACCGGCCGCAACAACCCGAACAAGCTGTACGCCGTCGACATCGCCGAGGCGGTCATGGCGGTGCTCGGCATGCACCCGCGCGCGCTGTGGCCGGAGTTCGCCGTCTTCGCCAACAACCCCTGGGAGACGAGCTGACGTGCGCTACGGATTCCTCGTCGAGACGTACGAAACGGAGCGCCTGAAGGTGCTCGGCGTCTGGAGCATGTTTCGCGACGAGGACCTCCCGGTGCGTCCGCATGCCACGGACCGCCGGGGTCGCAGCGTGCACGAACAGATGGTGCACCAGTGCGTCGGCGAAGACGTGTGGTTTCGCTCGATGCTGGGTATCGAGGTGAGCCGGCCCGCGCTTCCGGAGGTCGAACGCCGGCTCGATTTCATCGAGCGATACGCCGCGAGCTCCGCCGAGCGACTGGACGCGCTGCGGGCCCGGCCCGAATCCTGGTGGGAGGGCGAGACCCGCTTCTTCGATACGATCCGGCTGCGGGCATGGGTCGTCGTCCGGCGCATCGCGCACACGGCTCATCACCGCGGCCAGCAGATGGCGATGCTTCGAATGCTCGACCGTGACCTGCACAGCAACTACGGGCCGACCGCGGATACCGGGGGATTGGCGCAGAACCGGGCAGCAGTGGTCTACGCCTACCCGGATCTGGAGCGGCTGCTGGCAGGCGAGCTCGGGGGCGGACGCAAGGCGGCGCTCCCTGGCCCGGGCGATCGGCCGCCTACCGAACGGCCCGCGCTAGAATGATGCGCGGCACCTTCCGGGGGTTGCGGCAGGTTCAGGAGGCAACTATGCGTGGCGTGAATGTCGGCCGGCTGCTCTTTCTTGCGGCGACGCTCTCGTTCTGCGTGCTCGCGACCGGCTACGCGCAGGAGGACGAGCCCATCGGCGTGCCGGTGCCGCCGCTCGGCGACGGTCCCTGGGTGCTCGACACGGCCGAGCAGCACAAGATCCGGGTCAGCGTCGTGGCCGGCGGGTTGTCGCACCCGTGGGCGATCGCGTTCCTGCCGGACGGCGGCATGCTGGTCACCGAGCGCGACGGCCGCCTGCGCGTCGTCCGCGACGGCGAGCTCGACCCGCAGCCCGTCGCGGGGGTGCCGGAAGTGCGCACGGACGGCAACGGCGGCCTGATGGACGTGGCCGTCCACCCCGGGTTCGCCGGCAACGGGCTGGTCTATCTCACCTACACCAAGGGGCACGACGACGGCCGCGGCTCGCCGGCGCTCGCGCGGGGGCGGCTGGCAGGGCACGTCCTGCACGATGTCGAGGACCTGGTCGTGACCGCGCCGTTCCACACCAACTCGGGGCTCAACGGACGCGTCGCCTTCGGCCGCGACGGCAAGGTCTACATGTCCACCGGCGGCCGCATCCGGTCCCTCGACGGCGACCTGCTCGACGCCCCGCAGGATCCGGCCAGCCTGCGCGGCAAGGTGCTGCGCCTCAACGACGACGGGTCGGTGCCCGACGACAACCCGTTCGTCGACACGCCGGGCCATCGGCCGGAGATCTACACCATCGGGCACCGCAACACCCTTGGGCTCATGCTGCACCCCGGGACCGGGGACATCTGGCAGCACGAGAACGGTCCCAACGGCGGCGACGAGCTGAACGTCCTCCTGCCGGGGCGGAACTACGGCTGGCCGCTGATGAGCTTCGGGCGCCTCTATCCCGGCGCGCGGGTCTCGCAGCATCCGACGCGCGACGGCTACGAGTCGCCGGTCGTGGTGTGGCTGCCCGCCATCGCGGCGGCCGGGCTGGCCGTCTACACCGGCGACCAATTCCCCGCCTGGAAGGGCAACGTGTTCGTGGGCTCCCTGCAGGAGGGCGGCATCCCGGGCACCGGTCACCTGCAACGCATCGTGCTCAACGACGGCCTTGAGGAGCTGCGGCGCGAATCGATGCTGCGGGAGCTCCGCCAGCGCATCCGCGAGGTGCGGCAGGGGCCCGACGGGTACATCTACCTGCTGACCGACCACGCCGACGAGGGCGCGCTGCTCCGCATCGAGCCGTCGGACTGACGTTCGGCGGGGGCCGGTTCCGCGGAACGCGCAACGCGCCGGGAGCTCGCCTGGGAGGGCGAGCTCCCGCCGCGGCACTTGGGCGTCCTCCGGTCCGCCAGCAGGTTCACGCCCGCGGTGAGCGCCCGGTGCCAGGCTGGATGCTCGCGCCGCAACCGGTCCAGCTCCTCCAGCGTGTAGGGAAACAGATCCAACCCCACCGGAAAGCCCAGCGGCAGGTAGTCGCCGGCACGTTCCCGAAACGGCTTGTCGGCGCGCGCGAGCACCAGGCAGACGTCGACATCGCTGCCGGGTGACGGCATTCCGCTGACCCGCGATCCGAACCACACGATGCGCCGCACCTCGGGTCTCCGGGCAGCAATCTCCTCCGCCCAGCGGCGAACCGCCTGCTCAACCGCGGCTTCGTTGTTCGGCTTGACCACGAGCGAAGCCGATGAGCCGTTCGGCGCAGGCGATTGCATCATCGGAGTCCTTGCTCGTATAGAAGTCCGTCGGCGCTCCCGCGTCGAGGCCGTTCGGGTAGCGCGTCGGAATGTAGTGCTTGTCGAGCGTCTTGGCGCAGACCACCAGCTCCTCCGGTGTGTCTTCGTCCGCGGCGACGACGCCGAGCAGCGTGGTCACCGTGTGGCCCCAGGCGTCCGCACCGCGGCTCATCAGGACCGCCTTGAGCGCCTTCTCGGCGGCCTGGTGGGCCGCGAAACACGCCCAGTCGTGAGCGTTGCCGTCCCGCGCGTGGCGGGCCAGGCGCAGATCCGCAGCAGCCTGACGGAGCCAGTCAGCGTGCCTGGAAGCCACGGCTGGCATTCTACCGTGGCCAGGCGGCGCCAACGCGGCCAGGCGGCGCCAACGCGGCCGGCTTCGCGGGTCGAGCCGTCGGAGTGACGGCCGGCGGCCCCGGGCGGCAAGCGATCACGGGGCTTCCGGCACGTAGATGATCTCCCCGCTCTCGAGCTGGTAGGCGACGCCGACCCGCCGCCCGCGGCGGCCCGCGGCGTCGCTCACGTCCTCGGCCCGATAGCGGGTGATCTCGCCGCCCGCCTGCGTGATGATCTCCATCTCCGCAGTGCCCGGATCCTTGACCATCGTGAAGTCCTCCTGCGTGAGGAACTCCGTCAACTGCCAGCGGCTGACCATGGCCACCATGAGCGCCACGGCGAAGACCATGGCGACGTCGAACAGGTTCGCGATGGCGCCGAGCGGGTCGCTGTCGTCATGGAGCGCGGCGCCGATTCTCCGCCGCCGTTTCCTGCGTGTCATCCGGGCCTCCTGTTTCGGGTTTTGCTGTCCGCTCACCGATGAGTCCGCTCACGAACTCCAGATCGCCAAGCGCCTCCGTGTGCCAGCGCTGCTTCGCCTGCTGGACGGCGAAGCCGATGGCGCCGACGAATAGGCCCACGACGGTGGTGGAGAAGGCGACCTGCAGGTTCTCCGCCATGGCGGCGATGTCTCCGACGGCCAATCCCACCAGCGCCGGCCCCATCGGGATGAGCGTGCCCATCAGGCCGAGCATCGGGCCCAGCCGGGCCATGCTCCGCGCCGCCGCGAGGTCCTCCTCGCACGCGGTTTCGAAGTCGGCCAGCGCCTTCTCGCGCTGCGCCGCCGAGCGGCCGTGGTCGAGCAGACGTCCGAGCGCTGGCTGCCACCGCGGATCGGCGGGCAGGTCGGCGCCGCGCAGCAGGGCCTCCAAGTTGTCGCGGTGGAGCCGGTCGAGCAGGGGCCGCAGCGCAGACCGGAACCGGAGGCGCGACAGCCAGGCGCCGTAGGTGCGTCCTGCGAGCAGCAGCGCGCGGACGAAGAGCACCAGCAGCAGCACGATGACCGGCACCAGCAGTCCGGTCGAGAGCACGTACAGCCCGCGCGTCAACAGTTCCATGGGTCAGCTTCAATCAGACGGGGCTTCGC
>JAAXGX010000113.1:14095-23909 GCA_012271165.1 Vicinamibacteraceae bacterium | reverse complement strand
AACGGGCTCTGAAACTTCGGATTAGACGGGGCTGCGCCCCGGGCCCCCGGCAGGCGCTTGCGGGGACCCCGTCGCCCCGCGCCGCGCCTGCCGAGCCGCGCCGTGCGCGGCTTGGGGACGACGTGTTGGTGCGTGTCGTCCCCTTCGGAGCCTGTCGGGTTTGGACGGGACCCGGACGCGTCCGGCGCCCGGGCTCGTTGCTTACCGGCCGCCGGCTGCTTCGGCCTCCTGGGCGCGCGCGCCGCGCAGCATGTTCGCGATGGCGTAGTTGCCCTCGTGGCACGCGTACTCGTACAGCTCGCCTCCCAGCGCGGTCATCGGCAGCGAGGCCGTCCACGGCTCGCTGAAGGTGCTCTCGTCGTGCACCGTGAAGCGGTAGTCGATGGTGTCCTCGTCAATCCGCGTGAAGCGCTCGACCAGCCGCAGGTCGCTGCCGGTGGCGTAGACCGTCGCGCCCCAGTCCTCGAGGTCGCTCAGGTTCGTGGTCTCGACGACGAGCGTGTCGCCCTCCCAGCGTCCCCGCGAATCGCCCAGCCACTGCCGGATGGGCTCGTGCAGGCGGTCGCGCCCGTCGATCGGGACGATGCGCGTGTCGTGGATCATCTCGACCCGGATCACCACGTGGTCGGGGGTCTGCAGGATGTGGTAGTTGTGGTTGTAGAAGCCCGGCATCATGGTGCCCGGCATGCCGCGCGTGAGGCAGCGGTCGTAGGCGTTCAGGTCCGTCCAGATTCCCGGCGATCCGGGCGGGTTCTCGATGCGGTACTGCGCCTGCGCCGCCCGCCGCTCTTCCTCTTCCGGCGTGAGCGGCGGCAGCTTCCCGCTCGGCGGGTCGACGATCAGCGACGTGCGCTCGTGAAGCTGTCCCTGCTCGAGCCAGTAGTCGTTGTAGAAGCCGACCGTGTCGAACGGCCGGTCGTCGCTCAGGCCGGAGACGGCGTTGCGCGCGGCCCACTGCTCGCCGGTCAGCACCTCCGTGTCCCCGAGGTCGTCGGGCCGCTCGAGCGGCGTCGTGGTGGTGTTCGTCCAGTGTCCCTGCAGGTCGGGGTCGCCCCACGCGGTGCGGGGCAAACCGTCCTGGGCGGCCGACGGGACAGCAAGGAGCAGCGCGAACGCCGCCAGCGCCAACGACGCAACGGGCACTCTCTGATTCATCGAAGCCTCCTGAGGTCAATCTTCTGCAAATGCGGAACCGGAGCCGTTCACGGATATATCTCCGCCCCGGCCGTGAACTCCCCCCGCGTGAGCCGCCCGAGGAATCCGGTCCGCAGCGCCTCGAGCGCGGCCGGGTCGCGGGTGGCCATGCGGTGCGCCTCCACCGCTGCCGCCGTCGAGAAATAGAACGCCACCGTGAAGCCCTCGGCAGCGGCTATCTCGCGCGCGACGCGTTCGACGTCGGCGTCGCCGCGGTCGAGGGCCGGAACGAGCACCTGTCCGACGCTGCCGAGCTCGGGCACCTGCTCGCGGGCCTCCACGGTGTAGTCGGGCGCCTGCGCCCGATCGGGGGCGCTGCGCGGCGCTGCGATGAACCAGGCCAGCAGCCCGGTCAGCACGATCAGGCCGGCCAGTGCGCCGTAGCGGACAGATGCCGTCATGCCGCCCCCGCGACCGATCAGCGCGCCGGTACCGGGAACAGCTTGTAGCCCTGGGCGCCCCGCGCCTCGACGTCCGAGCTGGTGTAGATGCCGCACAGCGCGTTGTGCCGCATGCAGGCCTGTCCGACCGTCTCGATGGCCTCCTCCACCTCGGGCGCGCGCGGGTTCGCGGCCGGCGTGCCGACGCCGAGCGACAGGCTGAGGTCCGACGGTCCGATCAGCACGCCGCCGAGCCCGGGCACCTGGAGGATCTCGTCGATGTTCTCGACGGACTCGCGGGTCTCGATCATGATGATGGCCAGCAGCTCGCCGTCCGGGTTGAGCGGCCATACGTCGGCCCGGCGGGCGTACTCGTCGTTGTCCATGCTCCAGACCCGGCGCGCGCCGGTCGGGCCCCAGCCGCGCCGCCCACGCGGCTCCGGATACTCGGCGCCGGCCTGCGGGGGATACCGCATGGCGCGCACGAGGTGGTCGACCTCGGCCGCCGTCCGCACCTGCGGCAGCACGATCCCCATCGCGCCCGCGTCGAGGATCTGCTTGACCACGTGGTGGTAGGCCTGATCCGCCTCGTGCGGGATGCGCACGATCGGCGTCAGCCGCGGTCGCGCGCCGCCCTGCTCCACGAGCTCGCCGAGAAACGCCTCGAGGTCGTCGACCAGGAACGGGTTGTGCTCCAGCGAGACGATCCGCCAGTGCTCGTTGGCGAGCGCCGCCTCGCCCGCCTCGAACTGCTCGATGATGCGGTTCAGCCTGCCGCCCGATTCCTGCGCGGCCGGCGCCGCCACCAGGCCGGCGCCCAGCGCCACGGCCAGTCCGATGGCCCACGCCGCTCGCCGTGTCGCCGTTCCTGTCGTGCGTGCCCTGTAGGTCATGCGTCTTCCCTCGTTTCGTGGTGGTCAGGTGGGTGCGGTGCGGTTTCTACACCGGATGGGCTGGCCCCGTCAAGCCGCAGCCGGTGGTGCCCGCCCGGTGCCGTGACCCAGATTCTAGACGAGCCGCAAGCCTTCGCCGACGATCGCCTGGAAGAGGGGATGATGCTGCCGTCGGCGGTGCTGGAACGTGGCGGGCGTGACGACGACCGGCTCGACAGGCAGCGTCGTGCGACGCAGCACCTCGCCGACCCGATCGAAGACGCGGCCCGGCAGCTCGCCCACGACGAGCAGGTCGATGTCGCTACCCTCGTGCTCCGCGCCGCGGGCGAACGATCCGAAGACGTACACCGACTCCACGGCGAAGTCGCGCCGCAGGCCGGACGCGAGCAGCTTCAGCTCCCCAAGGATGCGCTCACGCGCTCGAGGATCGAGCGAGCAGACCGCAGACATCGTTCGGAGTCCTTCGCTTCGTAGTAGGCTGCCGGCGTCGTTTCGGCGTCGAGGCCGTTCGGGTACCGGGTGGGGATGTAGTGCTGGTCGAGCCAGCGCGCATCGTCGTCGAGCGCCGCCAGCGAGGCGTCGGCCTCCGCCCCCTCCCGCACGAGGCGGCGCAGGCTGTGCGTGACGATGCTGGTTCGCCCGCGAGCGTACAGCAGGGCCTTCAGGGCCTTCTCTCCCGCCTGCTGCGCCTGGAAGCAAGCCCACTCGTGGTGCCCGGTGGCGGCGCTGTCCTCGGCCGCGGCCAGGTCGGCGCGCGCCTGATCGAGCCAGGTGCGCGCCAGGACGTCCCGATCGGCCATCGCGCAACGATGACACGGGCGCACGGCCGCCGGCAACACGGCCGCCGGGCGGCCGACCCGACTCACCGCAGCAGGTCGAACAGGTAGCTGTACTTCAGCGTCAGCGTGCGCCCGAACGCGGCGTCGTCGATGTCGAGGTGCGGGTCGAAGCGTGCGTCGAGGGCGGCCAGGCCCTGGATGTCGTTGTAGACGATGAAGAGCCCCGTGTTGGCGTCCGACAGCAGGCCGAACCGCACGTTCGACGACCACAGGTGGGCCCGGTCGTTGTACTGCACCAGCGCCTGGAGGAACAGCCGCGTGGTGAACGAATACGACACGCGCAGGCTGGACAGGTTGGTGACGAAGTCGCCGCCCGGCAGCCTGATGTCGTTGCGGTCCCAGCGGAACTGCGCGTTGAGCGTTTCGCCGAGGCGCACCGTCACTTCCGGGATCAGCCGGATCCGGTTGCCGCCGAAGAACCCGCCGATCGTGCTCCGGATCGAGGCGCTGACCGGCGCCCCCCGGTTGGTGATGAAGGTGAGCGGCGACTCGTTGTGATCGTAGACGCCGGGTGGGACGATGACGCCCGGGAAGATCTCGAACGGCACGAACAGGCCCTCGCGCGTGCGGTTGATGCCCGTATGGGCCTCGTGGCCGCCCTCCCACTCCCAGTGGTTGTCCATGTGGGTGTACTGCGTCTCGTGCAGGCCGCTCCGGAAGTTCCACACCGTGTGGTGCGCGACGTGCGGGCGCAGCTCGTGGATGCCGATGAAGTTGTCCGGGCGGAAGAACGTGAAGATCGTGGCGCCCATCCGGCGGTAGCCGCGGCGCTGGTAGAACCCGACCTCGGGGTTGAAGTTCGGACCCACCTCCGTGTACCGCACGTTGAGCCGCGTGTTCTCGTTCTCGTACTCGCCCGTGACCCCGAACGCATGGGTGTCCGCGGCGATGCCGCCCGGTGTCTCGGTCTCGCTGGCGAAACCCGACAGCGTGCCGGACTGGCCGATGCCGAAGCGGCCGTCGACCGCGAAGGTGCGGTTGTAGTCGCCCGTCCCCGCCAGGTTGCCGGTGCCCTGCCGGCTGACCACCATGGCGCCCACGTTCGAGCGGCTGGGCAGGTCCTGGCGGACGCGCGCGACCGTGAAGTTCTGGGAGGCGAGGTCGCCGCCGAACGCCGCCGTCTGCATGTTGAGGAAGCCGACGTTGGTGTCGTTGCCGACCTTGCCCGACAGGCGGGCGCCGCCGATGATCGGCACCTGCTCGCCGGCGTCGCTGATGCCGATGCGGCGGCTGAAGAAGAGCTCGACCTGCCCCGGACGCCCGATGGAGAACAGGCCGGCGTTCTCGAGGAAGAACGGCCGCTTCTCGGGAAAGAACAGGTTGAAGCGGTCGAGGTTGATCTGCTCCTCGTCGACCTCGACCTGCGCGAAGTCGGTGTTGTAGGTCAGGTCCAGCGTCAGGCTGGGGGTGATGCTGTACTTCAGGTCGGCCCCGACGTCGCCGCTGCCGACGGTCCGGTGCCGCGCCGTGGACCGCACCGCCTCGCCCAGGACGTACGGCGTGAGCTTCAGGTTGCGCTGGGCCGGCACCTCGATGCCCTGCAGCTGGCCGGCCAGCGAAAGCCGGTTCAGGTTGAACTGGCGCGCCAGCGGCGCCCAGAACGAGCGCTCGTTGCGGTGGCGGATGTTGCGCTGGACGTTGATGCCCCACGTCTGCCGCTCGCCGCCCGGGTAGCGCAGCGTACGGAAGGGGATGGCGAACTCGGCCGTCCAGCCCACCTCCGAGACGCTGGCCCGCACCTGCCAGGCCCCGTCCCAGTTGAGGTTGAAGCCGCCCCCCGACCCGCGTTGCTGCTGGCTGCCGCCTCCACCACCGCCGCCGCCGCCGCCGCCGCCCATCCTGCCGCTGCCCGCGCCCTCGTTGGTGACCTGCCCGTCGTACTCGATGCCGGCCGGGTTGGTGCCGAAGACGAAGCCGTTCTGCTGATCCAGGTAGGTGTCGAGGATGATCTGGATGCTGTCCGTGTCGTCGAGCGACGAGTCGCGGCGGCTGTCGGCCACGATGATCGTCCGCGTGTCGCGGACGTAGCAGACGATGCCGAAGTAGAGCGTGTCGTCCGTGTAGACGATGCGGACCTCTGTGCGCTCGGAGGCGCGGCGTCCCTCGTCGGGCCGGTTCTGGCGGAACCCGCTGGCCACTTCCGCCGCCGCGTAGGCCGGATCGCCGAGTACGTCGCCGTCGAGCAGCGGGGGAGCCTCGACGCGGCTCGCATGGGCCCGCGGGAAGCCGGCCGCCACGGCGAACCCGGCCGTCCCGGCGCCGGGATCCTGGGCCGCCGGCTGGGCTTCGGCCGCGCCGGCGCAGGCGAGGCACGCGAGGACTGTGAGGATACGGAACCGGCTCGGCATGGCGCAACGAACGCTTCAGTCTATACGAACAGGCGGGGCCTTCGACCGCGCGACGTTCGCGGTTCCCCGCGGGTGGCGGCGTCGCAGGGACGCGCCGTTGCGACTACACTGGTAACCGGGAGGTTGACGATGCCGATCAGCGACACATTGCTGCCCGAGTTCGATCAGGAGATGGCCGGCACACGGGCGACGCTGGAGCGCGTGCCCGACGACCGCCTGGACTGGTCTCCCCACGACAAGTCGGGAACGATGCGCTGGCTGGCCGGCCACGTGGCCAACATTCCCTCCTGGGCGACGCTCGCCATCGCGCAGGACGAGCTCGATCTGGCGCCCGGCGGCAAGCCGCTCGATCCGCCTCCGCCGCCGGCCAGCAGCGCCGAGCTCGTGGCGACGTTCGACCGTCTGGCGTCCGAGGCGCGCGCCGCCATCGCCGGGGCGGCCGACGACGAGCTGCTGAAGCCGTGGACGATGCTCCAGAACGGCCAGCAGATCATGACCCTGCCCAAGCTCGCCGTCCTGCGCCGGTGGGTCCTCAACCACCTGATTCACCACCGCGCCCAGCTCGGCGTCTATCTGCGTCTGAACGACGTGGCGGTGCCGTCGATCTACGGGCCGTCCGCCGACGAGGCCCCCCCGGGGATGTGACCCCGCACACAGGAGGATCGAGATGGGCCGTGCATGTCTCGCGGCGGCGCTGACCGCACTCGCCTGCGCCTCGTTGCCGGCCGTCGTTGCGGCCGGCCAGTCGGTGGCCGGTCCCGCCGGCGCATCCGGGGTGCCGCCGACGGCCTGGGGCGATCCGGACCTGCAGGGCACGTGGACGAACACCACGACGACGCCGCTGCAGCGGCCGCCGGAGCTGGCCGGGCGCGAGCGCTTCACGCTCGAGGAGCGGGCCGAGCTCGACGAGGCGCGCGCCCGCACGGAGGCCCGCGCCTGCGCCACCGAGCTCGTGGTTCTGCAGCAGGCGCCGCCGCCGACCAGCACGGGGTCGTACAACAGCTTCTGGCTGGAGCAGGGCACGCGGACGCTGCAGACGTCGCTGATCGTGGACCCGCCGGACGGGCGGCTGCCGGCCGTGACGCCGCGCGCGCAGCGGCGCGCCGACGCGCTGGCGGCGTCGCGGGCGTCGTCGTCGTATCCGGCCACCTGGGAGGAGCCGAGCGTCTTCGAGCGCTGCATCACGCGCGGCCTGCCGGCGACCATGATGCCCGGCTTCTACAACCACAACTACCAGATCCTGCAGACGCCGGACCACGTCGTCATCCATGCCGAGATGCTGCACGATGCGCGCATCGTCCCGCTCGACGGGCGGCCGCACGTGCCGGCCCGCGTGCGGCAGTGGCTCGGCGATTCGCGCGGGCGCTGGGAGGGCGACACGCTGGTGGTCGAGACCACCAACTTCACGGACAAGGTGTACGAGCGGCGCGTGTCCAACACCGTCTTCGGCGCCAGCCGCGCGATGCGCCTCGTGGAGCGCTTCACGCGCATCGACGCCGACACGCTCGACTACCGCTTCACCGTCAGCGACCCGACGACGTTCGAGCGGCCCTGGACCGCCGCCATTCCCATGACGGCGCTCGACGCGCCGATCCTCGAGTACGCCTGCCACGAGGGCAACTACTCGATGGAGAACATGCTGCGCGGCGCCCGGGCGCAGGAGCGCTAGACGGAAAAGACGTCGACCCGAGAGGGGCGCCGTCTGGAGGTTCATGTGTCCGATGTGGCCACCTGCCACTACCGCCTGAGCCGCGCCGAGTACGACCGTGCCATAGAAGCCGGCGTGTTCGAGCCGGCGGCGAGGCTGGAGCTCGTCAGCGGAGCTCTGCACGCGATGACGCCACAGGGAAGCCGGCATGCGACCGGCGTCGCTCTCGTCGCGGATTCCCTGCGGCGGATGTTCGGGTCCGGTTTCCACGTACGGATGCAGCTTCCGCTGGCGGCCGACGACTACTCGGAGCCCGAGCCGGACGCAGCCGTCGTGACCGGCACGATCCGCGACTACCGGGACGCCCATCCAACTTCGGCAGTGCTGATCGTCGAGGTGTCGGACGATTCGCTGCACTACGACCGGACCGTCAAGCAGCGGCTGTACGCGCGGTGTGGCATTCCGGAGTACTGGATCCTCACCCTTCCCGACGCCCGTCTCGAGGTCCACCGCGATCCGGGCGAAGACGGGTACCGCAGCGTCAGCGTTCATGGACCCGGCGACTGCGTCGCGCCGCGCGGCCGCCCCGACGCGCAGATCGTGGTTGACGATCTGCTTCCCTGACTCCTTCTACGCCGAGTCTCGCAGCCAGGAGCCGTTGCGGTAGAGCGTGATCGCCACGTCCACGTTGCGGCCCAGGACGGTCTTGATGGCGGGCCGCTGCTCCTCGCAGCGCACCAGCGTCTTCCACGAGCATGCCGTACTGCTCGCGCGCGTTGACCATCACTGCCGTTGGGGTGCTAAGGTGGTGGCGTGGCCCGCTCGTCGCGACGCGGCCGGCGCCCGAGGCGCAAGGGCAGGTGGAGACGGAGGCTGCGCACGGCCATCCTCGCCCTGGTCCTGCTCGCCGTCGGTCTGCCGCCCCTGATCCTGCTCGCGCTCCGCTTCGTTCCGCCGCCGACCACTGCCTTCATGCTGCGCTACCGGCTCGATGCCGCGCAGCGCTCACCGCTCGCCGCGCACTGGGTCGACTGGGAGCGCATTGCCCCGGAGGCCGCGCTGGCCGTCATCGCGGCGGAGGACCAGAAGTTCCTCGATCACCCGGGCTTCGACTTCGACGCCCTGCGGGACGCCGTGCGGACGGCCCGGCGCGGCGGGCGGCTGCGGGGCGCCAGCACCATCTCGCAGCAGGTGTCCAAGAACCTGTTCCTGTGGCCGGGGCGGAGCTTTGTCCGCAAGGCACTGGAGGCGGGCATCACCGCCGAGCTGGAGCTGCTGTGGAGCAAGCGGCGCATCCTCGAGGTGTACCTGAACGTGGCGGAGTTCGGCGCGGGAGTATACGGGGTCGGCGCGGCCAGCGAGCGGTTCTTCGCGAAGGAGCCGGCCGCGCTCACGGAGGCGGAGGCCGCGCTGCTCGCGGCGGTCCTGCCCAACCCGTCCCGACTGCGCGTCGAGCAGCCGTCGGCCTATGTGCGGGGGCGCCAGGCCTGGATACGGGGCCAGATGGCCACGCTGCGCGCGGCCGGCATTCTGCGCAGGCTGGAAGACGAGCCGTCGTGAGCCGCCGCCACGGCGGCGGCCCGCGACCCGATGATTCGCAGCCAGTTTTCCGCTCGCTCGCCGCCAGCTAGTGGTCCCTCAGGAACTGCCGCGCTTCCTCGACGGTCGGCGCGTCCTCCGCCCCGCGCCACTGAGCCGCGAGCTGTGCGTACTGCGCGCGCGCGGTGTCCGGATCGCCGGCGGCCACGGCGGCGCGGGCGAGCCCGCGGAGCGAGAGCGAACGGTTCGGCGTGCGCCGCAGCGAGCGCTTGAACTGTTCGACCGCTTCAGCAGGCCGACCCAGCTCGAGCAGGATCTCGCCATACAGCTCGTGCGCCGGCTTGAGTGGGGTCGGCGCCCCGCGCGGCGCGCCCCGCGACTCGGCCAGCTCGATCGCCTTGTCCATCGAGGCCGACGCGGCGTCCGCGTCGCCCCGCGCGGCGTGCAGGAGCGCCGTGACCTCGTGATGCGCGATCGCCGCGACGGCGCCGTCGAGCGCGGCCAGCGCCGCGCCCGCCGCCGCGCCCGCCGCCAGGTCGCCGGTCCGCACGGCGCTGATGCCGTTCGCCAGGTGTCCCCCCGCCGCGGCGTGCGGCGACACCTCGATCACCTGCCACTGCTCGGTCTCGATCACGTACCGCGGCCGGGTGACGGCTGCCCGCCGCAAGGCAATCGGCGCCTCGGTATTGGCGATGACCATCTCGCCGTTCTCGACCGCCTGCCACGCCTTGGCGTAGTCGCCACGCTGCAGGTCGCCATACTGGCCCCAGTCGAGCGCATGCGTCAGATTCCTGGCATTGAAGTACCGCTGCGTGTCCGATTCGTAGGTGTCCTGCCGCTCGAACATCTCGATCGCCGCCGCATACGAGGCGGCATTCGACGACGAAACGTCGTCCCACATCCCGAGCTGGATGAAGATGTGCGACGGCATGTGCAGCGCGTGCACCACACCGGGCGCGATTGCGGCGAAGCG
>JAAXGX010000113.1:1590-13910 GCA_012271165.1 Vicinamibacteraceae bacterium | reverse complement strand
TGCACCTCGTGATCGTCGGGGTAGGCGGCGGCAAGCCGCTCCATCTCGTCCGCGTACGCGACGCGGCGATCGGTTTCCTCGCCTGCGCCGAAGAACAGGGCGTCCACGGCCCGGACGAATCCCTTCTCGCGCTCGGTCGGGGCCTTGGCCAACCGGGCCTCCCGGGCCGGCCCCAGCCGCTCGAGCGCCTGCCGCGGCAGGTCCCATTCCCGGAAGCGCTGGAGGGGGTGGTTGTAGCTCATCGCCTCGCCCCAGTAGGCCATGGCGAAGTCCGGAGCCAGGGCCTGGGCCTGACGGAACTCCAGGGCCGCATCCTCGAGACCGAAGCTATGGAGCATCGCCGCGCCGCGAAGAAAATGGACCTGGGCAGCGGGGGGGCCGGAGGTCGGAAAGTCGACGACCCCGAGATCGGACGGCGGGGCGGCGCTGGACGTCGCCTGCGCGGCGCCGTCCGGTACAGCTACGGCCACGGTCAAGGCGACGCACACAACGACGAAGGGGACAGTTCGCATTGGTCTCTCCCGATTGTCGCCCCGACGAGCAGGGGCCGGACGACCCTGACCTGCCGCGGCGGCGACGCGCGATTCCACGCAGGAGTCGGCGCCGCTCAGCGGCGCCGACTCCTGCAGGGTTGGTTGGGCGGCAATCGGAGCCGCAGGCGATGATTGGCCGGGCTACTTCGCCGAACCTTCCGCCGGCAGCGCGAGCGCCGCGAGCGAGCCCGGGAAGACGCCGCCCTCGCCGATCTGCACGATCACGAACTGCCGGCCTTCGTGCAGGTAGGTCATCATGCCGTACTGGCCGGGAGCCGGCAGCTCGACCGTGCCGAGCTTCTCGCCCGTGGTCTTGTCGTGGGCGTTGAGGACCGGCCGCTCGTTGGCGCCTTCGGTGGACAGCAGTAGGCTGCCGGTCGCCATGAGCACCGCGCGGCCCCGTCCGCCGAGGGCCTCGGGATCGAGATCCACGCCCGCGAGGGCCGGGTGGTTGATGACGCGGTCCCCGGCCCGTCCGACCGGGACCTCCCACACGTGCTCGCCCGTGTTCATGTCGATTGCGGTGATCTTGCTGTAGGGCGGCTTGTGGATCGACAGGCCCTGGGGGCCGGCCCAGCCCACGCCGCCGCCGCTGACCCAGTCGGAGATGGTCGTGCCGGTCGTGGTGCAGCGCCCCGAGTCCGACGTGCAGCCGTGGTCGGGTGCGTCGACGGCCGCGCCCGGCTGCACCGTGCGGCCCGAGCACCCCGGCCCGGACGACTGGTACAGCACGCCGGCCTCCGGATCGAGCACGGCCGGGTGGGTGATGTTGATCCCGCCCGAGCATCCCACCCAGCCCTTGACCGGCTCGGTGTGGTTGTTGGGCAGCGGCGGCATGTAGGGGCCGCCGATGCGGTACTGCGACATGATCTCGAGCGCTTCCTGCTTCAGCTCCGGCGTGAAGTCGATGATGTTGTCCTCATTCAGCCCGAGCGGATTCAGCGGGGCAGGGTGCGTGGGGAACGGCTGGGTCGCCGCGAGCTTCTCGCCCGGGACGATCGACTGCGGGACCGGGCGCTCCTCGATCGGCCACACCGCCTCGCCGGTCACGCGGTTGAACGCGAAGGTGAAGCCCTGCTTGGTCGTCTGGACCAGCATAGGAATCTGCTGGCCGTCCACGGTGGCGTCCACCAGGATCGGCACGTTGGCGATCTCGTAGTTCCAGATCGGGTGGTGGTTCACCTGGAAGTGCCAGAGCCGCTGGCCGGTCTCGGCGTCGAGCGCGATCACGCTGTCGCCGAAGAGGTTGTCGCCGGGCCGGAACCCGCCGTAGTAGTCGATGGTCGGCGCGTTGGTCGGAATGTAGACGATGCCGCGCTCGAGGTCGGCCGAGAGCGGGGCCCACGACGAGACGTCGCCCGTCCACTGCCAAGCGTCGTTCTCCCACGTGTCGAAGCCGAACTCGCTCTCCGACTGGGGAATGACGTTGAACTTCCACTTGTGCTCGCCGGTGCGGGCATCGTAGGCCAGGATGTGGCCCGGCACGTTCTCGACCCGCGACTGGTTGTAACCCTGCTCGTGCGCGTTGCCCACCACGACGGTGCCGTTGACGACTATCGGGGGCGACGAGCTCGTGATGTAGCCGATCTCCATCGGAATCCCGTTCTCGGGGTCGTACGGGTAGCCGAGGTCGGCCAGCAGGTCGACGACGCCGGTCTCCGGGAAGCCGGGGATGCCGACCGGCCCGCCGAAGCCCTCCAGGTGCTCGCCGGTCTTGGCGTCGAGCGCGTGCAGGAAGAACGCCGGCGTGATGATGTAGATGACGCCGCGCCCGTCGAGCTCCGCGTAGGCGACGCCCTTGCCGTAGCTGGCGCGCATCGACTCCTCCCAGCGCTTCGTGCTGGGCTCGCGATACGTCCACAGCGTCTCGCCGGACGCCGGATCGATGGCGACGATCGTGCGGCGGTAGCCGGCGACGGTGTACAGCACGCCGTCGATGTAGCTCGGCGTCGAGCGCGACAGGTAGTACGGGTGCGGGCTGAAGTTGTCGCCGCGCCACACCCAGGCCACCTCGAGATCCTCGAAGTTGTCGGCGTCGATCTGCGTGAGCGGCGAATAGCGGGTGCCCCAGGCGTCCCCGCTCTGATACCACCACTCGCCCTCGGGCGTGCCGCGCTCCTGGGCGACGGCCGCGAGCGGCACGAGCAGCAGGGCGGCGAACGTGAGCGCGAGACCCGGCGCGACGGCCGGTCGAGACGTTCTCCGGTCGGCTTTCATCGTTTTCCTCCAGACAGCACTCGTCCGTACGATGTCGATCTGATGCGCTGCGCCCCGGGCGGTCAGCGCGCGAGGTACTTCGTCAGCCCGCCGCCGGCCTGGCGGCGGGAGTTGGGGCCTTCCGCGGCGTAGACGTTGCCGTCGGCGTCCACGGCCACGCCCTCGCCGGCCGTGCCCAGCAGGCGGGAGTCGGAGAAGTGCGGCGGAATGAACGCCGTGACCTTGTCTTCGGTGGCATGCCCGATCCGCACGCCGTTGCGCCAGTTGGGGTGCCGGATCCGGTCGGATTCGGAGTCGATCGCGTACAGCGTGTCGTCGTCGGTGATGAACAGCCCGCTGATGCGACCGAACTGGTAGTACGAGTCGAGGTAGTTGCCGTCCTGGTCGAAGATCTGGATGCGGTGGTTGCCCCGATCCGCGACGAACAGGCGTCCCTGCGAGTCGAACTCCAGCGCGTGGGGCGTGCGGAACTCGCCCGGCGCGGAGCCGATCCGGCCCCACTGCTTCACGAACTGGCCGTCGCTCGTGAACTTCATGATGCGGCCCGTGGAGCCGGCGGCCGGATTGGGGTTCTGGCCGCTGTGGCCGTCCGAGACGAAGATGTCGCCGTTCGGTGCTGTGATCACGTCGCAGGGCTGGTTGAAGGTGTCCGGCCCGCTGCCGGCGACGCCCGCCGTGCCGAGCCGCATCAGGACCTCGCCCTCCGGGCTGAACTTGATCACCTGGTGGCCCTTCGTGCCCTCCTCGTTGCCCTGCCAGTCGGTTACCCAGACGTTGCCGTCGGCGTCCACGTGGAAGCCGTGCGGCACGACGAACAGCCCGGCGCCGAACGACGTCAGCACCTCGCCGGTGTGCCGATCGAACTTCAGGACCGGGTCGACGTCGGAGTTGAGGCAGCCGCCCTGCAGGCCGAAGTCGCCGCAGCGGTCGTAGGCCCAGACGTGCCCGTCGGGGCCGATGTCGACGCCGGCCGTCGAGCCCCACTCGCGCCCGTCGGGCAGGTCGGCCCATTCCTTGAGGATGCCGGGCGTGGGATTCGGCAGCGGCTCGGCGGCGGGGTCGGCGACCACCGGTGCGAAGAACTGCGGGAAGCCGGCTTCGGACTGCGCCCGCAGTCCTCCCGCGCACAGCAGGACGACGGCGAGGCCGAAGGCGAGCGTGACGATCGATCGATTCAGCAGCGGCATGGCAGGCACCTTCCTTGTAACCCTCGTAACGCCCCACCCTGCAGTTGCGTGGGGTGGCCCGATCATAGCGCGGATGCAGCCGGCGGCAAGCCGGAACTGTCCCCGATCAGAACCGCACGCCGAGTCCCACCTGCGCGCGCCGCGTGTCGCCGAGCCCGCTGCGGAGCGTGCCGTCGAAGTTGAAGAGCAGCGAGCCGACGGCCGGGTCGACGAAGTTGTCGGCGTTGGTCAGGTTGAAGACCTCGAAGATCGGCTCGATGACGGTGCCGCCGCCCACGGCGAAACGCCGCGACACCCGCAGGTCCCATGTGAAGAACTCGTTCCCCCGCCGCAGCGTGTTGCGCGCCAGGATCGAGCCGTCGGCGCAGATCCGGTCCGCCGGCTGGGCCGCCCGCGCGCCGCGGTTGGCGCACTGCTCGGAGGCCGGCGACGCCGACACGTAGCGCACGATGTTGCTCAGTTGCACGGCGGCCGGCAGCGTGGCCAGGACGTACGCGCTCACCTGATGGCGCCGGTCGCGATCCGACCAGCCGTACTCCGGCGCGAGGTTGCCGGCGTGCGCGTAGCGGAGGGTGAACGGATCGCGCTCGTTGTCGTCGTCGGAGCGATCGAAGGCGAGCGTGTAGTGCGCCTCGAACGTGAGCGGGCGGCCACGGAGCCCGCCGCGCCCGCGCAGCCCGGCGGTAAGCGCGTGGTACCGCGAGCGGGCGCTGCTTTCGGTGACGGTGAGCGTGTTGATGCCGCCGCCGGCCGGGTGCGTCCCGATCCCGAAGGGCGCCCCCAGGACCGCGTCGTTGCGGTTGACGAAGCGGAAGAGGTTGTCGGTGCGCGCGTGGAGGTAGCCGACGCTGGCTGCAATCCCCCCGCCCAGATCGCGGTCGACCTCCGTGCTGAAGGACCAGGTGCGCGGCAGCTCCAGATCGCGGTCGGCCACCTGGATGTCGGGCAGGAACGGCGGCGACGCCGAGGTGTCGATCTGCTCGTCGATGGCGGGGACCGGCCCGAGCCCCGGCGCGCTGCTGCTGCGGAAGAGGGTCTGCTGGAACGCGCCGTTGGTCGTCCGGTGCTGGGCGAAGACGAGCATCGGGATGCGGGCGACGTACGACCCGGCGTTGGCGCGCAGCACGGTGCGGCCCGCGCCGGCCAAGTCCCACGCCAGTCCGAGACGGGGCTGCAGGTTGTCGAGGTCGTCCGGAACCCGTCCGTTCGAGGGGAAGCGCGGGTCGCCCAGGTACGGCCCGAAGAACGTGTCGCCCGGCTCGATGAAGACGTCCGGGTGCCAGGTGCCGTCCCAGCGCAGCCCGAGGTCCAGCGTCACCCGCTCGTGCGGATGCCATGTGTCCTGCACGAACACGCCGAGCTCGTGCGTCTGGAACTGCTGGCGCCCGAGCTGCTCGGGCGGGACGCCGGGCACGGTCGCCGACTGCAGGTAGAGCAGGACCGGGCCGGTGACCGCGGAGCCCGGGGGACACGCCCCGAGCGCGCCGTCCGATCCGTCCGAGCACGTGACGTAGCGGTCGCCGTGCGTGACGAAGCCCATGAAGCCGTCGACCGAATCGAAGATGTAGCGGCTGTTCGCAAACCCGATGAACTGCTGCCCGACGCGGGTCCGGTTGTACTCCACGCCGGACTTGACGAGGTGGTTGCCCGCGGCGAACGAGACGTTGTCGACCACCTGGAGCCGAGTGTCGAATGCCGGATCGATCGGGAGGAAGAACGGCAATCCGAGGCGGAAGCCGTCGGCGAAGTCCATGGCGATGTCGGGAAACGGCCGCCCGCCGAGCTCGGCGAACTGCGGCGCCCCGGGCAGCGGCGCCCCGGGCTGCAGCGGTCCCCGATACCAGCGCGGCCGATCCTCGCGCGCCGCCTGCACCCGGAGCTCATTGGATAGGGCGTTGGTCAGCAGCGAGCGGAAGCTGCCGTTGATCGCATGCGAGCGGTCGCCCTCGATCCCGTTGGCCGACGCGCCCCACGAGTCGACGTCGACGTGCCGTTCACCTGCTCGGACCAGGTGTAGTTGTACTTGAGCGAGGCCTGATGCCGGCCGTCGAGGTTCAGGTCCAGCTTGGCGAGCAGCGAGCGCGCGTCGTCCGTGCGCCGGATCGGCCCGAACTCGTCGTCGAACAGGCCCGGCCAGCGCGCCTGCAGGAAGCGCTCGAGACGCCGCAGGTTCGCCGGATTGCGGACGCGGCGGGTCGCCTGCTTGGTCTCGGCGGCCGCCTGCTGGTCGTAGGCCAGGAAGAAGAACGCCCGGTCGCGCACGAGCGGTCCGCCCAGCGTCGCGCCCGCCTGATTCCGGTGAAAGTCCGGCCGGCCCCCGCCGCGCGCCGTCGGGAACGGGGCGGCGATCTCGTCCCACTGCCCGAAGTAGTGGGCGGAGCCCGCGAGCTCGTTGGTCCCCGACTTCGTGATCACGTTGACGAAGCCGCCGGACGAGCGGCCGAACTCGGCGGTGGCGCCCTGGTTCACCACCACCAGCTCCTCGATGGCGTCCTGGTTGAAGGTGAAGGCCGGCCGCTGGCCGCCGCGCTGCTCGCCGAAGAACGGGTTGTTGAAGTCCGCGCCGTCGACGATGAAGTTGTTGAAGATCCCGCGCTGGCCGCTGATGTTCAGCGCGTCGCCGTCCGGGCCCTGCGAGATCGACGCGCCCGGCGTGAGCAGCGTCAGGCTCATGAAGTTGCGGCCGTCGCTCGGCAGCCCGTCCACCACGTCCTCGAGCACGCGCTGCGAGCTCGTCACGTCCGCGGTGTCGAGCGTTGGCGGCAGCTCGCTGACGACCGTGACGGTCTCGGCGGTCACGACCCGCAGCGCGACGGCCACGTCGAGCAGCTCCCCGACGCGCAGCGTGGCGCCCTCGATGCGCTCCGTGCCGAAGCCGGCGGTCGCCGCCGCCACGGTAAGGTCGTACGTCCCCGGCGGCAGCAAGGCACGCGCGAACGTCCCGGACGCGGACGTCTCCACGCTGGTCAGCAGGTCGGTCTCGCGATGCTGCACGACGACGATGGCCCCCGCCACCGGGTCGCCGAGCGGATCGCGGACCGTGCCGCGGATGACGCCGGTGGTCGTCCCGGCCTGGGCCGCAAGCTGCGGCGCATGCAGGTCGACGGCCGCAGCCGCAAGCAGCACGGCGGCCAGCACGCGGACGGGGCGGCACCGGGGGGCGCGAACGTTCGACATGACTCGGCGCATCACGCGGGGGCGCGCGAGGGCCGATTCGTCGTGTCGCCGCCGGACGGGCGGCGACACGAATTGCGGCCGGCTGACAGTATACTGGCCCTCGTACGGTTACAGGCTCTGTCGCATTCGGCACACATTTCGTCGCACATTGGTCGCGATTGGGCGAGGAGGGAGGAGTAGTCGCAGATGTGCAGCGAGGCACGGCGTTCGACCGCTGTCCTGGCGACCGTGGTGGGCCTCGCCGCCCTGGCCACGGCATCGGGGGCCGCCGGCATGCAGGCCGCGGGTCTGTCAGGAACGGTGACCGACGCGACCGGCCTCGCACTGCCCGGCGTCAACGTCGAGGCGCGGCCCGCGACGGCCGACGGTCCGGTCCGCACCGCGGTCACCGACAACAGCGGCGCGTTCGCGCTCACCGCGCTCGATCCGGGCGTCTACGACGTCACCTTCACTCTGGCGGGCTTCCGGAACGTCGTGCGCACCGGCGTGCAGGTCGCGGCCGGGGCGGACGCGATGCTCGACGTGGAGCTGGCGGTCGAGCTCGCCGAGCAGGTCGTCGTGGTCGGGAGCCGCGGCCAGCCGCGGTCTGTGACGGAGTCGCCGGTCCCCATCGACGCCATCCCGTTCCGGGACGTCGTCAGCCAGGGGGCGACGACGCTCGACTACCAGTTGCGCACGCTCGTCCCGTCGTTCAACGTGGCGACGCATCCCATCAGCGATGCCGCCACGCTCGTGCGCCCGGCCAGCCTGCGCAACCTCGCGCACGACCATACGCTGGTGCTGGTGAACGGCAAGCGCCGCCACCGCTCGTCGGTCATCGCCTGGTTCGCCGGCGTGACCGATGGCGCGCAGGGGCCGGACATCTCGACCATCCCGTCGATCGCCCTGCGGCAGGTCGAGGTGCTGCGCGACGGCGCGTCGGCACAGTACGGCTCGGATGCCATCGCCGGCGTCATGAACTTCCTGCTCAAGAACGCGCGCGAGGGCGGCAGCCTCGAGTTCAACACCGGCACCTACCGCGCGGGCGACGGCGACGCGTACAACGTCGCCGGCAACGTCGGCCTGCCGCTCGGCGAGACCGGGTTCGCGAACCTCAGCTTCGAGTACGGCAACGCCGATCCGACGAACCGCAGCGTGCAGCGCGCCGACGCCGCGACGCTGATCGCGGCGGGCAACATCCATGTGGCCGACCCGGCGCAGATCTGGGGCAACCCGACGGTCGAGGACGAGGTGAAGCTGTTCGGCAACTTCGGCCACCAGCTCGTCAACCAGCTCGAGTTCTACGGCCACGCCAACTACGCCGAGAAGAAGGTGACCGAGGGGTTCTACTTCCGCAACCCCAACAACCGGGCCAACATCTACAGTCTGGACGAGGGCGCGACGCTGCTGGTGGGCGACCGGCAGTGGGCCCGGACCGGCATGCCAGGCGCCGGCAACTGCCCGACGGTGCCGATCACGGGCAACGTGCCGGACCCTGCGGCCCTGGCGCAGGTGGCCGCAAACCCGAACTGCTTCACCTTCCGGGAGCTCGCGCCCGGCGGGTTCACGCCGCAGTTCGGCGGGGAGGTCAGCGACGCGTCCGTGGTGGCCGGCCTGCGGCGCACCGCGGAGAGCGGCCTGACCTGGGACGCGAGCGCCAGCTACGGCATGCACGAGTCGGACTTCTTCTTCCTGAACACCGTCAACGCCTCGCTGGGTCTCGACACCCCGCGCGAGTTCGATCCGGGGCTCTACCGGCAGGAGGAAGTGAATCTCAACGTCGACGTCTCCTATGCCGCGACCGACCTGGTCAACGTCGCGGCCGGCGCGGAGTGGCGCGACGAGCGCTTCACGATCGGCGCCGGCGGGCGGCCGTCGTGGGAGGTCGGGCCGTACGCGGCGCAGGGATTCGTCTCCGGCTCCAACGGCTTTCCCGGCTTTCCCGACTACACGGCCGGCACCTGGAGCCGCAGCAACGCGGCGCTCTACGGCGACCTCGAGCTGCGCGACCCGGGCGAACGATGGACGCTGGGCGGCGCCGTGCGCTTCGAGCACTTCGACATCTTCGGCGCCACGACCAACGGCAAGCTCTCGGCCCGCTACGGGCTGAGCGACGCCGTCTCGATTCGCGGCGGCGTCAGCACCGGCTTCCGCGCGCCGACGCCCGGGCAGCAGAACACGCTCAACGTGCAGACGACCATCGATCCCGAGACGCTGCAGCTCGTCGACAGCGCCAACGTGCCGTCCACCTTCCGGGCGGCGCAACTGCGCGGCGGCCAGCCTCTGGAGCCCGAGACGTCCGTCAACACCACCGCGGGACTCGTGGTCGACACCGGTCCGTTCACCTTCACCGCCGACTACTTCCGCGTCGAGCTCGACAACCGCCTGGCCCTGTCGCAGACCTTCACGCTCGAGGACGACGAGCGCGCGCTCCTGCTGTCGGAGGGGATCGCGTCGGCCGGCACCCTGAAGTTCTTCCGCTTCTTCATCAACGACTTCTCGAGCCGGACGCAGGGCGTGGATCTCGTCACGACCTACACGCCGCTCGCGCTGCGCGGCGACACGGTCTTCAGCTTCACCATGAACTACACCCACACGGAGCTGACGGAGGAGTCGGACCTGCTCACGCCGGGCGACGTGCTCGGGTTGGAGCGCGGCGTGCCGCGGACCCGCTGGAACGCCGCCGTCAACCAGCAGGTGGGGCGGGTCGGCGTGCTGGGTCGCCTGCACTACTTCGGCGCTTGGGTGGATCACTTCGACGCGCGGTTCGTGCGCGGCGCCGACGCGCGGATCCTGGACGGCCGCTACATCCTCGACCTCGAGGCGAGCATCCCGCTGGGCCGCGACGTGACGCTGTCGATCGGCGGCCAGAACGTCTGACCTTATACACCGTTAACCTGTTGATATAAGTTGGGTTATGAGTTTCTTGCGAATCTCTTCCCCTCGTTCCGCCCCGCGTTCCGCGAGCGATTACAACGGACCGCGATCACCATCCGTGAACGGTTCAGGATCCGCTCCTGGTCGGTGCGTCGGTGCCGAGGGTCCGCCGCAGTGGAGGGCCGGCCATGGTCGATGGCCGGACGGATACGGACGGCCATAACCAGCCTGGAGCCGGCGCGAGCGGCGTGTCACCCCTTGGGGCCGGAGCGGAGCGGAGGAGGCGCGCCAGCGACTTGACACGCCGCTCGCAGAGGCTAACCGCGTGCGTTCGCGACAGCCGCCTTCAGTCTCCACGGCGGCCACTGTCCCGGTCCGTGATGCCCGGCCGGGGCGCGGGCGTGGCGGTTCTTGGCCGCCGTCCGGCCTCCGGTCGTTCAGGACAGTAATCGCGGCTGGACGACGGCGGCACGTTCGGCGCAACGACGCGAGCGCCGCGGCGGAAGTCGCCTGCGGTACCGCGGACCGCTCTGGATCGGACGGGCGGACGGATCCCCGCTGGAGGCTGGCATCAGCCGCGCCCCCGATTCAGTCGATGGGCCGCGTGCGACCACAGGCGTCGGCCTCTCCGTACCGCCAGCAACCCCAGAAGTTCTTCTCCGTGCGCTTCTGACGCCGTACAACCATGGGTCTCGGGGGGCGGCAACGGCAGCCCGGCTGCTTCGACCGGCACGACGGGTCGGAACACTCGAAGAGCCCGCCGGGGGCTTCCGCCAGTATGCCGGTGCCGCATGCGCTGCAGGAGGGCTGCGTGTAGTCGCAGCCCTCACCGCCGTTCCAGTTCGTGCACGCCGCGAAATGCCGGGTCCGACCTCTCATCCCCCGCAGGCGCCCCGTCCCGGCACCGCCCGGGTTGCAGGACGGGCACGGCACCACCTCCCGCATCCGCTCAAGCCAAGCGTCGAGTGGGTGCGAGGCAACCGTGAGCCGCGGGTCCGCGCTCTCAATGATCGCCCGGGTCAGCGGCGAGGCGCCGTCGTCGGGGTCGGACACCACGATCAGCGCCGCGTAGCGGGCGCGCGTCAGCGCCACGTACCAGAGCTGGTGCTCGTCGTCCCGGCCTCCGCCGGTTTCGGCCGCGATAGCGCGGTCGAGCGCGAGCCGGGCCGGCGTGGTCGCCGACCTCGGCACCCCGGAGTCGATCAGCACCGCGTAGTCCGCCTCGCCGCCCTTGGCGGCGTGTATCGTCCGATACTCGACCTTGAGGCCGTACTGACGCGCCGCGGCGCTCAGGCGGCGGCGGTCGAGCCCCGCCCCGCCACGGCCGGCGGGNNCCGCCTCGTGCTCCGGTATCCAGTATGCGAAGGCGGCCAGCACGGCCGCCGTCGTCGGCGTCGCCGTCGGCCCGAGCACGTCCGCAAGGGCCGGCGTGGGCCTTGCTCCGATGACCGACACCGGCGGCACCCCGCCGACCGGTTCCGGCCCGAGGCCGCGGAGCCGCCGGTCGCGGGCCTTCGGGTCCATCGTCACGACGGCTCGCGAGGCGTCGGCGAGCCCCTGCCCGAAGCGGTACCCGTTGACGAGCGTGATCGGTTCGCAGAGCGTACGCACGACCCCGGCCGGATCGGCCATCGTCCGAATCAGGGAGGCATCGCCCCCCTGGAACCCGAAGATCGCCTGCCAGTCGTCACCGACCCCGATCAAGGTGGCGCCCTCGCCCCCGGGGGCCAGAACCCTTGGCGTCGTCAGGGCGTGGACGAAGGCGGCCTGCGCCGGGTTCACGTCCTGGTACTCGTCGACGATCACGTGGCGCCAAGGCAGCAGGTCAGGCCGCCGGCGCGCGGCGTCGGTGGCATCGAGGATCGTGCCGTCGTGGTCGGTCGTGCCCGTGTCTGCGAGTTCCTGCTCATAGCGCCGCCGCACGGCGCCGCCGATGCGCCGCAGCGCCTCGACATCGGCTCGCCCCGTGGGCGGCGGGCGCCCGGCCGGCTGGCGGCGCACCGCGCCAATCCAGGCGTCGACCTCCAGCGTCAGCGGGCCAGCCTCGGCGTCCGGGCCGTCGCCGATGTCGTCGGTCGCGTCGACCGTCCACCCCGCCGGATCGTCGATCTCGACGCCCGCCGCCCGCAGCCGTTCGACGAGCACCTCGGCCATGCCCGGTCCGTCGCCGTCCCAGGCGCGCTGCATGTCCCCGAAGAAGGTCTCGACATAGCGCGTCGAAAGGCTCTCGTGCAGACGCCGCTTCCAGGCGCGCGCCTCCTCGTAGCCGGCGAACTCAGCCGGCGCCCGATCGTTCCGGTCGTGCGCGTAGTGCTCCAGCCAGACGCCGCCCTCCGCCGTCACCGGCGCC
>JAAXGX010000113.1:0-1532 GCA_012271165.1 Vicinamibacteraceae bacterium | reverse complement strand
CGGTTGATCTCCTCGCGGATCCAGCCGGCGATCCGCCGCAGCCTCAGGCCGTTGTCCTCCGCCATCGGCGAGAGCTGGACGGTGCGGCCATCGACGAGCTTCAGCACCCGGCGCGCGAGCTGGTGGATCGTGCCTACCTGGAGGCCCGGCAGGCGTTCGCGCGTCCGTTGCCGGATCTCCTCGGTGGCCTTGTTCGTGAAGGTAATGAAGGCGACCGCCTCGGGGGGCGTGCCGAGGCGGCGGACGGCGTAGCCCGCCCGCGCCACCATCGTCCGGGTCTTGCCGGACCCGGCACCGGCGGTGACCATCGCCCGGTCTTCGAAGCATGCAGCGGCCCGCCGCTGGTGGGGGTCGAGGGCCGACAGCAGCGGGTCGGCGGCGGCGGCGGCCTCCGCACGCCGGTTCCACCGGTCCCGTACCGCCGGGGAGAGGCGGCCCGTGGCGAGCCAGACCCGGAACGTGGCCACCGGTTCGGCGAGCCACCGCCAGGGCCGGAAGCGGTTCGTGCGTCGGGCCTTGGCGAGATCGAAGGCGCTCTTCCGCCACCAGACGCCTGGGGGCGGGATTAGCCGGCGCCACTCCTTGATCCACGCCCCGGCGGGGTCGGCGCTCGCCGTCCGTCCCGCCGCTCCGGGTTCCCTCTGCAAGCGGCAATAGTATCGGACGCCCCGGCGCGGGCGCAGGCGGACCAGCCCGGCCACCGCAGCCGCACGTGGAACCCGACGTAGTCGACGCCGCTGGCTTCTCAGCGCCGGTGGCGCCGTCGTGAGGGTGGCCAAACGTCGAGCGGGCAAGGGTGATGGGGTCGCGAGACGATCGACAGCTTCGCGAATGCGCGCGTTCGTCATCAAGAAGGGCCAGCCTTCCCGGCTGGCCCGCAAGTGCGATCCTGCATGGTCGGCCGCGGCAGTCACCCGTCAGGGCCGCAGCGACAAGCGGAGGAAAACTGCGAAGTTCGACTGCCGGTGGTCGACCGTGCGCTCCCGGACGCAGGCGCAGCCCGGCGCTCATCCTTCCGCTGGGTAAGCAACCGGGCGACGGGCCGCGTCGACGACGGGGTTGAACCGGCGCGGCACGCGCCGTATCTCGTCCGGGGGTCGAGGGGGCGGCGCCCCCCGCCAGCCCCATGTAGCACATGGGGTATGCTGGCTCACGACATACAACGGATGTCGTGAGCCAGTGTCCGGTGTGCTCTGATCGTACTGGCCGTCTCCTCGTTGCCGCCCGGTTCCTCGTCGTCCGGGATCTGCTCGTGTTCGCCGTTCCGCTCGATGCCGTTCCCCGCCCGAGCCTCGTCGCCTGATCCCGTTCCCGCCTGACCCGCCAGCCGGTGTGTTCGATCGGGAGGCGGGTTCGGTCCGGTCGTGAGTCTTCGTCAGGGCGCTCGTTTGCCGGCGATTCCCTGTTCTGCGGGGTCAGCGGCGGAAGGCTGCGTGATGCCGGTTCGCTCGATGTACCCGGCCCAATCGTTCATGAGCCGCCGCCGCCGCTCGAACAGGTCCGATCTCGCATAGGCAGCCTCGACCCTGTTC
>JAAXGX010000154.1 GCA_012271165.1 Vicinamibacteraceae bacterium | reverse complement strand
ATCTACCGTTGGTAAACATGGGTTAGTATAAGACATGAATTAACACATAAGAGTTATTAATCGTTGATGTGTGTCCAGCCGCCCGCGGAGCACGCGGCGGGCGGCCTCAGAGGTCGTCGGCGTTCCTGAGCAGGCGATAGACGAAGCGGATGCCGTCCAGGTAGGCCTCCACCGCGACCCGCTCGTTTGCGCCGTGCACCCGCTCCGTCGCGTCGGCTTCCCACGGCATGCCGCGGAACCGGTACACGTTCGGGGTGAGCGGCGCATACCAGCGGGCGTCGACCGCGGCAATCGTCAGGTAGGGCGCGACGAGCACGCCGCTGCCGCCGTAGGTCTCGCGCACCGTGCGCGCCAGCAGATCGAACGCCGGTGTGCCGGTCCCGGAAAGGCCGACGCCCGCCGGCAAGGGGGCGGCCTCGGCGCGGATCTCGACGCGCTCGTCGCCGATGACGCGCCGGACGTGATCCACCACCGTCTCGACCGTGTCCCCGGGCAACAGCTGGGCGTTCACGACGGCGCGTGCCAACGCCGGCAGCACGTTGAACCGCACGCCGGCATCGAACACCGTCGGCGCCAGCGTGGTGCGCACGATGGCGGCCGTGCGCGGCGTCGCGGCGAGCACGCGCGTGACCAGCGGACCGAACAGCCACGGGTTGGCGAAGACGACGCGGCTGGCCAGCGGCATCTCCGGCGCCAGATGGCGGAACGTCGCCGCCGTGGCGCCGTCGAGCCGCGGCGGCGGCGGGCTGGCCTCCAGCGCGGCGATGGCACGGCTCAGCAGGCCGATGGCCGTCTCGGGCGGCGGCGCCGACGAGTGGCCGCCGGCGGCGCGCACGGTCAGCTCCAGATCGATGCTGCGCTTCTCGGCGATGCCGATCAGCGCCACCGGCCGATCGATACCGGGGATCAGCGCGCCGGGCAGGATGGCACCCCCTTCGTCGAGGACCAGCGCGAGGTCGTTCACGCCCCGGCCCTGCAGCCTGCGAACGATCGCGCGGGCGCCCCGCCCGGACGATTCCTCGTCGTGTCCGAACGCCAGGTAGACCGTGCGCCGCGGCCGGAACCGCTCGGCGAGAAGCAGTTCCACGGCCTCAAGCGTCGCCAGCACCCCGCCCTTGTCGTCGAGGGTGCCGCGGCCCCAGACGAAGCCGTCGATCACGTCGCCGCCGAACGACGCGTGCCGCCAACCGGCGGTCTGCGGTGCCGGCACCACGTCGAGGTGGCCCAGCAGCACGACCGGCGGCAGCGCGGCGTCGGCGCCGCGCCACGTGTACAGGAGGCTCAGGCCGGCCACGCGCTCCACCTCGAGCTGCGCGTGGACCGCGGGGTACGCTTGTCTGATGAACGCTTGCAGGCCGTGGAAGGGCGCCGGGTCGGGGCTGTCCCGGGGCTCGGACAGCGTGGGGAACGTGACCGCCCGGGACAGGCGCTCGACAGCCCCCGGCGCTGCGCCGGGCCACGCGGCTTCCGGCGCCGGCCCAGCGTCGGGTTGGAGCGAGCCCTGACGGGCGGTGTTCAAGCCCAGCGCGCCGGCCACCAACAGTGCGGCCGAGCCGGCGAGCGCGGCGAGGCGTCTCAACGCGCGCATGTTCTTCAGCCGCGACGTTGGCTCCGGATCCTCAAAAAGGGGTATCGAGCCCGACTACGCCTACTCCAGGCGCGCGTCGACCTCGTCGAGCGACAGAAGCTCCCGCATCTGGCGGTGCAGACGGGCATGGGCGAACGGATACGCAGTGAGCTGGCGCAGGAAGCTGCGGACGACGTGCTCGGTGTAGGCGACGGGGTTCAGCGCCATGGCGTGGGCGTCCTGCCGGCGTGAAGGTCAGGAAGAGCGGGAGCCGGATCAAGCGCTCGGATCCGCCGGGTCGGCGGCCGCGGTTCCGGCGCCCTGCAACCAGGCGACCGCCAGGCGATCGAAGCTCGCGAATACGGTTCCACCCAGATCCTCGCCCTGGTAGGCGATGACGCCGTCGGCGAAGTCTCCGCCGGCTCGCAGGGCGGCCAGCCCAGCCTCGACCGCCGGCAGGTCGGTGGTGACCGCCTCGATCTCGGCTATCGCCTTGATTGCTGCCGCAACGTCTTCGGCGTCGCGGGCGTAAGCTCGCTTCAGCACCCAGGCGAACTCGCAGAACACGGGGATGGGAACAGCGATGACCGTCGCCCGCTCAAGCAGCATCTGGGCCGCATGGGCTTGCTCCGCGTCGTCCTGCACCACCGCGCGCAAGAGGACGTTCGTATCGGCTGTGATCTTCACGCCTCTCCCGCCCACGCCGCGGCCGTGGCCTCGCTGAGTTCTTCGATGGAGCGCCGGGGTGTTCCCGGCTTCGCAAGCATGCCGAAGATGGTCGCCACGGACTTGCCGGGTCTCGCCCTGACCTGCATCCGTCCGGCAGTCAGCAGATCGACATCGACCTTGTCGCCAGGGCGCACTCCAAGGTGTGCGAGGACTTCCCTGCGCAGCGTGATCTGTCCCTTGGCTGTGACCGTCAGTGTGATGGCCATGTGCTCGTCTCCGTTCGGATCGGAGTCGGTAGTAAGGCATTATAGCCTTTGTTCCGCACCTCCAGCAGGCAGGTGCCGGTCACGTCGAGGTCGTAGCCCGCATTGTCGTCTTCGCTACCCCGTGAATCGAATCGCCGCTCGGGGTATCGGGCCGTCCCGACTGACAGGTTCTGACACGGCGCATGGCTACCCTGGCCGGATCCACGCCACGCCGAACGTGGAGAAGGAGGGTAGAGACCATGCAGATCATCCTGGACGCCATCGCCGGCCTGACGCTGGGCAAACCGATCGTCCAGCGGCAGATGGCCCTGTTGCCGTTGCTCGACGGCAACGCGGGCGCCGCCCTGCGCGCCTACCTGACGCTGGACGAGGCGCTCGACGCGGGGACGGCGCAGGTGACCGAGGTGTCGCACGACGGGAGCGTGCCGGAGCTGGCGTTCAGGAACGCGGGCGACAGGCCGGTGCTGCTGGTCGAGGGAGAGGAGCTGGTCGGCGCGCGGCAGAACCGGACGCTCAACGTCTCGATCCTGGCGCCGCCGAGGCAGGAGACCCGGATTCCGGTGTCGTGCGTCGAGCGCGGCCGCTGGGGATACGATGACGACGTCGTGTTCCGGCGCTCGGAACGGTCCCACTTCGCCCGCGGCCGGCGGAGCAAGCTGGAGTCGATCAACCGCGTCATGAGCCGCGACCCGGACAGCCGCCACTCGGACCAGGGCGCCGTGTGGGACGCGATAGACGACAAGCTGGCGGCGATGTCCGTGAGCTCGCCCACCGACGCGATGGGGGCCGCCTACGAGCAGCACCGCGCCTCGCTCGAGGACTACGTCGCGGCGTTCCGGTGCCGGCCCGGGCAGGTCGGGGCCGTGTTCCTGGTCGGCTCCAGTTTCGCGGGCCTCGACCTGTTCGCGCACGAGTCCACCTTCGCCGCGTTGCTGCCGAAGCTGCTGCGCGGCTACGCGCTCGACGCGCTGGAGGTGGATTCGAAGCAGGGGCACGCGCCGCCCGTCGCGGCGGCGCATCGACTGATCGCCGGCGTCATCGTGGCGGAGGCCCGCGACCACGCCGCCGTCGGACTTGGCCACGACGTGCGCATCGACAGCCCGGCGGTGGCCGGCGCGGCCCTGGTGGCCGGCGATGCGGTGCTGCATCTGGCGGCGTTCGGCCGCGACAGCCGGACGGAGGCGTTCGAGTCCGGAACGTATCGCCGCGCCAGCCAGCGCCGCTCGCGTCACTGGCGGCGGCAGTGATGCCGAAAACGGGAGCGGCACGCCGCCCGTCGCTCCCGACCGGAGTCAGAGAATGGACTGCCGGAAGCCGCCCAGGCCGGCGAACCTCGCCCTGTCGCCCAGCTCGTGCTCGATGCGCAGCAGGCGGTTGAACTTCGCCGTGCGCTCGCCGCGGCATCCGGATCCGGTCTTGATGTGGCCGCAGCCGGTGGCGACGGCGAGATCGGCGATGAACGTGTCCTCTGTCTCCCCCGAGCGGTGGGACATGTACGCGCCGTAACCGTGCTGCTGCGCGAGGCGGACGGTCTCGAGCGTCTCGGAGACCGTCCCGATCTGGTTCAGCTTGACCAGGATGGAGTTGCCGACGCCGCGGTCGATGGCGCGCCGCAGGATGCCGGGGTTGGTGCAGAAGATGTCGTCGCCGACCAGCTCGACGCGCTGGCCGAGCGACGCGGTCAGCCGGGCCCACCCGTCCCAGTCGTTCTCCGCGAGCGCGTCCTCGATGAGGATGATCGGGTAGCGTCCGATCCACGAGCGCCACAGCTCGATCATCTCGCCGGTGCTCCGCGTGGACTGGCCCGACTTGAACGCCACGTAGGTGCCGTCGCGCCACATCTCGCTGGTTGCCGGGTCGAGGCAGAGCGCGATGTCGTCGCCGGGTCGGTAGCCGGCCTTCTCGATGGCTGCGAGAATGAGCTCGACGGCCTCCTCGTTGCTCGCGAGGTCGGGCGCGAAGCCTCCCTCGTCGCCGATGCCGGTCGACTTGCCGCGCTTCTTGAGCAGCGCCCGCAGGGCGTGGAAGGCCTCGATGCCCATGCGCAGCGCCTCGGCGAACGACGGCGCATTGTGCGGCGCGATCTTGAACTCCTGGAAGTCGACCGTGTTGTCGGCGTGCCGCCCGCCGTTGATGACGTTCAGGCAGGGGACGGGCAGCAGCGCCGCGCCGTCACCGCCGAGGTGGCGGTACAGGGGCACGCCGCGGGCCGCCGCCGCCGCGCGGGCGGCGGCCATCGAGACGCCGAGCATCGCGTTGGCGCCCAGCCGCGACTTGTTCGGGGTGCCGTCGAGATCGATCAGCCGTTGGTCGAGTCCGCGCTGATCGGCCGCGTCGCAGCCGCCGAGCGCCCCGTCGATCTCGCCGTCGACGTTGGCCACCGCCTGCCGGACGCCCTTGCCGCCGTAGCGCGGACCGCCGTCCCGCAGCTCGGTGGCCTCGCGTTCGCCGGTCGAGGCGCCCGAGGGCACGCGTGCCGCCGCCACCGTCCCGTCGTCCAGATGGACCCGCGCCTCGACCGTGGGGTTGCCGCGGGAATCGATGACCTCGAGCCCGTCG
Source organism: Vicinamibacteraceae bacterium (assembly GCA_012271165.1). GTDB lineage: Bacteria > Acidobacteriota > Vicinamibacteria > Vicinamibacterales > UBA8438 > JAAXGX01. Next base: position 17,340 of record JAAXGX010000154.1, on the reverse strand, counting down.
ATCTTGCGTATCTTCATCGCCGTCTGCGCCTTGCCGTCGAATTTCGGCTGTTCAGTATACAGCCGGGCCGGCTACGGGCTGGCCGTCCCCGCCGGGGACGACGCCTCGGGCGCATGCGCCCGGATGATGTCGATGAATGCCGCGCCGTAGCGCTCGAGCTTCGCGGCCCCGACGCCGGGGATCTCCGCGAACTCGGCGAGCAGGTGCGGTCGCCGCTCCGCCATCTCGACGAGGCTGGCGTCGTGGAAGATGACGTACGGCGGTACGCCCTGGCTCTCGGCGATCTCGCGCCGGCGCGCCCGCAGCGCGTCGAACAGCGCCTGGTTCTCCGGGCGCAGCACCGCCCGCACGCTGCCCCGTCCCTCCCGCGCCGCGCGCCGCTGCGCCGGCGCGCGGGCATCGCGGCGGAGCTCGACCGCGGCTTCACCGCGCAGCACGGGACGCGCCGCCGCGGTCAGCCGCAGCGATCCGTAGCCGTCGACGTCAACGCTCAACAGGTCGCGCGCCACGAGCTGGCGGATGAGCGAGCGCCACTGGCCCGCGTCGAGATCGGCGCCGACGCCGAACGTCGGGATCCGGTCGTGGCGGAAGCGCCGGATGCGCTCGTCGTCCTTGCCGCGCAGCACGTCGATCACGTAGCCGACGCCGAAGCGCTGGCCGGTTCGGTAGACGCACGACAGCGCCTGCTGCGCCGCCTCGGTGGCGTCCCACGACTCCGGGGGCTGGAGGCAGTTGTCGCAGTTCCCGCAGCGTTCGGCCGGCGTCTCGCCGAAGTACGCCAGCAGCGACCGGCGCCGGCAGGTCGCCAGCTCGCAGTAGCCGAGCATCGCGTCCAGCTTGCGGATCTCGATCCGCTTGCGCGCCTCGTCCGCCTCGGAGCCGCTCACCATCTGCCGCAGCATGATCACGTCCTGCAGGCCGTAGGCCATCCAGGCCGTGGCGGGCAGCCCGTCGCGGCCGGCGCGCCCGGTCTCCTGGTAGTACGCCTCGAGGCTCTTCGGCAGATCGAGGTGGGCGACGAAGCGGACGTCCGGCTTGTCGATGCCCATGCCGAAGGCGATGGTCGCGACGATGACGACGCCCTCGCCCCGCACGAACGCGTCCTGCGTCGCGCTGCGCTCCGCGCCGCGGAGGCCCGCGTGGTAGGGCCGGGCGTCGATGCCGCGCGCCCGCAGCCACTCGGCGGTTTCCTCGACCCGGCGGCGCGACAGGCAGTAGACGATGCCGGCGTCGCCCCGGTGCTCGGTGTCGAGGAGCCGCGCCAGCTGCTCGCGCGGACCCTGCTTAGGCACGACCCGGTAGCGGATGTTCGGCCGGTCGAAGCCCCCGATGAACACGCGCGCTCCCGCGAGGCCGAGGCGGTCGACGATCTCGCGCCGCGTCGGCTCGTCGGCGGTCGCCGTGAGCGCGATCCGCGGCACGTCGGGAAACCGCTCGCCCAGCGTCGAGAGCTGCAGGTACTCGGGCCGGAAGTCGTGTCCCCACTGCGACACGCAGTGCGCCTCGTCGATGGCGAAGAGCGCGAGGTCGACCTCGTCGAGGAGCGCCAGCGTCCGCTCGCCGAGCAGCCGCTCCGGGGCGACGTAGAGCAGATCGATCAGGCCGGCGCGCAGCCGCGCCTCGACGTCGTACGCCTCGCGGGCGCTGAGCGTCGAGTTGAGGAACGCGGCCCGCACGCCCAGCTGCAGCAGCGCGGCGACCTGATCCCGCATCAGCGCGATCAAGGGTGAGACGACGACGGCCGCCCCGTCGCGGACGAGCGCCGGAATCTGGTAGCAGAGCGACTTGCCGCCGCCGGTCGGCATCAGCACGAGGCCGTCGCCGCCCCCGATCACGTGCTCGATGATCGTTTCCTGCTGACCGCGGAACCGCTCGTAACCGAAGACGCGGCCGAGCAGGTCCTGCGCCGGGGACGGCATCCGGCCATCGTACTACGGCCATCCCGCGGCCGGCGCCGCCGCAAAGGCGCGCACAGCGCGCCTCGGCGGTAGCGGCGCGGGGCGGTGGGGTCCCCGCAAGCGAACGCCGGGGGTCCGGGGCGCAGCCCCGTCCCGAAACGTGCGGTCCCCTACCGGAACCGGCCGCCGTCCCCGGATCCGGTGTCCGAGTAGCTCAGCTCCGCGTCGTAGCGCAACACGGTGCGTTCCACCGAGAGGACCACGCCGGCGAGTCCGGCCGCGATGCTGCTCGTGCGTTCGCCCAGGGCGCGCTGCATGATGGTGGGGCGGTCCAGCTCCCGGAAGCTCGCATGGTTCTCGACGACTTGCCACAAGGCCGCTCCGGATCCCAGGTAGCGCTCGTAGACGCCGAAAACCACGTTGTCCCCGCGGAATAGCGGAAGTCGCTGCTGCATGAAAGCCTGCCAGTCGGCGAGGCGTCCCGGCGCCACCTCGAGGTTCGTGATCCAGGCCAGCGCGAGCCCACCCGCGTTCTCGCTCTCGACGCTCAGCTCGGGCCGGTAGCGCAACGCGTAGCTCCGTTGACCGGAAATGGTGCGGCGCACGCGCTCCTCGAGGCGCTCCCTCTCCCGCCGATCGAGCCGGCGCGCCAGCGGGCCGCCGTAATCGAGATCACCGAGATCCGCCATCGGTGATACGAACTGGCGCTCGTACACGTTCCCGAACTCCGCCGTGCGCCAGGCCGAGCGCCACGGTATCCCCGCGCGCTGGAGAGCGGGATTGACGTGCTCGATCGGCCGCCCCTGGCCAGGGCCTCCCCGCCGAACGCCTTCACCGCGGGATGCGACCATCGTCGAAGGGCTGTAGGACAGCGGCGACCGCGGCACCCTGCAGGTCTCGTCGGTCCGCGGGCGGCGTCACCGGAAGGCGTCCGGCGGAACGGGCAGCGGCGGTTCCCCGCGGTCGGCCGACATGAGCAGACCTCGCATCAATCCGCGCATTCGTTACGAGCCGGACGACCCGTGCCCGCCCCTCGTGACGTTCGGCGTGGCCCTGCAGGGCGTCGTTCTCGTCCTGGCGAACACGGTCCTGATGGTGACCATCGTCGTCGGCGCGGCCGGCGGCGACGACGTCTACCTGACATGGGCGGTCTTCGCGGCGTTGATCATCGCCGGGGTCACCACGGCCCTGCAGGCCGCTCACGTCGGTCGGTTCGGCGCCGGCCATATCCTCATGACCGGAGCCGGTCCGCATTTCATCGCCGTTTCGGTCATCGCGCTGAGGGAAGGCGGGCTCGCGACGCTGGCGAGCCTCATCGTCGTTTCGTCGCTGTTTCAGTTTGCCATGGCCGCGTGGCTGCCGTTCCTGCGACGGATAGTCACTCCGATCGTGTCCGGCACGGCGCTCATGCTGATCGGCGTCACGGTCATGCCGATAGCGGTCGGCAGGATCGCGGATGTGCCTGAGGGAGCGCCGGCGGCCGGCGCCCTGATCGTCGCCGGCGTGACTCTGGTCGTCGCTACCGCGATGGCGCTCCGCGCTGCGGGCGTCTGGCGGCTGTGGGCGCCGCTCAGCGGAATACTGGCGGGTTGCGCCGCCGCCCCGTTCTTCGGCTTGTACGATGTGCGGCCCGTGACCGGCGCCGCCTGGTTCGACCTCCCGACACTCGCCGGCTGGCCGGGGCTCGACCTGACGCTGGACGCGAGTTTCTGGGCGCTTCTGCCCGTGTTCGTGATTGTGGCCGTCGTCGCCGCCGTCAAGACCAGCAGCGACGGCGTGGTCATTCAACGAGCGTCGTCGCGCAGCCCGCATGCGACCGACTTTCGCCTGGTGCAGGGCGCGCTCAACGCCAGCGGTGTCGGGATCCTGCTCTCCGGGATCGCCGTGACACCGCCCGTCATCGCCTACCTGCCGTCCAGCGTGTCGCTCATCAATCTCACCGGCGTCGCAGCGCGCACCGTGGGGTTCGCCATCGGCGGCATCCTGTTCGCGCTGGCGTTCCTCCCGAAGCTGACGGCCGTGCTGCTTTCCGTTCCCGGCTCCGTCATGGGCGCCTTTCTGTTGATCATCATGGGGCTGCTCTTCGTGGAGGGCATTCGCACGGTGGTGCAGGACGGTCTCGATCCGCAACGGGGCCTCGTCGTGGGAGTGGCGCTCGCGCTCGGTGTGGCGCTGGGGAACGGGAGCGTATTCCGCGATGTGTTGGGCGAGACATGGAGCGCTTCGCTCGGCAACGGCATGACCGTCGGCGTGCTGGCCACGATTCTCATGACCGCCTTCCTGGAGCTCACGGGTCCGCGGCGCCGGCGGCTGGAGGCGGAACTGGACCCGTCGGCGCTCCCCCGGATCGACGTCCTCCTGCACGAGCTTGCCGGCCGGATGCAATGGGACCGCGCGTCCGTGGACCGGTTGCGCGCTGCCGGTGAGGAGGCGCTGATGTGTCTGTTGCAGGTGCGCGGGGACCACGCCGCCGACAAGTCGCCGCGCATGATTCTCGTTGCGCGTCCCGGCCGCGAAAGCGTCGAGATGGAGTTCCTGGCCGTCTTCGAGGAGCAGAATATCGAGGATCGGCTGACGTATCTCGGCGACCGTGCGGAAACCCCGGAGGACAGCGAGACCGAGATTTCCTTCCGCCTCCTGCGGCACTACGCGTCGTCCGTGCGCCACCGGAAGTACCACGGCATCGATGTCGTGACGGTGAAGGTCGCAGGCTCGCGCTGAGACGTGCGGGCCGACGCTCGGGCGGGCCGGTGACGTCAGGCCGACCGCCGGTTGGCGACGAGCACCCCGCAGAAGAGGAGCCCCCCCGCGACGTCGAAGACGGCGAGGTCGATGCCGGCCAGAGCGATCGTCGGGCCGGGAGCGAGCAGCAGCCCCGCCGCGGCGAAGATCGCCAGGCGCAGTCCGAGTCCCAGCGGCCGGCTGAGCTGGCCGGCGATGCCGGCGGCGAAGCAGGTGACGCCGAGCGTCGCGATGGCTACCGGGAGCAGCATGTCGAGCACCCCCGCCGGCTCGCCCGTGGCCGTCAGCATCAGCAGCTCCGGCCGGTAGATGAACATGTACGGCAGGGTAAACCCGACGAGCGCGAAGCGGAACGCGGCCAGGCCCGTGGGCATGATGCGCGTCCCCGCAATCGACGAGGCGGCATAGGCCGCGAGCGCAACGGGCGGCGTCACCATCGACATCATGCCGAAGTAGAAGATGAACAGGTGCGCGGCGAGCGGGATCACGCCCAGATTGCCGAGCACCGGGCCGATGAGGGTCGCCATCAGCAGGTAGCAGACGGCGGAAGGGAGCCCCATCCCGAGGATGATCGACGAGATCATGATCAGCACGAGGGCCAGGAAGAGGCTCTGCTCGGCGAGCGGAATGATGGTCGCCGGCAGGCGCGTCCCGACCCCGGTCAGGGTCACGATGCCGATGATGATGCCGACGCAGGCGGCGGCCGCGACCAGCGGCACGACCCCGCGCGAGGCGGTGACGAGACTCAGGATCGTGAAGCGCCAGTCGAGGCGCGTCGCCTTGTGCAGGCTGCTGACCGCGACGATCACGACGAGGGACAGCGTCACGGCGCGGAACGCCGTGTAGCCGAGGACCAGGAACAGGATGAGGCTGCCGAGCGCCGCACCGAAGACGATGCCTGCCGCGTGCGAACGCGCTTCGGCTTCGGGCGTGTCCGGTCCGGTCGCGTCCGCATCCCCCGGCGTGCCCCCGGCGGCGATCGCCACCCGCTTGGCGTGCAGGTGCACGATCAGGATGAGAGACAGGTAGTACAGGATCGCCGGGATCAGCGCGGCCCGGATGATCTCCAGATACGTCACCGGCGGGTCGACGATCTCGAGCATCATGTAGGCGCCCGCGCCCATTACCGGCGGCATGAGCGCGCCGCCCGAGCTGGCCGCGGCCTGCACGCCGGCTGCCGTCACCGGCTGGAAGCCGGCGCTGCGCATCATCGGGATGGTGAACGTGCCGGTGGTGGCCGTGTTGGCCACCGCGCTGCCCGAGAGCGACCCCATCAGCCCGCTGCTGAGAACCGCCACCTTGGCCGGTCCGCCCGAGCTGCGGCCGAAGACGCGCTGTGCGAAGTCGACGATGAAGCGCGTCGCGCCGGTCGCCTCCAGGAACGCGCCGAAGATGACGAACAGGAAGACGTACGTGAACATGACGTTCAGCGCCACGCCGAAGATGCCCTGGCTGTGGAGGAACGTCTGCGCCACGACGCGCGGAATGCTGTAGCCCCGGTGCGGGAACAGCCAGTCCGGAAACGCGGCGCCGAACAGCGCGTAGAGGATGAACGCCCCGGCCAGCAGCGGCAGCGCCAGGCCGAGGGCCCGCCGCGCCGCCTCGATGACGAGCAGCAGGCCCACCAGCCCGATCGAGGTGTCGAGCGCGGTCTCGAAGCCGGCCCGGTTGCCGAGCGTCTGCCCGTCGATCCACCACGCCTCGAAGATCGGATCGGTCTGCACGACGATGTAGCCGCAGCAGCAGACCGCCAGCACCGCGAGCACGAGGTCGCTGGCGCGTGCGCGCGGGTCTTCCTTCAGCTTCGGGTGGACCGGGACGTTCAGGAAGCAGAGCGCCAGCCCCACCAGGGCGAAGAAGGCCAGACGGCTCTGCGGCGCCAGCAGCGGGTAGTTGACCTCGAGCAGCGTGAAGGCGCACAGGAGCACGCCGAGCCCGCCGCTCACCGTCAACCTGAGATCGCGTGGGGGCCGGGTATCAGCCACGGCGCGCCCTACTGGGGCCAGATCCCGGCTTCCTGGTAGAAGCGAATCGCGGCGGGGTGGAACTCGGTTCCGGTGTCCCGCACGACGTTGTTCGGGTTGATCGCCCGCCCCGCCGCGTGCTTCTCGACGACCAGCGCCTGGTTCTCGTACAGCAGCCTGGTCGTGTTGTAGACCAGGTCATCGGGGGCATCGGCCGACGTGATGAGGTGCATCGAGCCCACGTCGAGCCCCTCGAACGGCTCGGCCTGCCCGCGGTAGGTCTCGGCCGGGATGGTCGCGGGACGGAAGAAGAGGTACTCGTCGACCAGTTGCTGCTTCTCCGCGTCCCCGAAGGGGATGAAGGTCAGCTCCAGCGAGGCCGCCGCCTGGGTGATCGAGGCGGTCGGCACGGCGCCCCCGAGGAAGGTGGCGTCCGCCGAGCCGTCCGTCAGCATGTCGACCGCCGCCTGCTGCGTGGCGTTGAGCGGCGAGAAGTCGTCGTAGCTGACGCCGTGCGCACCGAGCAGGGGGCCCACGAAGTACTCGAAGCCGGCCCCGGCCGGCCCGACGGTGACGCGCCGTCCGCGCAGGTCGTCGAGCGTCGCGATGCCGGAGGAGGCCTGCGTCACGAACAGGGCGACGTTGGGCGCGAGCGTCATGACCGAGCGGACCGGATAGGCGCGGTCCCAGCCCTCGGTGCCGCGCGCGGCGAAGTAGGTGATCGCGGCGTTCGACAGCGCCAGGTCGAGCTCGCCGCTCGCGAGCCGGCGGATGTTCTCCTGCGACCCGCTCGTCGCCTCGGCGGTCACGCTGTAGCCGAGATCGCCCCCGGTCTCGTTGAGCGCCTCCGCGAGCGCGCTCCCGACCACGAAGAAGGCGCCGCCGGGCGGCGCGGTGCCCATGCTGAGGAACTGGCGTTGCGGCGCATCGCCGGCGTCCCCCGCGTCGCCGCCGCCGCAGGCGGCGGTCAGCGCGAGCACGAGGAAAAGCGACGGGAGCCGTGGGGCGAACGGTACGTGACGTTGCATAGGCGCCTATGGTACTACGACACAGCGCCGGGCCTTCATCTCGAAGCGCGGCAGGCTGCCGGCGCCGACCGCCGTGACCGGGACGGTCAGGCCCAGCGCCGCCCGCAGCCGCTGCTCGGTGCGCCGGCAGACCGCATCCCGCTGCTCGACCGACGGGTCGAGCTCGACCTCGACCGTCACCGCCCGCAGCGCGCCGCGCGAGGCGATGGTCGCCCGGTACTCGACCACCTCGGCGACGGCCCGCAGCACGGCCTCGATGGCCGTCGGGTAGACGTTCACGCCGCTGACGTGGACCATGTCGTCGATGCGCGCGCGGATGCCGCCGTCGAGCCGGGCGAGCGTCCGGCCGCAGACGCAGCGGTCCGCGTCGAGCACCACGAGGTCGCCGGTCCGGTAGCGGATCAGGGGACTGGCCGTGCGGCCCAGGTTCGTGAGGACCAGCTCGCCGGGCTCGCCGGCCGGGACGGGCTGTCCGGTGTCCGGGTCGAGCACCTCGCAGACGTACTCGCACTCGTTGAGGTGCACGGCCCCGGGGTTGTCCCAGCACTCGAAGCTGACCGGTCCGACCTCGGTCAGGCCGTGATGGTCGATGACGCGGGCTCCCCAGCCGCGCTCGATCTGCTCGCGCGTGGCGGGGATGCTGCCTCCCGGCTCGCCGGCCACGATCAGCACGCGCACGGTGCTGTCGGCCAGCGGCGGCCCGGCGCCCCGCACCTGTCGGGCCACCTCGACCAGGCGCAGGGCGTAGGTCGGCGTGCAGCAGATGACGGTGGGGCGGACGACGTCGATCAGCGCCAGGCGCGCCTCGCTCGTCATCCCCCCGGCCGGCACGCAGTGGGCGCCGAGCTGGGTCCCGGCGTCGAACGCGGTCCAGAATCCGAGGAACGGCCCGAAGGAGAAGGGGAACAGGATCCGGTCGTCCGACCCGACCCGCGCCCCGCAGTACACCGCCCGCCAGCAGTCGAGCATCCACTGCCAGCTCTCGGCCGTGTCGAGCCACCGCAGGGGGCGCCCCGTGGTCGACGAGGTCTGGTTGTAGCGCGTATAACGCTCCACGGGATAGGTGAGCACCGTTCCCCAGGGCGGCGCCGCGTCCTGATCGGCGACGAGCTCCGCCTTGGTGGTGAGGGGGAGCCGGCCGAGGTCCCGGGGCAGGACGAGATCGGCCGGCGCGATCCCGGCGCGCTGGAGCTTGGCCGTGTAGAACGGGTTGCGCCCGTCGATGGCGAGCAGCAGCCCCCGCAGGCGCTCGGCCTGCCGCGCGGTGAGCGCCTCCCGGGTTTGGCGCTCGGCCGCGGGGATCGGGGCAGCGTCCGGCATCGGATCACGCACCGGTCTCGGCGCGGTCCGCCACCCGCAGGCGCCGGGTGATCTCGGCGGGAATGACCGTGGCCCGCAACGGCTCGCCCGCCCGCTTGCGGACGCAGGCGATGGTCAGGCTGCCGGTCGCGACCACCGTCCCGTCCTTCTCGACGCGCGCGCGGTAGCGGATGGATTTCTCGCCGATCTCGGCGATGGCGATCTCGACCTCGAACTCGTCCTCGAAGCGCAGCGGGCGGCGGAAGTCGAACGACGCCGCCACCCGCGGAAACCCGATGCCGGCCTCGGGCGGCGGGGTGATGCTCAGGCCGGCGGCTCGCCAGAGGGCGTGCTCGGCCTCTTCCATGTAGCGGTAGAACCAGCTGAAGTGGACGATGCCGGCGGCATCGGTTTCGTAGAACTGTACTCGCCGGCTGAGCCGGTGCCGGCTGACCACGGGGTGGCCGGGGCCTGTTGTCGACATGCGCCGTCGCTCGAGCCTTCCGCGTGCGTGGTCCGCCCGGCGAACCGGCCGAGCGCGTCGAACAGCTCCCGCAGGTCGACGAAGACGTTGCCGACCAGCGCGTCCACCAGCCGCGGATGCAGGTCCGGGTGCGCCCGCACGAACTCGCGGAAGCTGAAGGTCTGATCATAGAACGACAGCACGAGCTGGCGGAACTGGTCCAGCGCCCAGTCGAGGTCGCGCCGGTAGTCCCCGAACGTGGAGGCGGTGATCCCGCCGGCGTCGAGGCCGCGGTGGATCGCATCGCCGGCCATCTCGCCGCTCTTGAGCGCCAGGAAGACGCCGGTCGAGAAGACGGGATCGAGAAACGAGAACGCGTCGCCGGCCAGGCAGAAGCCGTCGCCGCCGATCTCCGTCGACCGGTAGCTGAACTCCCCGGTGACCCGCACCGGCCCGAGGTGCTCGGCCGGGCGCAGGTGGTCCCTGATCCAGATGCAGTCGTCCGCCTCGCGGAAGAAGATGGCCTGCGGGTCGCGCGTGCCGCGGTAGAGATAGTCGGCTTCCGCGACGACGCCGACGCTGACGATGTCGTTGGGGAGCGGGATGTACCAGAACCAGCCCTTGTCCGGGATGTAGGCGACCGTCGTCGCCCCCTCGTCCAGGCCCGGGTCGCGCACCGCGCCCTGGAAGTAGGTGAAGATCGCGATCTTGTTCAGGTCCGGGTCGCGCCGCTTCCAGCCCATCCGGCCGGCCAGCAGCGCGTCGCGCCCGGAGGCGTCGACGACGGCATTCGCCCTGAACTCCTCCCGGCCGCCCCCCTTGACGTCGCCGGTCACGCCCACCGCCCGGCCGCCCTGCATGACGACGTCGCGCACCGCGACGCCCTGGCGCACCTCGACGCCCTTGTCGCGTGCGTTCGCCAGCAGCATGCGGTCGAAGTCGCTGCGGACCACCTGCCAGGTGGTCGAGCACTCGTGCTTGATCGTCTCGAAGAAGTAGAACGGCTGCGAGACGGCACCGGTGGTCGAGACGAACTGCACGGAGTACTTCTTCGGGCACGCCGCCCTGGAGAACCAGTCGAGCACGCCCAGCCGCTCGAAGGTGAACCAGGTGTACGGCATCAACGACTCGCCGATGTGGTAGCGCGGGAACGGCTCGCGCTCGAGGAGCAGCACGCGGCGCCCGTGCTGCGCCAGCACGGTCGAGGTCGTGCTGCCCGCCGGTCCGCCGCCGATGACGACGCAGTCGTACTCCGCGCCGTTCCCCCGGGCGCCCATCCGACTCATCGTATCACCAGCGGCAGCACCTCGACGATGTCGCCGATCTTCCGGCCGCGGCGGACGATCTCCGTGCGCCGGCCGTAGAGCACGCGCGGCTCGCGCATCCAGAAGACGCCCATCATCTCGGGGTTCGGCATCAGTTGCAGGAACGCCTTGACGCGGCTGGCGTACTCGAAGCGCCTGTCGCGCAGGATGCTTCCGAGCGGGATCTCGTTGTCGAGAATCTGCCGGCGCAGGGGCGCGTCGAACGCGTCGAGCTCCATCCGGATCGCACCCATCTCGACCGGCTGGCCCGCGTACTCCTGCACGAGGAGCACGCGGCGAAAGTACGAGCCGCCCAGCGAGAAGGTCGACAGCGGCCGCAGCACCACGCGCCCGCCGAAGTGCCGCTCGAGGGTCAGCGTCATGTCCGAGTCGTGCACGAGCAGCGCGCGGTAGGGCAGCGGGATGTCGTCGGGCGCGACCACCTCGAACGCCGGGAGGTCGATGCCGGCCCGCCGGTAGACCATGTCGAGCGGATAGAGCAGGCCACGCCGGCCGCCCCGCGCCGGCGAGCTGGATCGCAGGGTGCGACCCGGGTTCCGGGAAGAACCGCTGCGGGACGTCGCCACGTCACGTATACCGGATGTCGGCGTGCGCGGGCAGGAAGAAGCGGGGCAGCAGGCTGTCGACGCGCAGCAGGCCGTCGCGCGACAGGCGGACCGCGTCCGGCGACGCCTCGTCCAGGTAGCCGTCGCGATCGAGCGACGCGAGCGGGCCGGTGAACCGGTCGCGGGGATCCACGCCGTACTTGTCCCGGAAATAGGCGGGCCGGATCGAGCCCAGCTTGAGCTGGAGCACGAGCTCGCGGATGAGCCGCTCCTCCTCCGTGGGACGGTAGGCGCGGTTCAGCGGGATGCGGCCGGCCTCGACCGCTGCCGCGTAGGCGCCCCACGAGTCGAGGTTCTGCATGTGGACGCCGTTGACGTGGCCGAACGACGCCACGCCGAGGCCGGCCAGGTCGGCGCCCTGCCAGAGGCGGTCGCGGTAGACGAAGCGCGTGCGCGCGGGATCCTTGACGGCGGTGTAGGCGCTGCCGATCGCGTAGCCGGCGCGCTCCAGCGCGGCGAACGCCTCGTCCACCCAGCGGCGCTTGGTGGCCCAGGGCGCCACGCCCTCCTGGAACTGGCCGCCGCCGCTCAGCCGGTCGCCGCTGATCGTCGTGTTGAACGGCAGCTCCATCTGGTAGATGGTGACGCTGTCGGGGTCGAGCGCGATCACCCGCTGCACGGCGTCCCGCCACTTGTCGTCGGTTTCGCCGAGCATGCCGGCGATCAGATCGATGTTGATCTGCGGAAAGCCGATCGAGCGCGCGAACTCGTAGGCGCGGAATATCTCGGCCGAGCGGTGCGCGCGGCCGTTGAGCTCCAGGATGCGGTCGTCGAAGTGCTCGACGCCGAGGCTGAGACGCGTGACGCCCAGCTCCCGGATGGCGGCGAGCTTGGGTTCGGTCAGGGTCCCCGGCTCGCACTCGAAGGTGACCTCGCTGGCGGTCGACCAGGGGCTGACGGCCGACAGCCGGTCGACGAGGCCCCGGAGCTGGCGCACCGACAGGAACGACGGCGTGCCGCCGCCGAAGTAGATGAAGTCGAGCGGGCGTCCGGCGATGGCGGGCTGCGCGGCGTACAGCTCCCACTCGCGTCCCAGCACGTCGAGGTACGACTGCACCTCGCGGGCGTTCTTGTCCGTGTAGACGCGGAAGTAGCAGAAGTGGCAGCGCTTGCGGCAGAACGGGATGTGCAGGTACAGCCCGAGGGGAACGTCGGCCGGCGGCGCGGCCAGCGCCGGCCGGGCCGCCTCGGCGACCGCCTCCGACGTCCAGACCGAGAACGGCGGGTAGTTGGCAACGAAGTAGCTGCCGACCTCCGTCTCGACGGCTGCCGCCGCAGGAGACGCATCGCTCATCGCGGCTACTATATCAGCACGGTTCAGTAGGCGGTGTGCCCCGCCCGGCGCTGCCACGCGGCGAGAGCCTCCCGCGCTCCGTCGCAGTGCACGTGAATCATCGGCAGCTTCCTGGCGTGGAAGGGTCTTGCCATTTCGTCGTAGATGAACTCGTCGCGGAACTCGATGCCGGCGGCGTCGTGCCGGTTGATGGAGAAGTAGACGCGCCCGATGCGGGCCCAGTAGATGGCGCCCAGGCACATGGGACACGGCTCGCAGCTGGCGTAGATCTCGCAGCCGGACAGGTCGAAAGTGCCCAGGTGGCGGCAGGTCTTCCTGATGGCGACGACCTCGGCGTGGGCCGTCGGGTCGTTGGTCCTCAGGACTTCGTTCCAGCCCTCGCCGACGACCGCGTCATCTCTCACGATCACGGCGCCGAACGGGCCGCCGTGGCCCAGCTCCATGCCTTGCGCGGACAGCGACACGGCACGCCGCATGTAGCGTTCGTTCATCGCCGCCATGGGGACCGCCGGCCGCGGCCGCGCGTCAGCCGAAGCAGTACAGCACGCCGTCCTGCGATCCGATCACGAGCCTGCCCGCCGCGATCGCGGGCGATGCCGACAGCGGCGCGCCCGTATCGAACTCCCAGAGCTTCTCGCCCGTCGCCAGGTCGAACACGTACAGGCGCCCGTCGCCCGAGCCGATGTAGACCCGGCCGCCGGCCGCCGCCGGCGACGAGTCGACGCGGGCCCGGGTCATGTACGTCCAGAGCGCCTCGCCCGATTCCTGATCGATGGCATGCACCATCCGGTCGCGGCCGCCGATCACGATCGTGCCGTCGACGTTGAGCGCCGACGAGTAGAACGGGAAGTGGCGCCGCGGATGCTCGTAGCGCCACAGCAGCTCCTGCGACGCCAGGTCGATGCCGATCACCTCGTTGTTGAAGGTGCCGAAGTAGGCGCGGTCGCCGTCCGTCGTCGGCGAGGCCGCGGTGTAGGCGCCCGCCGGCACGGCGAAGACCTCCTCGCCGTCGGCCACGCGCACGCCGCGGAACATCTCGTCGCAGCCGCCGAAGTAAGCGACGCCGTCGACCACGGCCGGCGTGGCGTGCACGTAGTTGAGCGTCTCGTGCCGCCAGAGGAACTCGCCGCTTTCCGCGGCCAGACCGTAGAGATGACCGTCGTAGGAGCCGATCAGTACCGTGTCGCCCGAGACGACCGGCGAGGACTTGATCTCGCCCTCGGTCTGGTACGTCCAGGCCGCCGCGCCGGTCTGGGCGTCGACGGCGTGCAGGACACCGCCCAGGTCGCCGACGAAGACGAGCCCGTGGCTCACCGCCGGCGACGACTCGCCGATCCCCATCTCCTCGCTGGCCGTGTAGCGCCAGCGCTCCGCGCCCGTCTCGAGATCCACGGCGAGCAGCTCCCCGCTGTAGGTCCCGACGTACACCACGCCGCCGGCGATGGCCGCGGAGGAGTCGATCGATTCGCCCGCGTCGAGGGTCCAGAGCAGCTCCAGATCGTCGGGGACGCTCGCCAGCGACGTCCCGCTGAGCTCGGGCGTGCCCCGGAACTGGGCCCACGTCTCGGGCGCGGCCGTGGTCGACTGGCCCGCGGCCGCGGAGCTCAGCGCCAGGACTGCGGCCGCCGCCAGCGTTCCCCTCGTCAATATGCGCATCGGTAAACCTCCAGAGCGTCCAGATGGCCGAACGGCACCGGATTGAACGCCGCGGTCCACTGCCGGCCGGCCAGGTCGGCCAGCGCCGCCAGCTCGCCTTCCTCCACGCCCGCCTCGCGCAGGCGGTCCGGGAAGCCGCCGGCCCTGCCGATTTGGACGAGGCGCTCGGCCAGATGGTTGCCGCTCGTGCCGCCGCCGCCGTTCATCGCGGCGGCGACGAGCGGTCCGTACAGGTCCCGGTTGGACGCGGCGTTCCAGCGCACGACGTGCGGCAGCAGGATGGCCAGCGCCACGCCGTGCGTGATGCCGTAGCGCGCGGTCAGCGGATTGGCGCAGGCGTGCGCGGCGCCGAGCATCGACTGCTCGATGGCCACGCCGGCAAACGCCGCGCCGAGGTGCATCGCGGCGCGCGCGTCGACGTCGCTCGGCGCCTCCAGGACGCGCTCGAAGTTCGTGCTCAGCAGCCGGAACGCCTCGTGCGAGAACGCCGTCGAGAGCGCGGTGCGACGCGTCGTCACGGCGGTCTCTACCGCGTGGGCGATGGCGTCGAAGCCGGCCGCGCCGGTCACGGCGGCCGGCTGCGACAGCGTCAGCTCCGGGTCGAGCAGCGCCAGCCGGAACGCGCACTTGGAATCCCCGCAGGCCATCTTCAGGCCGGTCTCGGCGTCCGCAATCACCGCGTAGCTCTGGGCCTCCGACCCGGTCCCCGCCGTCGTCGGCACCGCGATCATCGGCAGCATCGCCTGCGACGCCTTCCCGTACCCCTGATAGTCGGCCAGCGAGCCGCCGTTGGTGAGCAGGAAGTTGATGCCCTTCGCGCAGTCCAGCGAGCTCCCGCCGCCGAGGCCGATGATGGCGTCGACGCCGTGCGGCGCGGCGAAGGCCCGGCCGCGCTCGACCATGACGGTGTCCGGGTTGACGTCGAAGTCGTGGAAGGGGACCGGCTCCAGATCCGCGGCGCGCAGCAGGCGCAGCGCCCGCTCGACGTGTCCGGCCGCGCGCAGCCCGTGGTCGGCGACCAGGAGCGGCTTCCTGAAGCGCAGCTCGCGCGCGAAGTGGCCGAGCTGCTCGACCGTGCCGGCGCCGAAGACGAGCCGCGTCCGCAGTTGGAAGTCGAACGGATTCAACATCGGAGAAACCCACCTATGGTATCAACGTTGGCGTGCGCGTGCGTGACGCGGGCCGGCGGGCGTTGATGTTTCGGATCGTCTTGTCGGTACGAGTTGTCGGTACGCGGCTGTGCGGTCCTGGCGCGCGGTTATACTGGGCACAGAGGGTCGTACTGTGGCTCATGTAGTAGGACAGAAGGGTCAGGTGGTCATCGCGAAGGACATTCGCGATTCGCTGGGCATCGCTCCCGGTTGGGTGTCCCTGCAGCGTCTCGTCGATGACCACGTCGAAATCCGCTTCTTGCCGCCCGAGCATCGCGCGTCACTGAAAGGCGTCCTCGCATCTCACATCGAGACGTACGTGCCGGACGGGAGCGCGTGGCGCGCGGCGCGGGAGCGGGCCTGGAACGATGCGACGGAAGCGCGAGGCCGCGCGACGACGCGTGTCGAGTGAGCGATCTGGTCGACACGTCGATGCTCGTCCGGTATCTCACCGGCGACCCGCCCGCGCTGGCCGATCGCAGCGCGCAGATCATCGACGGTGAATCCGATCTACTCATCACCGACGTCGTGCTCGTCGAGACGGCCTACGTGCTGACCTCCGTCTACGGCGTGTCGCGGGAGGTCGTCGTCGATCACCTCGCCGCGCTGCTGCGCAAGGAAAACATCGGCGTTTTCCGGCTCCCGAAGGAGCTGGTGATCGAGGCGTTGCACCTGTGCCGTCCGTCGCGTCGGGTGTCATTCGCCGATGCGCTGATCTGGGCAGCGGCGAGGGCCGGGAAGGCGACCGTCTTCACGCTCGACGAGCGGTTCCCACGTGAGGGGATTGCCGTTCGAACCGGGTGACGACAGCTCCACCGCGTTCGAACCATCACTCGTCCCGGTCCTCGATCGCCCGGCGCAGCGCCGCCAGGGCGTCGCGGTGGGAAGGGCGCATGGTGAGAGGCCCGGGCGTGGCTTCCCAGCGCCGCACCGTCGCCGCGGAGACGTGGAGCAGCGCGGCGAACTCGGCCGCCGAGAACCCGCCGCGCCGCCGCAGCCGGCCCACCAGCTCGCCCGTGGCGCGGATAGCGGACGCCGGCTCGCCGCGGCCGCCCGGCGCGGGCGGCCCGGATGCGGTGCTCCTCGCCGGCGTCCGACGCGAGGGCCGCTTGCTCCCTGACCGCTTCCGCGTCGGTGCGGTGCGGGTCGGCCGCTTCCGCCCCGGCGCGCCGTCCGCGTCGTCGAGGTCGATGCCGAAGATGTCCGCGAGGTCGTCGTCCGCGAGGGTGTCGGCCGTCGACGTGCCGCGGGGCAGCGCCATGTCGGCGGCAATCAGCTCGGCCTCGTCGACGCCGCGCAGCAGAAAGAGCAGCTCCGGCCTGTCGTCGAGGCGGCTTCCGACGCCGTAGAGCACGGCCGCCGCATGCTTGCACATGGTCGCCCAGTCGGGGCAGTCGCAGGCCAGTTTGATCTCGCCCGGTTTCGGAAACAGGCCGGTGTCCCGATGGGTGACGACCTCCATGACATGATCGGACAGCCGGCCCTGCAGCAGCTCGAGCACCGAGCCGATCTGCCCCGCGCACGCGGTCCTGATGGCCTTCCAGGCCGGCTTCCCCAGCTTCCTGATTCGAACCGTGACGCGGTACAGGTCGGTCCCGGCCACCATGGCGTCGACGCCGCCGGTCCGGATCTCCAGGTGGCAGACGGAGCCGTTGCGCACGTAGGTGCGGCCGCGCGGCAGCCGGTTCGCGTAGTCGGAGAACGATTCCAGATGCTCGCACCAGCGGCGGCCCCAGAAGCTCCGCGCGATCGTGCGTCCCTTGAGCTCGACCGGCTGCACGTTCACGCCGCTCGCGCGGAGCCGGCGCATCTCCAGCAGGGCTCTGGCACGCCGGGCGCCGACCGGCACGTACGGCGGATACCAGTCCACTTCAATCAGACGGGGCTTCTATCAGACGGGGCTGCGCCCCGAACC
>JAAXGX010000013.1 GCA_012271165.1 Vicinamibacteraceae bacterium | reverse complement strand
ACGCGCGGCTTGACCTCGCCCTCGGCCCTGCCCGCCACGGTCCGGAAGGTGATCTCCCGAAACGCCTGGTTCGCATCGGGCAGCGCCACCAGCAGGACGTAGCAGGTGGCCGCCGCCGCACCGGCGCCGAGCAGCAGCAGCGGACGGAGCATGCGCAGCACGCTCACGCCGCACGCCTGCAGGGCCACGGTTTCGCGATCGCTCGAGAGGCGGCCGAGCCCCATCAGGACGCCGAGCAGCAGCGCCATCGGTATCGTCACGCCGAGCCCCTGCGGCAGCAGCGTGCCCATGATGCGCAGGATGGTGAGGGTGTCGACGCCCTTCGCGATGAGATCCTCCGCCACCGTCATGATCGGCGGGATCATCAGCAGGAACGTGAAGACGAACAGGCCCAGCACGAACGGCGGGACGACTTCCCGGAGAATGTAGCGGTCGATGATCCGCAGCATGACCGGCCCGTGTCGAGTTTACCAGTGGCCGGGTCCGGGCGCAGGCTGTGCGCGCGGCCGGCCGCCGGCGTCCCGTGCGCACCCCGGTTCGCGCACGCCGAGCGTCACCGGCGGCGCGCGAGCACGCCCCGGACACGGCCGGCCCCGATCCAGAGGCCGATGCCGCTCGACGCCAGGCCGCCCAGGCTGAGCGCGATCAGTCCGGCGTCCCACAGCGGGCGGCGGTCGTACCAGAAGGCGAAGTCGAGGCTGTGCAGGCCGTTGAACAGCCAGCGCTGCAGGCGGCCGGTTCGAAAGCGGGGAAGTCGTCCAGGCGGAGCGGTCCGCCGCTCAGCACGTCCGCGGGCACGTCGAGCCCGCGCATCGTCGTCCAGGCGAACGGCTGCACCGACAGCAGGCCGCTGAACACCCACGTCAGCGTGACGAGCCCGAAGGCGGCGCCGGTGAGGTAGTGCCACCGCATCCCGCCGGCGTACGGTATCCGCGGCCGGCCGTCCGACGGGCGCCGCCACCGGAAGCGGGTGAGGCCGAGCAGCAGCCCGGTGAGCGCGACGAGGCAGCCGACCGCGGACGTGTAGACGATGACGGCTTCCCACAAGGGCCGGTCCACGCGCAGGGACGGCAGGTAGAACCAGTGCGGTATCGCGCCGAGCCACGCGAGCACCCGTGTCCGGCGCGTCGTCACCATGGCGACCTCGGTGGTCCGCCGCGAGACGTACAGCTCGGTGGCCGCGCCGTCGGCGACCCGGAACCGGTGCGCCGGCAACGCCGCCCTCGTCACCAGCGTCCACTGGTCCGGCCGCTCGATCAGGCCGGCGTAACGGAGCGCCGCGGCCGGCGCTCCGGTGAAGCGGGCCGCCACCCGCCGGGCCGCGTCCGGATCGGCTGCCGGCAGGCGCGCCCCGGTGTCCGCGAACACGGTGCTGTCGTCGAGGCGATACGCCGGCCGTCCCATCACGGTCAGCAGGCCCGCGCGTTGCGGCGGCCGCGGGATGCGGGCGCGCACCGCCGCAGCCGCCGGCGTGAGTCGTACCCGCGACAGGTCGAGGGGGTCCAGCGCCGCCAGCCGCTCCTCCGGCGTCAGGTGCGGCATGCCCCCCGTGTACATCATCACGATGCCGGAGGCGAACCAGAGGACGAACAGGAGGCTCACCGGTATCCCGACGTAGCGGTGCACCCAGATCAGGCAGCGATTGACGATGGTCATCGCGCGCGATCTCCGGACGCGTTCGGCCCCCGGTGCGTCAGAAGCGCACGTGCAGCATGACCGAATAGGTCCGCGGAGCGCCCAGCATCACCTGGTTGGCGTAGATGAACGACGGGTCGGTCTGGCCCAGGTAGAAGATGTCGGACCAGGACGCGTAGGCCGCATCGGTCAGGTTGTCGACGGCGAACGTCACGCGCACGGCGTCCAGGTCGAGCGCGGCGTAGGCGTCGGCCGTGGCGTAGCTGTTCAGCGTGATCGTGTTGGCGTTGTTGGCCTGCCGGTCACCCACGACGCGAACCGTGGCGCCCACCTCGAGCGGCGTGCCGCCGATGTTGCCGTAGCTGCCCCAGAGGTTGCCGATGGCCGTCGGCACGTTGGGCGGCGTGTTCCCGGCCAGGCGCACGAAGTTGGCCGACGGCACGAACGCCGCGTCCGTGAAGGCCAGGCTCGCGCCGAACCGTGCGTCCGCGCTCGGACGCGAGGACACCGCCAGCTCGAGGCCACGCGATTCGATGCCGCCGATCGTCGTCGCGCTGTCGAGGGCGAACCGCTCGAGTATGTCGTCCCGCTCGATGTCGAACCAGGCGGCGGTGAGCTGCGTGCGGCCGCCGTCGAGGTCCGCCTTCAGGCCGACCTCCCACTGCCGGGCGTCGGTCAGATCGAAGTCCTGGTTCGCGTTGACCAGCAGGATGTTGGCGTTGACCGGGTCCTTGGCGTTGCTGACCTGGCCGTACGCCACCACGTCGCTGCGCAGATTCACGACGGCGCCGGCGCGCCAGCTCCACCAGCGGAACGCGCGGGCGAAGCCGCTCGGCTCGACCGCGCCCGCGGCATCCAGGTTCACGCGCTCGAGGTCCATCGCCTCGTAGCGCAGGGCGCCGGTGAGCCGGACGCGGTCGTGCACGGGAAGCGAGTCCTCGGCGAAGAACGCCCACGAATCGATGTAGGTGGGGCTGATGCCGCGCAGCTCGCGCTGCCCGTAGCGGCCGGGCACGGGATTGAAGACGTCCACGGCGTCGCCCGGCGCGAGCGGTATGCTCCGGCGGAAACCGCGCCCGCGCTCGAAGTCGAGCGTGGAAGCCTCGAAGCCGACGGTGGCCCGGTTCTCGAGGGCGCCGATCGGGGTCCTGATGTCGAGGTGCGCCCGGTCGCCGAACATCCGCTGGTCGTGGTCGACGAAGAAGTAGCCGTAGTAGCGCTGGATCTCGCCCGTCGCCGTGCAGACGTCGACGACCGCCGTGCAGTACGGAAAGCCCTCGGCGTTCTGCCAGTTCCGCTCGGCGTTGAAGCCGTACACCGTGTTGCGCAGCGTGACGTGATCGCTCAGGCGCACCTCCGCGTCGGCGCGGAGCAGGAGCTGCGAGGAGTCGTTCACGGGGTCTTCCACGTTGTAGTTCAGGAAACGGGTCCGTGCATCGATTCCCTCGCCGGTCGTGGTCGTGATGACGTCGAGCGGGTCGCCCACGGCTTCGGCCGGCAGCAGCGGCGTGCCGAAGTACGATCCGACGTCGTCGTCCAGGTAATCGACGCTGAACCGCAGCTCGGCGCGCGGGCCGGGCCGCCACAGCAGGCTGCCGGTGATGTTGGACGAGCTGGGGCTCATGCGGTCGACGTAGCCGTCGGAGCCGTAGTCGCTCACGTCGAAGCGGTACCACAGCGAGTCGCTGATCGGTCCGTTCACGCCGATGGCAGTCTGGTACGTGTTGAACCGGCCGTACGAGAACAGCCCGTTCCATTCCGGTGCGGCCGTCGGCTCGGCCTGCTTCGTCAGGGCGTTGATCGTGCCGGCCACCGCGCCCTGGCCGTTGAGGACCGACGAGGGCCCGCGCAGCAGCTCGACGCGGTCGAGGTTGAAGGTGTTCTGCGGCCGCATCACCATGTTGGCGGGACCGAGCCAGATGCCGTCGCGCAGGACGGTGATCTGCGAGCGCGTGAAGCCGCGCACCGAGAAGCTGGAGGGCGCGGCCGGATTGTGGCCGGCCAGCACGCCCGGCATCGTCTCCACCGCATCGCTGATCCGCTGGTACCCACGCGTCTCCATGACCGTGCTGTCGACCACGTCGATGGAGGCCGGAATGTCGATGGCGCGCAGGCCCAGCCGGCTGCCGGTCGCCGTTTCCTCGGCCAGCCCCAGCTCGCTCGGGGTCCCGGTGACCAGCACGCGTTCCTCGAACACCGCGGCCGGCAGACTCAGGTCGAGGCGGGTAGGGGGCCCCGCCGCCACCGTGACCGGCGTCGTGAGGGGCGCGAATCCTTCCCGCATGGTCGTGATGCTGTACGTGCCGGGCGGAACGTCCTCGATCGTGAACGCTCCGTCGCGGCCGGTCGTGGCCGCCACCCCGAGCTCCTCGATCGTGACCACCGCCGCCGCCAGCGGCGCGCCGCCGGCTTCGTCAGACACCGTTCCCTGCACCGAACCGTTCGCCTGCGCCTGTGCCTGGGCAGGGAGCTGCATCGCCGCCGCCAGTAACGCCGCCAGCGTGATCCCCGTGCGTGCAAACCCTCGTCTCGTCCTCGTTTGTGATGTCAACCCGGCTCCTTCGTCGTTGGCGCGCAACGTCGTGCCGCGCGCATGCCGGCGGGACTGTAGACCGGTTGGGTCGTCCCATCAACTGAAGGTTTCCTGACGTTTTCCTGAAGCAGTCCCGCCTGCCGACAGCCGGTCGGGCGCGCGGTTGAGACGGGATCAGGTCCGACGGCGGGCGCCTGACCCGGGCAGACTGGCTCTGCTTCGCGTGCGGGCATCCCGGCGACCAAACGGAGGGCAGTCGGTTCGTCGTCGTCGGCGCGGCGTCAGTGGCCACGGTCGGACTGCGCTTTGCAAATCCGTCTTGCCTGACGGGGCGGTGTTGGGGCCCCCGACAATCCGCACGCCCCGGACCCGGCGCGGAAGCGGGTACGGGAGCGACGGCAGGGGCCCGGCCCCGTTCACGCGCGCGAGCGGGGAGGGGAGTACGAGGCGCCGCTCGAGTTCAGCAGCGGCCGGGGGCATTGGGCTCGTACCTGGTGGCCCGCCACCCTGGGTGGCACTGCTGCATCCGTAGTGGTTAGGTTGGTCGGCTCGCGGTCGAACAGCGTGCGCGGTCCGGACCGGGCGCGTCCGGCGCGACGTGGTGGCCAGCTACCGCTTGGGCGGGGTTGGCGGCGAAGGTGGCTGCGGTGGCGGGGGAGGTGCTGGCGCTGGCCGTGGCGGCGGAGGATGGGAATCCTTTAGTGCCCTCTTCATCGCGCGGTGGCCTCGACCGCCTCGCGATGACACGCGAGAAGCAGTTTCCGGTGAGTGCCGTAGGCTGTCGACCGCCGGTCGACGATCTCCGCCCGGTTCTTGAGTTCCTGTACCCGTCGGCGCACCGTACTCGACTCGACGCTGCCGCTTCCCAGATCGTTCCAGAGCAGCGTGTATTCGTCGTGGAGCTTGCCCCAATCCACCGAGAATTCCGTGAAGGACGATGACCGATCGGACAAGCGCATCACGGTCGCTGTGGCCGCCAGGGCGGCGGCTAGCAGTGCCAGTATCGCCGTGTGCTGCGGCAACAGCACATCGCTTGCGCTACTGAACGTCGCTCCCGACAGGACGAGCAGGCCGATGTGAATGGCGTTGTCGAGCGTCCGGTACCGTGCCGCGAGGTGTCCGAAGTACCGCTGGCGCATGTCCGCGAAGAACTTCTCGTTCCAGACGAGGGTCCGCATCTCCTCGGTCATCCCCACCTCGCCCATGGCCCGAGTCTACCACGGCGCCACGTGTCATCAACTAGCCGAGCGGCGCGAACTAGACTGGGAGCGTCTGGCTGGCGCAATATCGCCCGGCGCTCGTCCGGGCTCTGCGTCGGCTGCTGGCGGGGGTGATCGACTCCAGGGCTTGCGGCCGGGGAACGCTGGCGCTCGATCCATGCCTCAGGGCACGTGAATCAGCGGTTCTCTGTGTGTGTCGGAGTACCGTTACACGGCCCGGGCGCGGTTCAGGAGTCGGCATCCGGCCTTCACTGCGTCCACCACTCTGTCCACCACTTCACGAGCCGTCGCCAGTACTGACGGCGTTCGCGCTCTTCGCGCCAATCGTCGCGGATGACGTGCGGAGTGAGTTCATGGCAATAGAATTCTCCACCTTCACGCTGCATGACGTACGCTCCGCAGGCCCACTCCTGGCACCGGTCGTCGCCCTCGGCCGAGAACCGGTAGGTTACCCTCACCTCGGCGATCGGAGAGTCCGGTTCGACGGTATCGGGATCGAAGGTTGTGCCGTCGTGTATCTCGCACCTCTGGGACTTGTAGACGAGCGTCGCGGAGCGCGTCTCCGTCAAGTCCCCGGTGGTCCCCAGTCTGCCCACTCTGATCTTGGTGCTATGGAGGGTCGAGGGGACTCCGACCGAATCCTCGAAGGTCACGAAAACCATCAGGCACGGTCCGGGGTACCCGAACAAGACCCCCATCAGCTGCTTGACCTTCCACTCCGAGATCAGTACCAGGGGTCTCCGGGCCAAGGCGAGTTCCGCTGCGGCGGCGTCCGCACTGCGCTTGGCCTGCCACGCAACCCACAGCGTGATCAAGACGAGCGCTCCATTGATGTAGTCGCCGAGTTCGATGTTCATGCGGGTGCAGCCCAGATCGCGGAAAACGCGCGTGGCCGGCGGGCGAACGGCGGGTCAACTGGACATCCGCGGTGGGTCACGCCAGAACAGCAGGCCAGCCGTCACGGCGCCGGCGCCGATGGCGAACACCTCCGCACCGACGTCGACGTCGAACACCTCTGCGTAGAGTCTGTCGTCGGCCCATGCGTACGCCATGAGCATTACCCCGAGCGCTGCCACGAGTTGCCACACATGCCGATTCATGGCCCCTCCTCCCGTGGAAGTCTACCGGTCGAGCCACGGCGTGCGCGAGGTCGGCACGCGCGGTTCAAACGGGGGGGAGGGGCAGGCCGAGCGCGGCGCGTCCCGTCTTCACGTTCTGTTTCCGTCGATTCGCCGTCTTTCCGCCTTCGGCCTTCGCCGTCTCGCGGCGCTTCACGAACCGGGCATGCGGCGTCGGATCCGGCTGGGGCTCGTCCGGAGCCAGGGGCCAGCGATCCTCCGGGGTGCCCTCGTCCGTCGTCAGGTAGTCGACCAAGCTGGTTGCGCGGCGGTCGGTCCCGTACTTGATGGCGATCTGCCCGAGTCGGATCAGGGCCCGGTGGAGGTCCTGCAGCATGAGCGCCAGCAACGGGCAAATCCGGGCGTCCGGCCGCCTGATCTCCGGGGTCCAATAAGGGGTGTTATGTTAACCAACGCGGATCCGGCCGCGCTGCAACGCCTCTTCAGCCTCGTCATGCGGCGGCCGCAAGCCGCACGCCTGCCTGCAACGAGAGTCGGCGTTCCGCGAGAATGGCGGGCGGGGTCGACGAGTCGCCTCAGCCGGCGCTCCGCAGCTCGGTGAGCAGCTCCTCGAGCGCCTCGATCAGCTCGTCGCGCTCGACGCGCGACTTCTTGAACTGGAGGCGCACGCTGAACGCCTTCGATGGGGCGACGTACTTGTAGGCGAACGGTTTCGGGCGTGCGACGGCCGGCCGCGGCGCGGTCTTCCGCACGTCGGCCCGGGTCATTCCGGACTGGGCGATCTGCTCGACGAGCTCCACCATCTTCTGCGGGTCCGACTGGCGGGCAACCTGCAGCAGGATCGACTTGGAGGTGATGTCCGCCAGTCGGCACAGACGCCTGACCTCTTCGGGCATCGCCGTGAGCGCCAGCGACTCGGTAATCGACGTCCGGGCCTTGCCGAGGCGTCGCGCCAAGTGCTCGTGGGTGTACTCGAAACGGTCCACGAGCGACTGCAGCGCGTCGGCTTCCTCGAACGGCGTGAGGTCCTTGCGCTGGAGGTTCTCGATCAGCGCGATCTCGATCAGCTCGCGGTCGTCGGCGTCACGGATGATGACCGGCATCTCCTGCAGGCCGATCTGCACCGCGGCCTGGTAGCGCCGCTCCCCGGCGATGATCTGGAAGCGCCCGTCGCGCTGGCGGACGATGAGCGGCTCGATGACGCCCTTCTCCTGGATGGACGCCATCAGCTCCGACAGGTCGCCCATGGCCTGACGCGGCTGGTCCGGGTTCGGATCGAGCCGCTCGATCGACACCATGCGGCCGACCGGCTCACCGGACGCCGCAGTCAGCGCGTCGACGTAGTGGGCGTCGTGGCGCATGCGGGCGGCCTGGGGCAGCCCTCGCCTAGACACGGGCCATCACCTCCTCGCAAAGACTGTAGTAGTCGGCGGCGCCAGTCGAGTTGGGTGCGAAGCTGAAGATCGACTCGCGATAGGCGGGACTCTCCTCCAGGCGGACGCTCTTGGAGATGACGGTGTTGAAGACCTTTGCGCCGAAGACGTCGGCGATCTGTTCGCGTATGTCACGGGCCAGAGATGTCCGTTTGTCGTGCATGGTGACGAGTACGCCGAGCAGCTGCAGGCTCGGATTGGCCCGCGCGCGCACCCGCTCGATCGTTTCGAGCAGGTCGTCGGTGCCTTCGAGTGCGAAGTACGAGGACTGGATCGGGATCAGAATGTGCGTCGCGGCGACCAGGGCGTTGACCGTCAGCAGACCCAGGGCCGGCGGACAATCGATGACGACGTGCGAGAATCGCTCGAGGACGGGGTCGATTCTGTCCTTCAGCCGGAAGTGCGCGTCCAGCTCCCCCACGAGGCGGGCCTCCAGCTTCGCCAGCGAGATCCTGGAGGGGGCGACCCACAGTCCCTTCTGCGTCGATTCGCAGATCACCTGGGAGAGGGCGCACGATTCGTCGGCCATGGTGTCGTAGAGACTCCGCTCCAGACTCTCGCGGCCGACGTACGCGAGCGTGCTGTTGGCTTGCGGGTCGAGGTCGATCAGGAGGGTCTGCTTGCCGCGAAGCGCGAGGGCGGATGCGAGATTGACCGCCGTCGTGGTCTTTCCAACTCCGCCCTTCTGGTTGGCGATGGCGACAATCATCGGTGCGGAAGCCGCTGATTCCGGGGCGAGCGCCGCGAAATTACGAGCAGCCGCAGGAATTCTAGAGAAGCTCGCGGCGAGCTGTCAAGGCCGCCGGACTGCGGGAGGTGGACTGCACTGCCGCCGGCCGATCGATGCAAGTGCCTGAAGAAATGAGCCTTGCACCGAATGTCGGCCGGCCGACATGGGCTACATCTTGTACTTGCCGAGATCTTCGGGATCGAGGCTCTCGAGCCACTTGGCGAGTCGCTCGGAGTTGTCCTTGCCGGGGGTGAAATCGATCGCCTTGGCGTTGTCGATGACCTTGTCTTCCACGAAGATCGGCGCCCTGACGCGGAGCGCGAGGGCGATGGCGTCGCTGGGCCGGGCGTCGACGGCGACGACTTCCCCGTTCACGCGCAGGTGGATCAGTGCGTAGAACGTGTTGTCCTGGAGGTCGCACACGACGATCTTGTCGACGTCCGCGTTCAGGTCGTTGATGACGTTGCGCAGAAGGTCGTGCGTCATGGGGCGCGGCGTCGAGATGTTCTCGATCTGCAGGGCAATGGCATTGGCCTCGAAGATGCCGACCCAGATCGGCAGCACCTTCTGCCCTGCCTGATCGCGTAATATGACGATGGGCATGTTGGTGATGGGATCGATCACCAGCCCCTTGATCGTCATCTCTATCTGCATCCCAGTTCTCCAGGTCTTCCGTCATGCGTCGCGGATTGCCGTGCCGCGCAAGCTGTGCGGTCCGGCGCCCTCGACGCGCACGGTGAGCGTCCTGCCGATCCAGTCGCTCCTGCCGGGAAAGTTCACAACCGTGTTCTGAGTGGTGCGGCCGGACAGGTCCTGGGGCCGCCGGCGGCTGTGGGCGTCGACGAGGACGTCGACGTCGTCGCCGACACGCTCGGCATTGAGCGCGACCTGAATGCCGCGTTGCAGCGTCTGCAGCCTCATGAGACGCGCCGTCTTCTCCCCTTCCGGAACCGTGTCGGGCATGCGTTTCGCGGCCAGCGTGTGCGGGCGCTGCGAGTACTTGAACGAGAACATCCCGTGAAACCGGACCGTCTCGGTCAACGACAACGTGTCTTCGAAGTCGTCCGGGTTCTCTCCGGGGAACCCAACGATCATATCGGTCGATAGCGCGATGTTCGGGATGGCCTCGCGGACCTCGGCCACGAGCTGCAGGTACGTCTCGCGCGAATAGCGCCGCCGCATCTGCTGCAGCACGCGGGACGATCCCGATTGCACGGGAAGATGGAGATGCTTGCAAACCTTCGGCAGGTCTCGCATGGCCTCGATCAGTCGCCGGTCGACGTGGCGGGGGTGCGGGCTGGCGAACCGGATGCGCTCCACGCGATCGACGGCGTGCACCTGATGCAGCAGCCAGGCGAAGTCGCGCTCCGGCCGGTCAGGGTCGTGGTAGTGGTTGACGATCTGCCCGAGCAGGTGTATCTCGCGGTGCCCGCGGGCGGCGGCGTCCCGGACCTCGGCGAGGATGTCGGGCGCCGGACGCATCCGCTCGTGGCCGCGCGTGTACGGCACCACGCAGAAGGAACAGTAGTCGTTGCAGCCCTCGATGATGGTGACGTAGGCCTTGACGGGGTCGCGCCGGGCCGCGATGCCGAGCGGAAACGAGACGTCGTCGTACGGGTTCACATCGACCTGGCGCCGGCCGGTCTCCGCGGCCTCGTCCACCAGCAGGGGCAGGCGCCGCAGCGCCTGGGTTCCGACGACGACGTCGACCCGGGCGGACCGTTCCAGCAGGCGACTGCCCTCCTGCTGCGCGACGCATCCGGTGACTGCCACGAGGGGGCGGCCCTCGGGCGGGCCGCCGAGCGCGTCCAGCCGGGCGAACAGCTTGTCCTCGGCCTTCTCGCGCACGCTGCAGGTATTGACGACGACTAGGTCGGCGTCATCGACAGCGGGCGTCAGCTCGTATCCGGCCTGCTCGAGCAGGCCGGCCATGCGCTCCGAGTCGTGAACGTTCATCTGGCAGCCGAACGTCTCAATGCACGCCTTCTTCCCCACTGCTACCCCTCGCTGCTCCGTAGCCGGGGGGGCTCTCCCCGGTCTTTTCCTGCAGCAGAATCCGTGCTCCCTCCCGCGCCGCGACGGAAGCGCCGCCGGTCATCAGGCGGGCCAGCTCGGCTACTCTACCCTGTTCGCCGAGACTCTCCACGGACGTCGCGGTGCGGCCATCCCGGACGCTCTTCGAGACGTGGTGGTGGGAGGTGGCGTACGCCGCGATTTGCGGCAGGTGGGTGACGCACACTACCTGGAAGCGCCGGCCGAGCGTGCGGAGCATCCGGCCCACGCTGTCGGCCACCGCGCCGCCTATGCCGGCGTCCACCTCGTCGAATATCAGCGTCTTGCCGGGTCGATCGGTCGTGGCGAGCGTCTTCAGCCCCAGCATGACCCGCGACAGCTCGCCGCCGGAGGCTACTCTGGCCAGCGGGCGGGCTTCCTCGCCGGGGTTCGCGGAGAAGTAGAGCTCGGCGTCGTCGATGCCTCTCGCGCTCCAGCGCTCGGTTGGCAGCGGCGCGGCGGCGAAGCGGGCCTGCACGCAGGCGTGCGGCATCGCCAGGTCTGCCAGCACGCGGGCGAGCTGCTCGCGAAGCGCTTGCGCGGTTCGCCGCCGCTGCTCGGACAGTGGCGCCGCAACGTCCAGAAACGCCTGCCGGGCCCGGCCGGCCGCGGCCGTCAGCCGTTCCACCTCCGCGGCCTGGCCATCCAGGGCGTCGAGCTCCGCCGCGATTCGGCGTCGATGATCCAGCACGTCCTGCAGTTGCGGTCCGTACTTCTTCTTCAGCCGCTCCAGGAGCGCGAGTCTGGACTCGACCTCGGTCAGTCGCTCCGGAGACCCGTCGATGCCCGCCGCATACGATCGCAGGAAGAACGCGAGGTCCTCGAGCTGCGCCCCGACGGCGTCCCGGCCGGCGAGGTGCCGGGCGAACGCCGGATCGATCTCCGACAGCTCCTCCACTCGTCGCCACACGTGGCCGAGCCTTGCCAGCACCGCCGCGTCCTGCTCGTACAGCGCGCCGTACGCGTCGGAGCACAACGTGATCAGCCGCTCGGTATTCGCGAGCCGGGTCCGCGCCGCGGCCAGCTCCTCGTCTTCGCCGGGCAGCGGCGCGACGTCATCGATCTCCCGACTCTGGAACGTCAGCAGCTCGACGCGCTCGGCCCTCTCCTCGACGCGCCCCCGGGTCTGCGTCAGCCGCGCCTCGGCCTCGCGCCAGGCGCCGTGCGCGGCGGCCACGGCCGACGCCTGCTCGGCCAGTCCGCCGTGCAGGTCCAGCAAGGGGAGGTGGGTGCGCTGATCGAGAAGCGTCTGCTGCCGGTGCTGGCCGTGGAAGTCGACGAGCTGCCTCCCGAGCGCCTGCAAGGCGCCCACGGTGGTCAGCTCATCGTCGATGAACACCCGGTTCCTTCCCTGCGCGGTGACCTCGCGCCGGAGGACGACCTCGCGCCCGTCATCCGCGTCGAGCACGGCCTGCACGACGGCCTTGTCCTCACCGGCGCGTACCAGCTCGGCGGTCGCCCGCCCCCCGACGAGCAGATGGAGAGCGCCGAGCACGATCGACTTGCCGGCGCCCGTCTCGCCGGTGAGCACGGTGAGGCCGGCGCCGAGCTCGACGTCGATCCGCTCGACGATCGCAAGATTCCTGACGCTGAGATACCGAATCATTCACACAGTCCGCGGCGGTGGTGAGACAGCGGCGAGGATGGCGTCGAAGCGATGGAAGCTCCATCTTATCATACGTTTGACAGGTTCTTGCGGTCGTGCTAACTTCACAGGATTGCGCTGCCCGAGCGGCGCGCGAGAGTCGGATGTGCGGAGGGTTCGTTGCGTGCTCTTGACCATTACGCGTTTACCCTCCTCCAAACGGCCGGCATGAGCGCGTCGGAGGAGGGTTTCGGCGGCGGGGTGCTCGAGTTGATCGGGCGTTCCTCGCTTCTGTCCCAGGCCGTTCTCGTCATCCTCGTCCTGTTTTCCATCGCATCCTGGGCTGTCGTTCTGTTCAAGCTTCGACAATTCCGGCGCGTCGAGAGCCAGACGACGCGGTTCCGCGACGTGTTCAGACGCAGCAGCAAGTTCTCGGACGTGCACTCGGTCTGCCGGTCGCTGGCGCGCAGCCCGCTGGCCGGCATCTTTCAGGCCGGCTACGTGGAGCTCAACGCCCAGTTGCGGCTGGCCGACGTGTCCAACGGCCCCGATCCGCCGAGCGAGTCGGCCGCGCGCCGACGCCTGAAGAGTTTCGATGCGCTGGACCGCGCACTCCTGCGGGCCGCGAACGTGGAGGTGGCGAAGCTGGAGCGGCGCGTGGCGTTTCTGGCGACGACGGCGAGCATCACGCCGTTCATCGGGCTGTTCGGCACCGTGTGGGGCATCATGAGCGCCTTCGAAGGGATCGGCGCCACCGGCTCGACGAGCCTGGCGGTCGTGGCGCCGGGGATCGCGGAGGCGCTCATCGCGACGGCGGCCGGATTGTTCGCGGCGATTCCGGCCGTCTACTTCTACAACCACTTCACGCAGAAGATAAAGGAGCTCGCCGGCGCGATGGACGACTTCTCGCTCGAGTTCCTGAACATCACCGAACGCAACTTCTCGTAGGAGTCGTTGGAACTGCCCGTTGCCCAAGGTACAGCCTGCGAGCAATCACGGCGGATCGGGGCGCCGGCAGCGGCGCGGTCGCCGCGTCGCCACGTCGCTGTCCGAAATCAACGTCATTCCGCTGGTGGACGTGATGCTCGTGATGCTCATCGTCTTCATGGTGGCGGCGCCGATGATGCAGCGGGGCCTCGACGTCAATCTGCCGGAGGCGCGGCGGGCGGACCCGCTCACCATCCAGCGTCTGTTCGTCACGGTCCCGCTGAGCTTTCGCAGCGACGGCGTGGTGCAGGTGGATGAGGATCCGGTACCGTTCGACGCGTTGCACGAGCGCATCGCGGTCGAGATGGACGCCCGGACGGAGCGCAACGTGTTTCTCCGCGGCGACGGGGGCATCACCTACGACGAGCTGATGAGCGTCATGGACCGGCTCAAGCAGGGGGGCGTGGAAGAGGTCGGGCTCGTGGTGGATTTTCCGGACGGGCGCTGAGCACGATGCGCGGCTCCCGCCGCCGGCGGCACACCGTGAGAGAAGCGGCATCCCAGATTCTGGCGGATCGGGGACATGAGCCCGAGGGACTGCGGGGGACGCTCGTCGTTTCCGCCGCGGCTCATGCCCTGGCGCTGGCCGCCCTGATGCTGGGTCCGGCATCCTGGTTCGCCACCCGGGAGGAGCCCGTTCCGGGCGTTGCCATGGCCATCCGGCTGGGCGGGCCGGAGGGACCGGGCGAAGGGGGACAGACGGCGCTTGGCGGGCGCCCAATTCAACAGCTCCTGACGCTCGAGGAGGCGCGTCGCCCGCAGTGGATCCAGCCGCCGACGCCGGCGCCTCCGGAGATGATCCTGCCCGTCGAGGAACCGGCCCCCCGCCCCGAGCCCGAAACGGAGGTCGAGACCGCGCCGGCCGAGGCCCGCGGGCGAACGCCGACGCGCGGTCCGGAGCTGCTCGAAGGAACGGCGATGGCCGATACGGGGGTTGGCGGGATCGGGGTCGGCCTGTCGGGCGGCGGTCTGGGCGGCAGCGGCGGAGAGATCAGCCTGTCCGACTTCTGCTGCCCGGAGTACCTCAACACGATGCTGCAGCTGATACGCCGGCAGTGGAATTCGAACCAGCAGGTGCCGGGCATGACCGTGCTCCGGTTTACAATTCAGCGTGACGGCGCCATCGCCGGGGTGGCGGTCGATCGCAGCAGCGGCTATTTCGCTCTCGACATGAGCGCCCAGCGCGCCATTCTGTTGACGAACCAGCTGCCGGGATTGCCCTCCGCCTTCACCGAGCCCAGTCTCACGGTTCGTCTCACGTTCGAGTACCGACGATGATCCGATATCGACTTGCGTTCCGGCGACTTCCGGTCCTGTGCGTGACATTCTGTGCAGGCGTGCTCGTTCTGATGCAGGCCCGGGCGCCGTCGGCGCTGCAATCGCCGCCCGGCCAGCGGTCGGAGGTCGATCTGATCATCGGCGACCGCATCGGTGCGCAGCCGACGTTCGCCGTTCCCGATTGCCTGACGATCGACGGCGACGAAAGCGTCGCGGAAGCCGGACGCACGATCGCCGAGGTGCTGTGGGACGATCTCGAATTCGAGCGCGAGTTCCGGATGATGGCGCGCGACGTCTACGACACCATCCCCCGCGCCCGGTCGCTCACCGATCTGCCTCTCGACAGGTGGCGTGAGCTGGGCGTCGACGGGGTCGTGAGCTGCGAGGTCGCCGCCGCCGGCGACGGACAGTTGCGGGTCACCGCCCGCCTGTTCAACACGCGATCCCGCGAGTCGGCGTTCGGGGTGGAATACACGGGCTCCGCCCGCAACGTACGTGCCTACGCCCATCAGCTGTCCGACGAGATTCATCGCCGTCAGCGCGGGTTGAGAGGCGTCGCCCGCACCAAGATCTCCTTCGTCTCGGACCGCGACAGCGAGTCCGTGCTGGGGCTGGTGGAGAATCGCCAGACCAAGGAGGTGTACTTCGCCGACTACGATGGGGCGAACATTCGCCGGGTCACGGTCAGCCGGTCGCTGAACACCACCCCGAGCTGGGCGCCGAGCGCCCGGGCCATCGCCTACACGTCCTGGCGGCGCGGGTTCCAGGACGTATTCGTATCCCACATCTACGAGGGCCGGCTCGAGTCGCCGGCCGGCGGCTCCGCGAACATCCACAACTGGCTGCCCGCCTGGTCGCCGGACGGCCGGCAGCTCGCGTTCACCTCCAACCGCGACGGGAACCCCGAGCTGTACATCATGGACGCGGACGGTACGAACGTCCGGCGCCTGACCAACCATCCGAGCATCGACACCACGCCGACCTGGTCGCCGCAGGGACACCAGATCGCGTTCACGTCCGACCGCACCGGGGCGCCGCAGATCTACGTCATCGGTGTTGACGGCACCGGGCTGCGCAGGATCACGTTCGAGTCGTACTGTGACCGGCCGACCTGGTCGCCGGCCCCGTACAACGAAATCGCCTATTCGTCGCGGACCGGACCGGGTCACGACATCAAGGTCATCGACATTCCCACGAGCGAGGTGCGTCAATTGACGTTCGGTCTCGGCACCAACGAGAGTCCGAGCTACTCCCCGAACGGAAGGCACGTGGCCTTCATGTCGACGCGCGGCAGCGGAAACAAGCAGATCTGGATCATCGGTCGCGACGGTCGTGGCTTGCGGCGCCTGACCAGCGTGGGTAACAACGAGATGCCCAGCTGGTCGCCCTGAGCCCGCGCAGGCCGCCGCGGATGCCCCCAGCCGGAGGAGATAGCAAGATGTCGCGCCGTAACTTCGTCCGCGCCGTGCAGGCGGTGCTGGTCTGTACCGTTGCAACCGTGTCGTGCGTTCGCAATCCGCCGCCGGTCGCCCCCGAGCCGCCCCCGCCGCCGCCGGCGGCGGAAGAACGCCCGGGGCCTGCGCCGCGGCTCGAGCCCGAGCCGCCGCCGCCGGCCCCTGTCGTGCCGCCGATCGAGGCGGACGTCGACATCGTGTCGAGGGATCTCGAGCAGCTCAATCGCGAGTCGCCCCTGAGGCCGGTGTTCTTCGGCTACGACAGCTCCGACCTCGACGGTCCGGGGCGCCGGGTGCTGGAAGACAATGCGGCGGTGCTGCGCGACAACCCGACCTGGATCATCACGATCGAGGGACATTGCGACGAGCGTGGCACGGCGGAATACAACCTGGCGCTGGGCGAGCGCCGCGCCCTGGCCGCCAGGCAGTACCTCGTCGAGCTCGGCCTGCAGGGAGACCGGTTGCGGACGGTGAGCTACGGCAAGGAGTTTCCGTTCGCCGCCGGGCAGGACGAGGGTGCCTGGGCCAAGAATCGGCGCGCGCATCTGGTGATCAGCGACAGGTGACCTGCGCGCGGCTGTCGTTGCGGTATGCTGGTTGAATCCCTCTATCCACAGGAGCTTACCATGGCGCGTAATCACCTGACGGCACTGCTTTGCGCCGCGGCGCTGCTGGCCGCGCCGGCCGGCGCACTCGGCGCGGACCGGGAGCACCAGCAGGTCATGGCCGACGTCCGGATGCTGCAGGAGCAGACGGCCCGCCTGCAACTGGCGATCGCATCGCTCAACGACGCGCTGCGGCAGATCGCCGAAAAGATCGACGGCCAGACCGATGCCACTCGGCGGGCGTTCGCGGACCAGCAGTTGTCCATCAACACGGTCACCAACGGCGTGCGCATCCTGCGTGAACGTTTCGACGACACGAACGTGCGGATTTCCTCGCTGTCGCAGGAGATCGAGGCCTTGCGGGTCGCCATCCCGCCGCTCTCCCCCGCCCTGGCGCAGTTCGCGGCGGATCCGGCGACCGGACTGCCGCTCGACGGCGCGCCGCCGGCGGCGGCCGGCGCCGCGCCGCCGTTGAATCCGGGCATGTCGCCGCAACGGATGTACGACACCGCGTGGGCCGACTACACCAACGGCCAGTGGGCGCTCTCCATCCAGGGATTCGAGGCCTACATCAGGACCTACCCGCGGTCGGAGCTGGCGGACGACGCGCAGTTCTACATCGGGCAGACGTACTACGCGGACGGCGCGTTCCAGGATGCCGTCGGAGCGTTCGACGACGTTCTGCTGAACTATCCCGACGGCGACGTGGTGCCGGATGCGTCGTACAAGCGCGGTCTGGCGCTCGATCTTCTTGGCTATGCCGACCGCGCGCGGCAGGCATTCGAGCTCGTGGTGACGAACTACCCGGACAGCACCATGGCGACGCTCGCCCAGCAGGCGCTCGACCGGCTGAACCAGCAATAGGACGGGGCCTTACCGATATGGGGAGCGTGAACAAGGTCATTCTGGTCGGGAACCTGGGCCGCGACGCCGAGCTGCGCTATACGCCGAGCGGTACGGCCGTGGCGAACCTGCGCATCGCCACGACGGAGACCTGGACCGACCGCAACAGCGGCCAGCGCCAGGAGCACACGGAGTGGCACAGCGTCGATCTCTGGGACAAGCAGGCGGAGACGCTCCACGAGTATCTCCGCAAGGGCCGCCAGATCTACGTCGAGGGGTCGCTGCGGACGCGGCAGTGGGACGATCGCGACGGCAACAAGCGGTACGCCACCAACGTGCGCGCCAACCGCGTGGTCCTGCTCGGCAGAGGCGACGGAGGCGGCGTACGCGACGACGCGGACCAGCCGCGTTCGACGTCGAGGGCGCCGGCAGCAGCGGAATCGACCGACCGGAGCAGGCAGGCGCCCGCCGAGGGCCCGGAGCTCACCGAGGACGATATCCCGTTTTAGGCTATCCTGCGGGGGCGCGGCCGTAGCGGTCCTCGATCCGCACGATGTCGTCGAGCTCGGGCGTCGAGACCTCGATGACGTCGCAGTCCTCGAGCGCGGTCATCCGGTGGACCGTGCCGGGTGCGATGTGGACGCGTTCGCGCGGCCCCATCTCCCACGTCCGCGACTCGTTGCCCTGCCGCAGCTCGAACAGCAGCCGGCCGCTCCACAGCAGGATGGTCTCATCCTTGCGGTTGTGGTACTGCAGGCTCAGGGCGTGGCCGGCCTCCACGTGAATGACCTTGCCGATGTACCGCTCCGTCTTGGCCCAGTGCAACTCGTAGCCCCAGGGCTTCTCGACACGGACGGCATCGCTCTCGTGCGGCATGTCTCGCTCTCCTCATTCCGAGAACGCGTCGCGGTGCTCGAGCCTCAGGCGCACGCCGTCGAGGTCGGCCAGGCGCTGCCGGAACGCCTCGGCGACCATGACGGACCGGTGACGCCCGCCCGTGCAGCCGACCGCGACCGTCAGGTAGCTCTTGCCCTCCGCCGCGTACTGCGGGATCAGGAAGCGCAGCAGCTCCGCCGTCTTGTCGATGAAGAGACCGGTCGCCTCGGCGGCCCCGAGATAGTCCCGCACGGCGCGGTCGCGACCGGTCAGCGGCCGCAACGCGGGCACGAAGTGCGGGTTCGGCAGGCAGCGCGCGTCGAACATCAGGTCGGCTTCCAGGGGGATTCCGTGCTTGTACCCGAAGCTCAGCACGGTGACCACCAGCGGCTTGTCCTGGCCGACCCGCGGTAGATCCCTGAACGCACGCCGCAGCTCGTGGACGTTGAGCTCCGATGTGTCGAACACCGTGTCGGCCATCTGCTTGACCCGGGCGAGCGCCGTGCGCTCCTTCCTGATGCCCTCGAGCACGGTCTGGTCGGCGGCCAGAGGATGCGGGCGCCGCGTTTCCGAGAAGCGCTGGACCAGGGCGTTGTCGTCGGCTTCGAGGAAGATGAGGAGCGTGCCGAGGGACTGCCTTCGCCGCAGGCTGGCCAGCGCCCTCGGGAACTCGTCCAGGAAGGCGGGATCCCGCATGTCGACGACCACGGCGGTCGGCGTGACCCGGGCGCCGTCGCTCTCCGAGAACCGCGCAAGCGTCGGAAGCAGGGACGTCGGCAGATTGTCGACGCAGAAGTAGCCGAGATCCTCGAGCGCGTTGATGGCCTGGGACTTCCCTGCTCCGGAGAGCCCGGTCAGGACGACGAACCGCGCCGTACCCGCGGTCAGCGCGCGTTGTTCCGGTGGCGCGTCTCCCATCGACTCTTCAGGGTGTGAGCCTGCTGGTGGACCTTGTCGATCGCACCGCCGATGGCCTGCTCCCACCCTCCGCCTTCGTCTTCTCCATGCAGCATGTGATCGCCCCGCACGTGCAGGACGACCTCGGCGCCGCACCGGCCCCGCGTGCGGGTCAGCACGAACTGAATCGACACGGCGTTGTCGTGGAGGAGGCGCTCGATCCGCGCCAGCTTCTGCGTGATGATCCCGCGGATCTCGGTTGTGATTTCGACGTGACGGCCGGTGACGGTGCTCTTCATGATGCGGCGGCGAAGCGTCTCAGTACAGTACCTTGCGCTTGCTCGATGTCGGAATCTTCAGGTCTTCACGGTACTTCGCA
Source organism: Vicinamibacteraceae bacterium (assembly GCA_012271165.1). Classification (GTDB taxonomy): domain Bacteria; phylum Acidobacteriota; class Vicinamibacteria; order Vicinamibacterales; family UBA8438; genus JAAXGX01. Next base: position 22,984 of record JAAXGX010000013.1, on the reverse strand, counting down.
ATCGTGCGGCGAGCCAGGATGAGTCCCTCGTCCTGGAGCATGGCGACGATGCGCGAGTCGCTCAGCGGCTTGCGCACGTCCTCGGCGTCGACGATCTTCCTGATCCGCTGCTTGATCGTGACCGACGACACGCTCTCGCCGTACGAGCTGTGGATGCCGCTGTGGAAGAAGTACTTCATCTCGAACACGCCCTGCGGCGTGTGCATGTACTTGTTGTTCACCACGCGGCTGACCGTGGACTCGTGCATGCCGATGTCGTTGGCCACGTCGCGCAGCACCAGCGGCCGCAGACGCTCGATCCCGTGGTCGATGAACTCGCGCTGAAAGGCGATGATGCTGGTCGCGACCTTGAGAATGGTCTTCTGCCGCTGATCGACCGACTTGATGAGCCAGAGCGCCGATCGGAACTTCTCCTTCACGTACGAGCGCGTCTCGGCCGAGTTCTGGCTGTTCTTGTCCAGCAGCCGGCGGTAAACGGGGCTGATCCGCAATTGCGGCAAGCCGTCGTCGTTGAGCCTCGCCACGTATTGCTTGTCGACCTTGATCACGTACACGTCAGGCGTCACGTACTGCGACTGCGACGGGTTGTGGCGCGTACCGGGCTTCGGGTCGAGACGGCGGATGATCTCGACGTGCTGCTTGAGCTCCTCGATCGTGATGCCGAGCTGCCGCGCGAGCTCGGGAATCTGGTTGTTCTGCAGCAGATGGAGATGCTCGCGGACGATGGTCTCGCTCCGGGTCCCTTCGAAGCCCAGGTGGCGAAGCTGCAGCAGCAGGCATTCCTGGAGATCCCGCGCGGCCACGCCGACCGGGTCGAATCCCTGGACCAGCGCCAGCATGCGCTCGACCTCCGTTTCCGGCCAGCTTCCCATCGCGGCAATCTCCTCGATTGACGCGACGAGGTAGCCGTCCTCGTCCAGGTTGCCGATGACGGCGACGCCGATCTCCCGCAGCAGCTCGTCGTCCGTACGCACGGACAACTGCCACATGAGGTGATCGGCCAGCGAGGACGAGGTCGAGAGCGTGTTCTCGATCGGCGGCAGCTCCTTGACCTCGCTCGGCGCCCGCCGGCGATAGCCGTCGTCGAGATAGTCGCCGAAGAAATACTCGAAGTCCGCGTCATCCCAGGTGTCCTGCTTCTCGGTGACCGGCTCCGGATCCGGATCGGCCTTCTCCACCTGGGCCTGGGCGTCGGCCTGCTGCATCTCCTCGGCCGAGACCTCCTCGAGCAGCGGGTTTTCGACGACCTCCTGATTCAGCATGTCCGTCAGCTCGATGGTCGTCATCGGCAGCAGCTTGATTGCCTGCTGCAGCGACGGCGTGAGAATCAGGCGCTGGGAAAGCCGGGTCTGAAGTTTCTGCTGGATAACCATCACGAAACGGGGCGAGAGAGCGGCTGCACTTCCATCTTAGTCCAAACGAAAATCGGTGCCCAGATAGATCCGTTTGACGTCGTCGTCGGCCGCCAGCTCGTCGGGCGTGCCGCTGCGAAATATCGCCCCATCGTGCACGATGTACGCACGATCGGTGATGCGCAACGTCTCCCTGACGTTGTGATCGGTGATGAGGACGCCGATGCCGCGGGCCTTGAGGTGGAAGATGATCGACTGGATGTCGGTCACGGCTATCGGATCGATGCCGGCGAAGGGCTCGTCGAGCAGGATGAACACGGGCGAGATCACGAGCGCGCGGGTGATCTCGACCCGCCGCCGCTCGCCTCCGGACAGCGTGTGCGCCGGCGACTTGGCGAGCGAGGCGAGCTTCAGCTCGTTCAGCAGCTCAGCCGCGCGGGCCCGCCGGCCGGCACGGCTGAGGTTGAGCGTCTCGAGGATCGCGAGCACGTTCTGCTCGACGGTCAGGCCTCTGAAGATCGAAGGTTCCTGGGGCAGGTAACCGATGCCCTTGCGCGCGCGCACGTACATCGGGTCGTTCGTGACGTCCTGCCCGGCGAGCAGCACGCGCCCGGCGTCGGGTGCGGTGAGGCCGACGACCATGTAGAAGGTGGTCGTTTTCCCGGCGCCGTTCGGGCCCAGCAGGCCGACGATCTCGCCGGCGTCGACGGCGAGGCTGACGCCCCGCACGACCGTGCGGCCGCCGTAGGACTTCGTGAGGTTGGCGGTCCGGAGCGTCGTCATTCACCTGATCGACTCCGGGCACGCGCCGCTGGTCGTCGCCGTGCGGACCCCGGCCTGCCCGTCCACGGAAACATCGTCCGTCTCACGAAAGAACGTGAGGGTGCGCCCGGTCGTTTCGCGGCACTCCGCGTCGATCTTCTCGATCATCCGCACGGGGCGTCCCGCCAGCTCGTAGCGGCCGTCGGCATCGTGGTAGACGAGCGTGTCGCCGGCCACGCGCCGGCCGGGAGACGCGAAGGCGACGTTGCCCGCGGCCGCCACGCGGTCGAGCGCGTTGTCGTCCGCCCGCAGGTGCACCTGGATCTCGTCCGCGGTCAGCTCGCCCCCTGGGAGCTGCAGACCGGCGTCCGTCGTGTAGGTCACGCGCTGTGCGGCATTCTCGTAGCGCATGACGGCGCCACGCCCCGTCGACAGCGACTTGCGCGGCAAGCCGCCGTCGGCGTCGGTTCGCAGCAGCGGAAAACGGGTCCGGGCGGCGCCCTCGATGCGCAGGTCCCCCACGGCCTCGTCGAGCACGATCGTGTCACCCTGAAACTGCGTCTCGCCCTGCCACAGCCGGGCGCCGCCAGCGTAGGTCCCGATCCGCGTGCGGCCGTCGTACGCGAGCTCGTCGGCGACGACGAGCACCGGCTGGGCGCTGTCGAGCAGGCCGGGGTGCCGCACGTCCCCCGCCGCGACGTCGGCGGCGGGCCGCAGCACGCTCTCGACACCTGCCCTGGCGGCGATCCGCGGTCCGTCGAACACGAGGCGAATCGTCTCCGCCTGCACCGATCCCCGCCCGTCGACGACCCGCGGGGTCTGGTCCGGCGCGTCGCCTGCGGTCAGGTCGATGGTGTTCTCCGCCACCCGGTAGCGGGCCTCGTGGCCGAAGCCGCGCACCGCGCCGTCCTCGAACGCGACCCGGCCTCGAAAGGTGGCGCCCGCCAGGGCCGACAGGCCGGCGGTGAAGGCCGTCTCCAGGTGGTCGGCGCGGCCGATCCGCTCGCCGGAAGCCGTCCGGCTGTCCTCCCGGTACTCGACCGAGCCGTCGAATCGCACCTGCTCGAGGGTATTGCCCGCTCCGCTCGTGCCGCGCAGCGCGTCCGCGCTGATCCGCTGCGGCGGTCCGGAGCCGCCGCCGTCCACGTCGAGGACGACGCCCTCGCGCGCGTCCAGCGAGCTGACGCCGCCGCCGTCGGGCGCGAAACCGACGTCCATCGACCCGGCGGCGATCGTCGTTCCGCGGTCGCCGGTCCCGAACAGGGCGAGCTTCGCGCCGCCCGTGAGGGCGGCCTGCTCGAGCCCGCGGTCCGCACCGGCGTAGCGCAGCCGGATGTCCGAGGCCGTCATCGCCTGCAGCTGCCCGGGATCGCGATCGCCGCCCAGAATCCGCGCGCCGTCGCGGAGTCGCAGCGACTCGAGCGCCGCCATCTCTCCGCTGAAGTCGGCCCGTGCGCGGGAGGCCGCCATCCGCAGGCGGCCCGCGTCGATGGCGACCCCGCCATCGAACGCCATGTAGCCGTCGGTCTGCGCAATCAGCGCGGTCGCCGCCGCGATGCGCATGGGGGCTGCGCTCGCCGCCAGCGCGACGACGGCGTCGCCCCGCAACCGCAGCCGGTCGCCCGCCCGCTCGTACACGGCCTGACGCCCCGACGCGCGCAACCCGTCGCGCGTGAACGATGCCGCGCCGGGCATGCGCACGACGCCGTCCGCGCGCGTGTAGGACGCCTGCTCGCTGCGGGCCTCGAGCCCGCTGCCCGCGGTGAACCGCACGTCGCCGGACAGCCGCACCTCGGCCCTGTCACCGTCGATCGCCGCCTCCGCGCCGCGCAGGACGAACTCCTCGCGGTCGTCCCTGGCGCCGACCTCCACCTCGACGCCGCCGAGCATGCGAACCTCCCCGTCGGGGTACGTCAGCTGGCGGCCGGCGACCACGTTGAAATTGTCGCCGAGCGAGTCGGCCTGGACGATCCGGCTGCCCCGCGTCTGGATGACGGCGCGCGGGTCGGTGCGTTCGATGACGATGCCGCTGGCGGGCACGGCGCGTTCGCGGAGACCGACGAGCACGGCCGTGCCGAGTGCCGCCACGAACAACAAAAGCGCGAGACGGGCCGAGCGCCGCCAAGTGGCCATGAATCACTTTATATCAGCCACGGAGAGCTCGATGAAGGTGTTCCCGCGGAAGGTGTTCTCGGTCAGGGAGAACGCGAGATCCAGTGCACCGGAGCGCTCGCGGACGAACGCCTGGCGGTCGGCCGCCCGCCAGGCCATGCCGCGAAAGCGCGCGCCTCCCTGGCGCACCGTCATGCTGATATGGCGGTTCTTGATGATGCGCGGTCCGTCGACGACCTCGACCGCCCCGGCGTGGAAGACGGGACGCCGGTTTCCGATGCCGAACGGCTCGAGAGCGGCGAGTTCCGCCAGCAGCCGCGCGTTGATGTCGGCCAGAGGCAGCCGCGCGTCGATCGCCAGGTGCGGCACGAGATCGTGCGGGGCGAGCCGCTCGTTCGCATAGTCGGCCAGCCGCGTTCGAAGCTCCGGGAGCCGGGCCGCCGGCAGCGTCAGGCCGGCGGCCTGACGGTGACCGCCGAAACGGTCGAAAAGGTCGGCGCAGTGTTCCAGTCCGGCGAGCAGATCGAATCCGCGGATGCTGCGCCCGGAGCCGTACGCGGTCTCGCCTTCGACCGACACCACGACGGCGGGCCGGTGGAATTCGTCGACGAGCTTCGATGCCACGATCCCGATTACGCCGCGATGCCAGCCTTCCGCCCACACGACCAGGGCGTTCTGGGCGGCGATGGTCGGGTCCTTCGCGATGCGCCCGCGGGCGTCGCGGAAGACTTCCGCCTCCTCCTCCCGTCGTTTCGTGTTCTCGGCGTCGAGGCGCTCGGCCAGGCGCCTGGCCTCGCCGGCCATTCCCGGATCCGCGGCCAGCAGCAGACGGGTTGCCAGATCCGGCGTGTTCATGCGTCCGGCCGCGTTCACGCGCGGAGCCAGCACGAAGCCGACCTCGTGGCTCCCGATCTTCTTCGCCGTCAGGCCGGTCACATCGAGCAGCGCCTGGAGACCTGCCGTGTGCGGACCGCGGCTCAGTTGTTCCAGCCCCAGCCGCGCGATGACACGGTTCTCGCCGCGCAGCGGGACGACGTCGGCGACGGTGCCGATGGCCGCCAGCTTGAGGAAGCCGGGCAGCCAGCGCAGGCGGCCGCTCCTGACGCACAGCCCGTGGACCATCTTGAGGGCCACGCCCACCCCCGCGAGGTCCTTGTCGGGATAGGAGCAATCGTGGCGGCGGGGATTGATCACCGCCAGCGCCGGCGGCAGCTCGCGTTCCGGCTCGTGGTGGTCGGTGATCACGAGATCGACGCCCAGCTCCCTGGCCCGCCGCCCGGCTTCCCGGCTCCGTATCCCGCAGTCCACGGTCACCACGACACGCACGCCCATGCCGTGCAACAGCTCGATTGCCGCGGGTTGCAGTCCGTATCCGTCACGGAGCCGTTCGGGGATGAAGTGCACGACCTCGCCGTGCAGCATCTCGATCATGCGGCGCAGGATGACCGTCGACGTGATGCCGTCCACGTCGTAGTCGCCGTGCACCGCAATCCGTTCCCGCCGCGCGATGGCGGCCAGCAGCCGGTCCACCCCGGCCTGCAGATCCGTGAGCAGGAACGGGTCGTGGAGCTGATCGAGCGACGGATTGAGAAAGTCGCTGGCCTCGTCGGCGGCAGCGAAGCCGCGCAGCACCAGCAGCCTGGCGACGACCGGGTGGACGTTCAGCTCGCGCGCCAGGACCCGGGCGTGGTCGTCGTCGCACGGCAGGTGCTCCCAGACGGTCGCGGGATGCATCAGACCCACGCAACCGCGCCCTTGCCGCAGACGCGCTCGACCTCGTCCACCAGCGTGTCCGAGAAGCGCACGCGGGTCTGCGGCAGCGCGGCCAGTAGCCGGAGGGGCCGGTTGCGCCGGCGCAGCTCGATCCGCAGCGAGACGGGATCGTCTCCGCGATGGCGGCCGAAGACCTCGGCGAGCGCCTCGAGCGTGGGCCGATCGAGCGGCGGCGCCTCCAGCCGCACTTCCAGGGTGCTGCCCGGTCCGGCGGCCAGCGCGGAGAGCGGTTGAATCTCGGACACGATCAGGCGCGCAGTTTCCTCGTCCTTCTCGAGACGGCCGCGGGCGACGATCAGGCTGTTGGGCTCGAGCAGGGACGAGCACTTGCCGTACGCATCCGGAAACACCACTGCTTCCAGGCTGCCACCGCGATCCTCGAGCGTGATCACGGCCATCGGGCTGCCCTTGCGGGTCGTCAACAGGCGGCGGTTGGAGATGATGCCGGCAACCGCCACGGACGCCGCCGCCTCGCCGAGCTCCTCGATGCGCCGCACCCCGCCGGCCTCGAGCTCCCCGGTGAAGCGGTCGATTGGATGCCCGCTGAGGTACAGGCCGAGGGCCTCCTTCTCGAACGCCAGTTGCTCCGCGTCGGTCCACGCGGGCACCGGATCGCCGCCGCCGCGCCATCCGACCTCCAGCGGCTCGTCCGCCTCGGAGTCGCCGAACAGCTCCGTCTGTCCGCGATCCCGATTGCGTTGACGCCGACTTCCGTGCTCGAGCGCGCGATCCGTCAGGGCCAGCAGCCGTGCCCGCAGGGCGGCCACGGGCGGGCGGGGTTCGGACGTCGCGAGCGAATCGAAGGCGCCGGCCTTCGTGAGGCTCTCGAGCACCCGCTTGTTCACCAGCCGCAGGTCGACGTCCTCGCACAGCCGGTCGAGCGACGCGATGCGTCCCCGCGCCTCCCGCGCCTTCACGATCGAGCCGATGGCCGCCTCGCCCACGTTCTTGATCGCCGCGAGGCCGAAACGGATGCCGTCGCCGGCGACCGTGAAGTGCAGGCCGCTGCTGTTGACGTCCGGAGGCAGGATGGGGACGCCCAGGTCGCGGCATTCCCCCAGGTAGACGGCCAGCTTGTCGGTGTTCTGCCGCTCGATGGTCAGCAGCGCCGCCATGAAGTGCCGGGGATAGTTGGCCTTCAGATAGGCCGTCTGATAGGCCAGGAGCGCGTACGTCGTCGAATGGCTCTTGTTGAAGCCGTAGCCGGCGAAGTACTCCATGAGGTCGAAGATGCCGGTCGCCTTCTGCTGCTCGATGCCGCGCTGGACCGCGCCCTCAACGAAGCGCTTGCGCTGGGCCTGCATCGCCGAGGCGTCCTTCTTGCCCATCGCCTTGCGCAGCAGGTCGGCCTCGCCCATGGTGAAGCCGGCCAGGTCGCTGGCAATGCGCATCACCTGCTCCTGATACGCAATGACCCCGTAGGTGTCCTTGAGGATGGGCTCGAGCTCGGGCAGCTCGTACGAGATCTGCACCCTGCCGTGCTTGCGTGCGATGAAGTCGTCGATGACGCCGCCCCGGAGCGGCCCGGGCCGGTAGAGCGCGTTCAGCGCGATCAGGTCGTCGAACCGCTTGGGCTTCGCCTTGCGCAGGGTTTCCCGCATGCCCGAGCTCTCGAACTGGAACACGCCGAGCGTCTGACCGTCGCCGAAGAGCTCGTACGTCCGGGCGTCGTCGAGGGGAATCTGGTCGAGAGCCAGCGTCTTCCCCCCCGTCGCGCGGATGTGCGCCACGGCGTCGTGGAGCAGGGTCAGCGTGCTCAGCCCGAGGAAGTCCATCTTGAGCAGGCCGACCCGCTCGACCTCCTTCATGGCCCACTGGGTGGTGATCTCGTCCTTCTGGCTCTTGTAGAGCGGTGCGAACTCGGTCAGCGGCTGCGGCGCGATGACGACGCCGGCAGCGTGCACCGAGGCGTGCCGCGTCACGCCCTCCAGCCGGCGCGCCACGCCGATCAGCTCCTTGACCCGCTCGTCGCGCCGGTACATCTCCTTGAGCGCGGAGCTCTCCTCCACCGCCCGGGCGAGCGTCATGTCGAGGGTCGGCGGAATCTGCTTGGCGACGCGATCGACGTCCGCGTACGACATGCCCAGCGTGCGGCCGACGTCACGTACCGCGGCGCGAGCCTTCATCGTCCCGAAGGTGATGATCTGGGCGACGTTCTCCCGGCCGTACTTGCGCGTGACGTACTCGATGACCTCGCCCCGCCGGCGTTCGCAGAAATCGATGTCGATGTCCGGGAGCGAGACGCGTTCCGGGTTGAGGAAACGCTCGAAGATGAGATCGAAATCCAGTGGATCGACGTCGGTGATCTGCAGGCAGAAGGCTACCAGGCTGCCCGCGGCCGAGCCGCGGCCGGGGCCGACCGGGATGCCGTGATCACGCGCATAGCGGATGAAGTCCCAGACGATGAGGAAGTAGCCTGGGTACTGCATCCGCTTGATGACGTCGATCTCGTAGGCGAGCCTCGCCTCGTAGGCCTCGACCGGATGACGCAGGGCGCCGCGGCTCTCCAGCTCCCGCAGTCGGGGCAGGCGCGCTGCGTACCCCTCGCGGACGACGTGCTCGAAGTACCCGTCGAGCGTGTAGCCGTCCGGGACGTCGAAGTTCGGCAGGTGATTCTCGCTGGTGCTCAGGTCGAGGTCGCAACGTTCGGCGATCGCGACGGTGTTGCTCAGCGCCTCCGGGTAGTCCCCGAACAGCTCCGCCATCTCCGCGGGCGTCTTGAGATAGAACTGGTCGCCGTGGTATCTCAGGCGCTGCTCGTCCTGGACGTTCTTGCCCGTCCCGATGCACAGCAGCACGTCGTGCGGGTGATGATCGGCCTGCCGCAGGTAGTGCACGTCGTTGGTGCAGACCAGCGGCACGCCGAGCTCCCGGGCGATCGGCGGCAACCCGGCGTTCACCGTGCGCTGGGCGTCGATGCCCTGGAACTGCATCTCCAGAAAGAAGTTGCCCGGACCCAGCAGGTCGCGATAGGTGGCCGCCGCGGCGACCGCCCGCTGCTGCTGCTCCCGGCACAGGTGGGTGGCGACCTCGCCCTTCAGGCAGCTGCTGAGCCCGACGATCCCGTCGGCATGTTCCGCCAGCAGGTCCTTGTCGATCCGCGGCTTGTAGTAGAACCCCTCCGTGTACCCCGCGGAGACCAGCTTGATCAGGTTGTGGTAGCCCGTGCGGTTGGTCGCGAGGAGCACCAGATGGTTGGCCGTCTCGCCCGGGGTCCCGCTCTTGGTCAGGCGGCTGCCGTTCGCGACGTAGACCTCGCAGCCGATGATCGGCTTGATGCCGCGCTTGCGGGCCTCGTCGTGGAACGTGACGGCGGAGAACAGGTTGCCGTGCTCGGTCACCGCCACCGCCGGCATGTCGAGGCGCTGCGCCTGATCGAGGAGCTCCCCGATGCGGCAGGCCCCGTCGAGCAGCGAGTATTCCGTGTGCAGATGCAGGTGAACGAAGCTGGCGCTCATTCCCACTCGATTGTCGATGGCGGCTTGGAGCTGATGTCGTAGACCACCCGGTTGATGCCGTGGACCTCGTTGACGATGCGCGACGATATCGTCGCGAGCAGCTCGTGGGGCAGGCGGGCCCAGTCCGCGGTCATGCCGTCGCGGCTCTCGACGGCGCGCACGGCAATCGTATGTTCATACGTCCGCTCGTCGCCCATGACGCCCACGCTCTGAATGGGCAGCAGGACCGCGAACGACTGCCAGAGCTGCCGGTACAGGCCGGCGCGGCGAATTTCGTCCGCGACGATGGCGTCCGCATGGCGCAGCAGCGCGAGCCGGTCCGGGGTCACCTCGCCGAGAATCCGCACGGCGAGGCCGGGGCCCGGAAACGGCTGGCGCCAGACGAACTCGTCGTCGAGCCCGAGCGCCGTCCCGAGCGCGCGCGCCTCGTCCTTGAACAGCTCCCGGAGCGGCTCGACGAGCGTGAACGCCAGGCGGTCGGGAAGCCCGCCGACGTTGTGGTGACTCTTGATCGCGGCCGACGGACCGACCACCGAAACGCTCTCGATGACGTCCGGATACAGGGTGCCCTGCGCCAGATGGTCGAACTGGCCGATCGTCTGCGCCACGCGCTCGAACACGTCGATGAACGTGGCGCCGATGATCTTGCGCTTGCGCTCCGGATCGGTCACGCCCGCCAGCCGCTCGAGAAAGAGGCGGCTCGCGTCCTCGACCACGAGCGGCAGGCGCAGCTTCCCGGCGAAGCGCCGCCGGACCTGCTCGGCCTCGTCCCGGCGCAGGAGCCCGTTGTCGACGAAGATGCACGTCAGGCGGTCGCCGATGGCGCGGTGCACGAGCAGCGCGGTCACCGTCGAGTCGACGCCGCCGCTCAGGCCGCACACGACGCGGCCTTCCGCGCCCACGCGGGAACGGATGCGCGTCGTCGCCTCGTCGACGAACGACGCCATCGTCCAATCGCCACTACAGGTGCAAATATTGCGTGCAAAATTGCGCAGAATGCGATCGCCAGCCTGCGTATGCACCACCTCCGGGTGAAACAGCAGGCCGTGCAGTTGCCTGGCCGAATGCTCCATCGCCGCCACCGGGGCGTTGGCGCTGGTGGCCTTGACGGTGAACCCGGGCGGCACGCTCGCGACGAAGTCGCCATGGCTCGCCCAGACACGCAGCTCCGGCGGCATGGAGGCCAGCAGCGCCCCGTTCCCCTGCACCGTTACCGTCGCGTGGCCATACTCGCGCTCCGGCGCGCGCGTGACCCGGCCGCCGAGCGCCGCGGTCATCTCCTGCATGCCGTAGCAGATGCCGAGCACCGGGATGCCGATGTCGAACAGCGCCGGGTCGCAGTGCGGGGCGGCGGGATCCGACACGCTCGCCGGCCCCCCGGAGAGAATCAGGCCCGCCGCGCCGCGCGCCCGGATCGTCTCGGCCGGCGTATCGAACGGCAGGATTTCGGAGTACACCGACAGCTCGCGAAGCCGCCTGGCGATCAGCTGTGTGTACTGCGAGCCGAAGTCCAGAACGAGGATCGTCTGATGGGCCACCGAAGATTGTGCCAGTTCGTCGTGGAATGGGACGGCACGCCGCCGGGATAAATCAACCCCGTGCCGCTATTATAGCGGGGTGGGCACCGGTCGCACCACTATATCTTGTGGTATCGCACGACGACTATCCACGGTGTCCGTGATGTGCCTGGCCGCGGGCGCGGCGTGCCCCGCGCTCCCCGCGGCTGCGCAGCACGGGGCGGGCGGCGCTCGGGCCGGCGTCCGCGAGCGGCCTGCGTCCATCTTTCCGCTCGAGCCCGCCTGGACGGCCGACCTGGGCCAGCCGCCGGCCGCGGCGCCCGGCTACGACGGCAGCCACGCCTACGTCCCGCTTCGCGACGGCACGCTGGCGGCGATTCGACTGCGCGATGGCGAGCCGGCCTGGATCAACGCCCGGCGAACCGGGTTCCCTCCCGCGGCGGCCGGCGGCAGCGTGATCGTCGCGTCCGGCGCCAACCTGGTCGCCCTGCGGGCTGCCGATGCGGAGCCGCTGTGGACGCGGGAGTTCGCGGCGCCGATCTCCGCGGCGCCCCTCCGCGCGGCGGGCTGGCTGGTCGTCTCGCTCGCGACCGGCGAGGTCGCTGCGCTGCGGGCCGCCGACGGCGGCGAGCTCTGGCGGCGCCCGCTCGGCGGTCCGCTGCGCGTGCGGCCCTCGGTCGGGGGGCGCCGTCTGTTCGTGCCGATCGATGACGGGCGGCTCGTCGCGCTCGATCTCACGACGGGGACGCGGCTCTGGGAGCGGACGTTGCGCGGGAGCCCAGGCGAGGTGCTGCCGCTCGACGCGGTGTTCGTCGGGGCGACAGACAACTACCTGTACCGCCTGTCGCCGGAGGACGGCAGCCTCGACTGGCGCTGGCGCGCCGGCGGCGACGTCGTCGGCCTGCCGGCGGTGGACGAGCGCCGGCTGTACTTCGCATCGCTGGACAACATTCTCTGGGCGCTCGATCGCACCAGCGGCGTTCAGCAATGGCGGCGGCCCCTGCCAGGCCGCCCGCGCTCCGGCCCCGTGATCGTGGGACGGGCGCTGTTCGTCTCGGGCGTGTCGGCGCACGTCCGCGCGTTCGATCGCGAGCACGGCCGGCCGGTCGGCAGCCTGGCGGCGGCCGACGAGCTCGGCGCGCCGCCCCACTTCGCCCCGTCGGTGGCCGGCTCCGGTCCGGGGGTCGTGCTGCTGATTGCCGATGGACGCCTCGTCGGCATGCGGCCCGCGACCGGCCCCGCGCCGTTCCCGCTCGAATTTCCGCCGCCGCCGCTGCTGCCCGTTCCCGCACCGCTCGTACCGGCCGACGTGCTCCCGTTCGAGCCGCCGGCAACCGGCGCCGCCCGGGTGGCGGCCCCGATCGGATGGTCCGCCGATGAGTAGTCCGCGCTCGTGGCGCCGCGCCGTGCTGGCTGGAGCTGCCGGGGTGATTCTCATCCAGGCTGGCGGCCGGCTGATCGAGTTCGGCCGGCTGGGCGGATCGGACGACGCCGCGTTTCACAAGGTCCAGCGTCACGTGTCGCGCAACTTCACGGCGATGGCCGTCTCGCTGGAATCGCTGGCAGCGCGCCTGGCGGTCCAGCCGGCAGTCGTCGGCGGTATCGACGGGGGGGCGGCCTCCCTGCCCCGCCTGTTCGCGGCCACACGCGCCGCGGCGGCCGACGGCGGCGTCTCCGACGTCGCCGTCACGGTCTACGGGGCCGCGGCGTCCGCCCGGGCCTGGGCGGGGCGACCATCGGAGATTCCCGCCCGCCGCGTGCGGGGAGACCGCACGTTCTTCGTCGCGCCGGGCCCGCTCGGGTTGCGTCTCGTCTACATCGAGCCGGTGCTGGAACCGTCCGGCGGCGCGGCGTCGCCGAGGCGCATCGGCTCGATCGCCGCCGAGCGCGTGCTGTCGACGGCGCCGGGCGTCGCCGGGACGCCGTCCGACGCGTTTCGACTCGACGCGCCCATTGCCGATGTCATCGTGCGACCCCATGCCGGGGATGCTGCCCCGGGCCCCGGGCCGCGAGCGTTCGAGCTGCGGTCGCCGCACGGGGAGCGCCTGCTGGACGCCACCGTGTCCGGTGACGATCTGCGCGCGGCGCGCGACGACTGGCGGCGGGCGGTCCGCGACCTGAGCCTGGCGTTCGTGGCCCTGGTCGTCCTCCTCGCGGCGCTGCCGGTAGCAATCCTCGCGCCGCGCCGGACGACCGCCGGGGAGAACCTGCGGCTCGGCGGCCTGGCCGCCGCGGGGCTCGGCAGCGCGGTGCTCCTGCTGCGCGTCGCCGGCGCGCCGGCCCCGGCTCGGAGCCGCCTGTTCTCGCCGGAAGTCTACAGCTCCACCCACTTTCCCGGTCTGTTGAGGTCGCCCGCCGATCTGCTGCTCCTGGGCGCGCTCGCCGTCGCGTTGGCGCTGCTGGCGGCGATGTTCCTGGAGCGCGTCCGCCTCGCGTCGCGCGGCGCGAGGCGGGCGCTGTCGCCGCGCCGTGCGCCGTGGTTCCTGGCGACGCACCTGGCCGGGGGCGTCGTGCTGGCCGTGGCCCTCGGCGGACTGCAGGCCGTCACCGCCGACACGGTCTCGGCGTCGGCCGTGGATCTCCTGCACACCTCCCTGTCGCCCTGGGATGCCGGGCGCGCCGGATTGCTGGCAGGTCTCCTGCTTGCGGCCGTCGGCTCGATCTGGGGCGGCGTCGTGGTGCTCATGGCGACACGGATCGCCTGGCGGCACGGGCGGCGTGACGCCGTGCCGGTGGCTGCCGCCGTCGTCGCGTGGAGCGCGCCGGGTCTGGCGATCGTGGCGGCGGGTGCGCAGCCCGCCGGGCCGTTCGGGGCGGCGCTCGCCGGCACGCTCGCCGCGGTGCTGAGCGTGCCGGCCGTGCGACCCTGGTTTCGCCATGCATCTCACGCATCGCGCATGCTGGCCGCGCTGCTGGCCATGGTGCTCCCGGCCCTGTTGCTCTACCCCACGCTCTGGCATCACGCGGAGCGGGCCAAGCGCGCGCTCGTGGAAACGCAGTACGCCGTGCAGGCAGCGAGCTACCCGGAAGAGCTGCAGGCCCATCTGGGCCGGGCGCTGGCCCAGATCGACGCCATTCCGGACCTGCCGATCATGGCGGCCGCGCCTCCCGCACGGCAGGTCGAGCAGCCGGATACTGACCGCGCGTTCTCCGTGTGGCGCCGGACGGACCTGGCGCTGTTGCGGCTGACGTCCGCCGTCGAGCTGTACGGCGCGCAAGGCGGTCTGGTCAGCCGTTTCGCATTGAACTTCCCGGAGTACGAAGGTGTCCCGCAGGGCTGGATATCGGGCACGTGCGACTGGGAGATCTTCGGCGAGGCCGCGCCGTTCGGGTCCGAGGAACGTCGCGTCCTGCACGGGGACCGCGCGCTGTGCACGCCGGCCGATTCGCATGCCCGGGGCCCCGCCGCCCGCGGGTCGGTCGTGGTGCACCTCGCTCTCGACTATCAGGCGCTGCCCTTCATTTCGCCCCGCAACCCGTATGCGGAGCTGCTGCGCGGGCGCGCGAGCCCGCTCGCCGACCGGCAGGTGGGCCGCGACGTGGAGCTGGTCATTTACGGCTGGGGGCTCCAGCCGATCTTCACGTCGGGTCCGAGCGCCTGGCTGCTCGACGAGGACCTGTTCGCGCGCGTCTACGCCTCCCGCGAGCCGTTCTGGACCACGCGCGCCAGGAGCGGGCAGGACTACGAGGTGTACGTCACCAACAACCGCGCCGGAATCTACGCGCTGGGATATCCGGCCTTCGGGCTGTTCGACCATCTGGTGCGTCTGGTCGAGATCGCGGCGTTCGTCGGTGTCGTCTGTCTCGTCCTGTTCCTGACCGCGGTGGGCGCGGCGCCGTGGGCCGCCGCGCGGCAGCGCTTCGGCCGCGCCCTCCTGCGCGAGATCCGCACCAGCTTCTATCGTCGCCTGCTCCTCGCGTTCGTCGCCGCGACGGTGATCCCGGTGCTCGCGCTCGCCGTGGTGATTCGGACCTACTACACGGCGCAGCTGCGAGCCGACGTCGAGACCGGCGCGGCCCGTACGGCGGCCGTGGCCCAGCGGGTGATCGAGGAGTCGTCGCGACTGCCGCAGACGGGTGAGGCCGCGGTGTCCGTCATCAACGACGACCTGCTCGTCTTCATCAGCCAGATCATCGACCAGGACGTCAACATCTTCGAAGGCTCCCGACTGCTGGCGACCAGCGAGCGCGACCTGTTCACGTCCGGGCTGCTGCCGACGCGCACGCCGGACGGCGTGTACGACGCGATTGCCCTCGATCGCATGCCCAGCTACGTGGCGGAGGACGCCATCGGGTCGCTGCGCTACCTCGTGGCCGCCACACCGCTTCGCGCTGGCGGACGCGACGCGATTCTGACCGTGCCGCTGGCGTCGCGGCAACAGCAGATCGAGGACCAGATCGCCGACCTGGACCGCGGCATTCTGCTCGGCGTGGTGCTGTTCATCGTGCTCGGAGCGGGCGGCGGATTCTACCTGGCGGAACGGATTGCCGATCCGGTCAAGCGTCTGACGCGCGCCACGCGCCAGCTGGCGCGCGGGAACTTCGACGCGCAGGTGGCGGTCCGCTCGGCCGACGAGCTGCAACGGCTCGTCGCCGCGTTCAACCGGATGGCGATCGATCTCAAGGATCAGCAGCGCCGGCTCGAGCGCACGCACCGGCTCGAGGCGTGGGCCGAGATGGCCCGCCAGGTGGCTCACGAGATCAAGAACCCGCTCACCCCCGTGCAGCTCTCGGCCGAGCATCTGCTGCGCGTGAACCGGGATCGCGGCGAGCCGCTGAGCCCCGTGCTCCAGAGCTGCGTCGATTC
Source organism: Vicinamibacteraceae bacterium (assembly GCA_012271165.1). Taxonomy (GTDB): domain Bacteria; phylum Acidobacteriota; class Vicinamibacteria; order Vicinamibacterales; family UBA8438; genus JAAXGX01. The sequence continues at coordinate 7,203 of JAAXGX010000013.1, read as the reverse complement.
GATCCTGGCCCAGGTCCGCATTCTGCGACGGATCTCTTCGGAGTTTTCGAGCTACGCCTCGTCACCCGCCGTCAACCGCGAAGCGACGGACCTGGCCGCGCTGGTGCATGGCGTGCTGACGCCGTACCTGGTGGGCGTCGAGGACAGGATTGCGGTCACCGTCGACATCGCGGCGGGAAGCCCGCCGGTGCTCGTCGACCGGACCCTGGTCGGACGGGCGCTGACCAACGTCATCGACAACGCGCTGCACGCCATGCCGGGTCGGGGCTCGCTCCGGATTCACGCCGCCGTGTCGGCGGCGGCCGTCCTGCTGGCCGTGGCCGATACGGGAGCCGGCGTCGATCGCGCCACGCTGCGGCGCATCTTCGAGCCCTACTTCTCCACCAAGGTATCCGGGACCGGGCTCGGCATGGCGATCGCCAAGCGGAACGTCGAGTTGAGCGGCGGCACGATCCGCGTCGAGAGCCGGAAGGAGCACGGCACCACGGTCACGATGACCCTGCCGCTCGCGGCGTCGTCAGGAGGCTGAGCGGTCCTGCACGGAGGGTAGCGGAATCGCCTCGGTCTCCCCGCCGGGCGCTCGCACGCGCGCCCGGGAGATGACCACGCCGATCAATCCCGACACCAGATAGGTGTACGCCATCACCAGGAGCACGATCTGCGGATGGATCGCGATCGCGGCGATGATGCCCGCCATCACGAGGAGCGTGAGATACGAGTGGCGTCGCCCGGGGGTCAGCGCGTTGAAGCTGCGGTATCTGATCCGGCTCACCATCAGCGCGGCCGGCACCAGCACGACCGGCAGCGCGATTACCGCCTCGCGAATCCCCTCGAGGCCGCCCGGGTAGGCGAACACGGTGGCCGCGAGCACGCTGGCGGCGGCCGGGCTTGGCATCCCGATGAAGTAGCGCCGGTCGCCGCCCTTGCCCTGGATGTTGAAGCGTGCCAGCCGCATGGCGGCGGCCGTGACGAACAGGAAGCCCACGGCCCAACCGAGCCGGCCGAGCGAGTCGAGGCCCCAGGTGAACACCAGGACGGCCGGCGCCACGCCGAACGAGATGACGTCGGCCAGCGAGTCGAACTCGACACCGAACTCGCTCGTGGCGCCGGTCATCCGGGCCACCCGCCCGTCGAGGGTGTCGAGAATCATGGCGAAGGCCACGAACGGCGCCGCCGTCGCGTAGTCGCCGCGCATGGCGTAGACGATGCAGGCCCAGCCGCAGAACATGTTGCCGACCGTCAGCATGCCCGGCAGCAGGTACACGCCCCGCTGGAAGCGGCGCTCCGGTCTCGGCGGGCTGAAGACGGACAGTACTCTGGGCACGCCCAACCTCGATGCTATTCCGGCGCCGTCGTTCCCTCCAGGACGGCCAGGACGGTCTCGCCGCCGCGCACGGCGTCGCCCGCCCGCACGCGCAAACGTACCCCGTCCGGGACGAACACGTCCATCCGCGATCCGAACTTCATGATACCGAAACGCTGACCCGTCGCCACGGACATGCCGGCGGACAGCCGGCAAACGATCCGCCGCGCCAGGACGCCGACCACCTGGCGGCAGACCACGGTCTGGGCGCCGTGCTCGATCCAGATCTCGCACCGCTCGTTCTCGGCCGCGGCCTCGCGGCGGTAGGCTGGCAGGAAGCGGCCGGCCGAGCGGTCCACGCGGGTGACCGTGCCGCCGACCGGAACGCGGTTCACGTGGACGTCGAGGGGTGACAGGAACACGCTCACCTGCCGCCACGCGCCGCGCGGCGCCACACCGGCCTCGGCCGCGCCGGCGAAAACGACCCTGCCGTCGGCCGGAGACACGACCAGGCCGGGAGCCGCCGGCACGCGCCGGTCGGGGTCGCGGAAGAAGAACCCGAAGAAACCGGCGGCCGCGGCCGCGGCGGTCGCCCAGGCCACCAGCCCGAACGCCATGCACGCAGCGCCGCACAGCAGCGTTCCTGCGATGAACGGGATGCCGGCCCGGTCGATTCTCATGCTGTTTCGGCGGCCCGTTCGTCGCGGCGGCATGCCGCCGGAAGCCGGGACGCCGCGTCGAGCGGGTGCGAGCGGTCAACCGCGCACGGAAGGTGGCAGCGCCGTCACACCGGGCGGATCCCGGCGCCGGCGCACGATCTCCTCCATCCGATCCTTGAGCTGCAGCTTGCGCTTCTTGAGGGTGGCCTTTTCCAATTCCTCCTGTCCGGTCCGGTACAGCTGGCTTGAAAGCTCGCCGAGTCGTGCCTCGAGATCGCGATGCTGTGCTGCAAGTCGACGGAACTCCTCATCCGTCTGCAGGAGACTCTCCCGCAGTTGCTGCGAGCCTGTCATTCCACCTCCTCGGTACCGGAATGCGTTGGGAGCGTTCGGCAGGCCGGATCGTTGCCACCCTCGAGCCACCGGCGAACGTATCACAGGGCCCACGGGGTTTCAAGCGCCGGCCTCCCCCGGTCCCTGCCGCCGTTCGCGCGCCAGCACCGCGTCCGGACGGCGCACGTAGACGGGACGAACCGCATGCGGAGCCCCGGCATCGCGCCCGGCTGCCGCCGCGGCGATGCGCGCCGCAATCGGCGCCAGCGGCGGAATGCGCGGCGTGAGCAGGCCGGCGCAGTTCAGCTCCTGTCGGAGCCGTTCCCGAACGGGCGCCACGGCGTCGCCGATCACGGCCACCCGGCGGCCCTCGCCGCCCAGCCGCTCGCGCCAGTCCCCCAGCACCACGTCCGGGTGGGCGGCGACCGGTCCGGCGACCTCCGTCAGCGCGCCGCCGCCGTCGCTCCCTCCGGCCGCCCCCTCCGCGCCGGCCCGCGAAACCTCGTAGAGCGCGGCGAAGACCTCGCCGCGATGCGCGTTCATCCAGGCCCCGACCAGGTCCGTGCGCTCGTCGCCGGCAGGCGCCCACAGGGCGGCGCAGGCCAGGGCCTCCAGCGTCGGCACGGCCACAACCAGGCGGCGATTGACGAGCGCCAGAGCCTGAATCGTAGCGAGCCCGACGCGCAAGCCCGTGAACGACCCGGGTCCCGAGCACACGGCGTACCGATCGATGTCGGCCGGCGTCAGCGCATGCGCCGCGAGCAGCGTCGTGATGTCGCCGGGGAGACGCTCGCCGTGCGTGCGACCGGCGTCTCCGATCCGGCATTCCGTCAGCTCGCCGCCGGCGGCGAGCGCGACGCTGCCGGCGGGCGTGGACGTGTCGAGCGCCAGAATCCGCATCCTTCTGAAGGATAGCGGAATCCTCGCGCCGAGCCGGCCCGGCACGGGCTGGTATACTCGCCGCCCATACTCAGATGCCCTCCTCCCCCGAGGCCAGCCGTGCCTCGCACGTCACGCCGGCGATGCGGCAGTACCTGGATGTCAAGCGCCAGCACCCGGACGCGCTCGTCTTCTTCCGGATGGGCGACTTCTACGAGATGTTCTACGAGGACGCGCTGGCGGCCGCGCGCGTGCTGGAGCTGACGCTGACCTCGCGCTCCCGCGACAGCGGAGGGAGCCCGATTCCGATGTGCGGCGTCCCCCACCACGCCGCGGACGGGTACGTCGCGCGCCTCGTCAAGCGCGGGTTCCGCGTCGCGATCTGCGAGCAGGTGGAAGCGGCCGCGGCGGCGAAGAAGTCCAAGCAGCCGCTGCGCCGCGAGGTGGTCCGGATCGTCTCGCCCGGCACGCTGACCGATGCGGGCTACCTGGAGGCGAGCGAGCCGGCCTTCCTCTTCGCGCTCCTGCCCGCGACCGACTCCCCTCCCGCCCGTAACCGCGGTTCCGCGGGCATCGTCTACGGCGCCGCGCTAGTCGACCTGTCGACAGGCGAGTTCAGCGCCGCGGAGTACGCCGGCGAGAGCGGCCGACAGGCGCTCGCCGACGAGCTGTCGGTCCTCCGGCCGCGGGAGATCATCGTGGCCCGCGATTCGAAGCTGTCGGAGTTCCTGCCGGAGCTCGACGCCCGCGAGCTGCCGGTCACCACGCTCGACCCCTGGACGTTCGGATTCGATCACGCGCGCCAGACGCTCCGCGACCAGTTGCAAACCAGCCTCGAGGGCTCCGACCTGGCCGATCACCCGGCCGCCGCGCGGGCTGCCGGCGCGCTCGTGCAGTATCTCCAGGACACCCAGAAGGTCGATCTCGTGCATGTCCGGCGCATCGTGTTCCGGTCGCGGGCGGACCATGTGCTGGTAGACGCGACCACTTGCCGGCACCTCGAGATCCTCGAGTCGGCGGACGGCGGCCGCAGCGGTTCACTGCTGGGCGAGATGGACCGCACGGTGACGCCGATGGGAGGGAGGCTGCTGCGCGCGTGGCTGCAGCGGCCGGTGCATGCCCTGGAGCCGATCCAGGACCGGCTCGATGCGGTCGAGGAGCTGGCCTTCGGCAGCACCGAGCGGTCGAAGCTGCGCGACACGCTCAAGGCGGTGCACGATCTCGAGCGGCTGATCGCACGCGTCGCGCTGCGCACCGCGGGCCCTCGGGACCTCGTCGCGTTGCGGCAGTCGGTGGCGGTCATTCCACGGATCCGGGGCCTGCTGGGCGATTGCCGCGCACCGCTGACGCAGAGCCTGACGGCCCAGCTCGACGACGTGGCCGACGTTCGCGACGCCATCGAGGCGACCCTCGTGGACGATCCGCCGGTCGCCGCCCACGACGGGGGATGCATCCGCGACGGCGTCGATCCCGCGCTGGACGAGCTGCGCTCCATCAGCCGGGACGCCAAGCAGCACATCGCCGCGCTCGAGAACGCCGAGCGCGAGCGCACCGGCATCGCATCGCTCAAGGTCCGCTTCAACCGCGTGTTCGGCTACTACATCGAGGTCTCGAAGTCGAACCTGCACGCGGTGCCCGACGACTACCACCGGAAGCAGACGGTCGCCACCGGCGAGCGGTACGTCACCCCGGCGTTGAAGGAGCACGAGGAGAAGGCCCTCGGAGCGGACGAGCGCCAGCTCGACCGGGAGCAGGAGCTGTTCGAGGCGCTGCGGCAGCAGGTGGCGGCCGAGGCGACCAGGATCCAGGCGTCGGCGCGCGCCATCGCCTGTCTCGACGTCCTCGCCGCGCTGGCCGAGTCGGCCGTCGTTCTCAACTACACGAAGCCGCAGGTCCACGCCGGCGCCGAGCTCGACATCGTCGAGGGACGGCATCCCGTCGTCGAGCGCCACTGCCCGGACGCCTTCGTCCCGAACGACCTGCGGCTCGACGACGCCGCCCAGCAGCTGATCATCGTCACCGGCCCGAACATGGGCGGGAAGTCCACGTTCCTGCGACAGGCGGCGCTGATCGCCCTGCTCGCGCACTGCGGATCGTTCGTGCCGGCGAAGAGCGCCAAGGTGCCGCTCGTCGACCGTGTCTTCGCGCGGGTCGGCGCCGCCGACAACATCACGCGGGGGCAGTCGACCTTCATGCTCGAGATGCAGGAGACCGCGAGGATCCTCCACGCCGCCACCTCGCGCAGCCTCGTCCTGCTCGACGAGATTGGCCGTGGCACGGCGACCTTCGACGGTCTGAGCCTCGCCTGGGCCGTTGCGGAGCACCTGTCGACGAACGCGCGCGCGCGCCCGAAGACGCTCTTCGCCACCCACTACCACGAGCTGACCGATCTAGCGGACGCCGTGCCCGGGGTTGCCAACTATCACGTGCTCGCCCGGGAGTGGCAGGACGAGATCATCTTCCTCCGCCGCGTGGAGCCGGGGCGATCCGACCGGAGCTACGGCATCCAGGTAGCGCGGCTGGCCGGCCTGCCGGCCGAGACCGTGCAGCGCGCGCGGGAGATCCTGACCGGGCTCGAGAGCGACGAGCTGTCCCGCGGCGGACGGCCCTCGTTCAGCGGACAGGCAGCGGCCCCGGAGCTGCAGCTCGGCCTGTTCCACTCGCCGCCGCCCGGCCACTTGCGAATCGCGGAGCGTCTGCGCGCCGTCGATCTCGACGAGCTGACGCCGCTGGCCGCGCTGACGTTGCTCGCGGAGCTCAAGGCGGAGCTCGAGGCACCGGACTGACGAGCGCCGCTGATGTCGAGCAAGTCGAGGTACCTGCGCACGCCGGTCGAGCCGTTCCGTGTCGAGCCCGGTCTGCCGGCGGAAGAGATTCTGCGGCGGATGGAACGCATCTCGTTCCAGGGTCGCAACCTGGCCGCGGCGCATCAGGTCTGGCGGAAGATGCTGGCCGACGACGTCATGATCTTTCTGGGGCTCGCGGGCGCGCTCAGCGCGGGCGGCCTGCGGCTCGTGCTGGCGCACCTGATCGCGGAGCGCTACGTCGACTGCGTCGTCTCGACGGGCGCCAATCTCTACCACGATCTCCACGAGACGCGCGGCCGGCGGCACTTCCTCGGATCGCCGCAGGCCGACGACCGGGCGCTGCAGGCCGCACACATCGATCGCGTGTACGACACGCTCGTCGACGAGGACGAGTTCATCGACAACGACAACTGGATCGCGGACTTCGCCGCCACGCTCGAGCCGCGGCCCTACACGAGCCGGGAGCTGCTGCACCTGCTGGGCGGGCACCTGTGGCGGGAGACGGGCGGCGACGGGATTCTGACGGCGGCGTATCGCGCCAACGTGCCGGTCTTCTGCCCGGCCATCGCGGATTCGTCGATCGGCATGGGACTCTCCCAGGCGCGCCAGCGCGCGCCCGACCGCGGCGGCGTCGATGTCATCGGCGACATCGCCGAGTCGGCCAGCCTCATCATCCGGCGCCCGCGCACGGCGTCGATCGTGCTTGGCGGCGGCACGCCGAAGAACTTCATCAACCAGGCCAGCGTCCAGGCCGACTTCTTCGGCGCCGAGTGCGCCGGCCACCGCTACGCGCTGCAGATCGTGACCGACGTGCCGCAGTTCGGCGGCGCGTCCGGATCGACGCTCGGCGAGGCGCAGAGCTGGGGCAAGGTCGCCGCCGATGCGGACTACGTCACCGTCCACGCCGACGCCACGCTCGNNTGCCGCTGCTGGCGACGGCGCTGGCGGCCAGCGCGCGCGACCTGCTCGGCGCCCGCCACCGGGCGTGCTTCCGGCTCGACGGCCCGGCGCTGGTCGTCGACGGGACAGTGCTTCCCGTTGGCCGCTACGCTGCCCCCGCCACCCCGGACGACGGCTAGTCAAGGCGCGCCCAGCGCGCCTCGGCGGTAGCGGCGGGGGGCGAAGGGGTCCCCGCAAGCGGACGCCGGGGGCTCGGGGCGAAGCCCCGTCTGGTGGAAGCTGCGCAGACCCGTCATTCAACGACGAAGGTGATGTCCTCTTG
>JAAXGX010000176.1 GCA_012271165.1 Vicinamibacteraceae bacterium | reverse complement strand
CCGCCGAGGCGCGCTGTGCGCGCCTGCGGGCCACCTATGGACTCTACGGGTGGCCCGCCGTCATTGTATTGGACTCGCCGCGGATCGACGCGTCGACGATCTCCACCAGGTGCATCGTGCGCAAGGGGCGGCCCTGGCGCTCGAGCGCGCTGCCGAGCTGCAGCAGGCAACCCGGATTCGACGACACGACCGCGTCAGCTCCGGTCGAGAGGATGTGCCCGGCCTTGCGCCGCCCGAGAGCGTCCGCGGCTTCCGGCTCGACGAGGTTGTAGATGCCCGCCGATCCGCAACAGAGCCCGCCTTCCGGCACCTCGCACACGTCGAGCTCCGGGATGGTCGCCAGCACCCGCCGCGGCTCGGCGCTGACGCCCTGCGCATGCTGCAGGTGGCAAGCATCGTGATAGGCCACGCGCATGGGGACCGGGTGTCGGGGCGCCTGCGGATCGAGGTCGGCCAGCACCTCGGAGATGTCCCGGCACTTGGAAGCAAGGGCCTCCGCGCGCGCCGCGTACGCCGGATCGTCGCGCAGCAGGTGGCCGTACTCCTTGAGCGTCGACCCGCACCCGGCCGCGTTGATCACGATGGCGTCGACGCGGGCGAGCGACGGCTCGAACGCGTCGATGAAGCGCCGCGCCAGCGCCGCGGCGTCGTCCTCGAGGCCGGCGTGCAGCATCAGCGCGCCGCAGCACCCTTGGGCCTGCGGGACCACCACCTCGCAGCCTTCGGCGGCGAGCACGCGGGCCGTCGCACGATTGACGTCGCTGAAGAAGACGCGCTGCACGCAGCCGAGCAGCAACGCGACCCGCCGCCGGGGCGTCCCGGTCGCGGGAATGACGCCGGGCATCGACGACCAGGCGCCGGCGACCGAGACGCGAGGCGCCACGGCCTCCATGGCGCGCAGGCGCGCCGGGAGCGCGTCCAGCAGGCCGGTGGCGCGCGCCAGCCGCTGCAGCCCGAGCCGCTGATAGGCCCACAGCTCGAGCGCGAGCCAGCGCAGGCGGCGCGGGTAGGGAAACAGCGCGAAGATCAGCCGGCGGAAGAGCCGGTCGGCCAGCGGCCGCCGCACGTGCCGCTCGAGCTGCGGCCGGGCGGCTTCCACCAGCTTGTCGTACTGCACGCCGGAGGGGCAGGCGGTCATGCAGGCCATGCAGCCGAGACAGGTGTCGAAGTGACGCGCGAACTCCGGCGTGATGGATGCCTTGCCCTCGAGCGCCACCCGCAGCAGGTGAATCCGCCCGCGCGGCGAGTCGGTCTCGCGGCTCCACAACGCGTACGTCGGGCACGGCGGCAGGCAGAAGCCGCAGTGCACGCAGTCCGCGAGCAGGTCCGGTGACGGCGGGTGGTGGGTGTCGAACGCGCCGGTGTCGGAGGCCATGGAGCGTTCCTAATGGTAGCGCAACGCGCGCGCCCGCTTCCCGGGGCTGCTAGGATGGGCTTGCGACGGCGCCGACACGACGGCAGACAGGGGAGCGATCGATGACACACGCGGTGCGCATTCACGAGACCGGCGGTCCCGAGGTCCTGCGCTGGGAGGCGGTCGACGTTCCGGATCCGGGACGGGGCGAGGCGCTGGTCCGCCAGACCGTGGCCGGTCTCAACTTCATCGACGTCTACTTCCGGACCGGGCTCTATCCGGCGCCGTCGTTCCCGGTGACCCTGGGCAATGAGGGCGCCGGCGTCGTCGAGGCGGTGGGCGACGGCGTGACCGAGGTCGCGGTCGGCGATCGCGTCGTCTACTGCATGAACCTCGGCAGCTACACGCAGCGCCGGTTGGTCGCGGCAACGCAGCTGGTGAGGATTCCCGACGGGATCAGCGACGAGCAGGCGGCCGCGGTGATGCTCAAGGGGTGCACGGTGCAGTACCTCGTTCGCCGGACGTACGCCGTGCAGCCGGGCGATACGATTCTCTTCCACGCGGCGGCCGGCGGGTGCGGCCTGATCGCGTGCCAGTGGCTGAAGCACCTCGGCGCGACGGTCATCGGGACCGTGGGAACGCGCGCGAAGGCCGAGCTCGCGAAGGCGCACGGCTGCGACCATCCGGTCGTGTACACGGAGGAGAGCTTCGTCGATCGCGTGCGGGAGCTGACCGGAGGCAAGGGGGTCCCGGTGGTCTACGACTCCGTCGGCAGGGACACGTTCAACGCTTCGCTCGACTGCCTGCAGCCGCGCGGCCTGATGGTGAGCTTCGGAAACGCGTCGGGCGCCGTCGAGCCCTTCCCGCCGGGGGTGCTGGCGCCGAAGGGGTCGCTCTATCTGACCCGTCCCACGCTGGCCACCTACACGGCGACGCGCGCGGAGCTCGAGGCGACCGCCGCCGAGCTGTTCGACGTCGTCGGCCGCGGGGTGGTGCGGATCGAGGTCAACCAGACGTACGAACTGGCGAACGCCGCCCAGGCGCATCGGGATCTGGAGGCGCGGAAGACGACCGGGTCGACCGTGCTGCTGACCGGAGCCTGATCGATTGTCGCAGGGGCCGCCGGGGGTTCGGGACGCGGCCCTGTCCCATGGAGGAATGTGATGAGGACTCACGGGAACGCATTCGTGTTCATCGGCGGCGTCGTCGTCGGCGCGCTGGTGGCGAGCGTCGTGGGGGTGCTGAGCGCCGCGCAGGGCTCGGCCGCCCCGCGCGTCATCAACCTGCCCGGGCGCACCGTGGCCGCGCCGTTCAGCGATGCCGTGCTGGCCGGCAACACGCTCTACGTCGCGGGCCGGCTGGGGATGGACCCGCAGACCGGCCGCCTGCCGGCGACCGCCGAGCAGGAGGCGCGCAACGTCCTCGACGGCGTGCAGGCGGTGCTGGCCGAGGCGGACATGACCATGGACGATCTCGTCAACGTCCAGGTCTTCTGCGCGGACGTGTCCCTCTACGGCGTGTTCAACCGCGTGTACCGCGAGTACTTCACCGGCGAGCCCCCGGCCCGCGCCTTCCTCGGCTCCGGCCCGCTGCTGTTCGGCGCCCGCTTCGAGGTGGCGGGCGTCGCTGTCGGGGGGTGACGCGGGAACCAGGAGTCAACGTGGTAGCAAGACGCGGACTCCGGTAGGATTGCAGCCAGGGTCCCCCGCAAGCGGACGCCGGGGGTTCGGGGCGCAGCCCCGTCTGAATGAGGAAGAGGTCGCCATGAAGACCAGGAAGCGGACTACGAAGCAGGCTGCCCGGGCGGGGACCGAGTCGCGGCGCGCCTTCATGCGCCAGGCAGTGCTCGGCGGCGCCGGCGCCACGGCGGCGGCGCTCGGCACCGGTCGCGCGGCCCTGGCGGCGGAGGACGACGCCCGGCCGATCGCCATTCCGAAGGAGTTCGCCGAGGCCGCCAAGGTCCCCGCGGCGCCCCTCGAGTTTCCGATGATCGGCGCGCAGGTGTTCGCCAGGGCCTGCAAGGAGGAGGGCGTCGCCGCGCTCTTCTGCTGTCCCGGCAACTATCTGGTCGTGCACGCGATGGCGGCGGCGGGGATTCCGACCTACTCGGGCCGGCACGAGGGGTCGCTGTGTCACGCCGCCGATGCGTTCTGCCGCACGACGGGCGAGATCGCCGCGACGTCCGGCACCGAGGGCCCGGGCTTCACCGACATGATCTGCGGCATCGCGGCGGCGAACGCCGCGCGCTCTCCCATGCTGGTGCTGGCGAGCAACACGACCATCCGCGGCGACGACACGGAGCGCGGCATCCAGGACTGCTACCAGCAGCCGACCACCGAGGGCCTGCGCAAGTACGGCAAGCGGCTGATCACGCCGGAGCGCACGTGGGAGTACGCCGGGTACGCCTTCCGGCAGCTCAGGACCGGGGTCCCGAAGCCGGTGCACCTGGATTTTCCGGCCGAGGTGGCCGGCGCGCGGTTCGCCGACGCCAGCGAGCTGGAGTACTACTACGACAAGACGCAGTACCGCACCGAGGCGAAGCCGTATCCGGAGCCGCGGGCGATCGACGCGGCCGTCCGGTTGCTGCGGGCCGCCGCGCGGCCGATCATCGTCTCGAGCAACGGCGTCTTCTACCACAGGGCCTGGGACGCGCTGCGGCGGTTGGCCGAGAAGGCCCACATCCCCGTGGTCGAGTCGGGCGCGATGAAGGGACAGTTCCCCGCCGACCACGAGTTGTCGGCGGATGCCGCCCCCGGGGCGCTGGCCAGCGCCGACGTCGTGCTGCTGGTCGGGCAGTACTGCATGCCGACCGTCGGCGAGTTCGCCTTCGGACCCGATGCGCGCTACATCCGCATCGATCCGGCGGCGGAGGACATCGGCCGCAACCTGCCGATCGAGATCGGAATCGTCGCCGACGAGATGGTCGCGCTCGAGGCGCTGGCCGAGGCCATGCCCAGCCAGCGGCGCGACGCCTGGGTGGCCGAGGTCGCGGCCGCCCGGCGCGAGTTCGAGGCGGAGAACGAGGAGTTCTATCGCACCGGACTGGGCTACACCGACGCGGTTCACCCGGCGGTCATCGGCAAGGAGGTCGCCGACTTCCTGTACCACGGCAACCTGCCGCGCGAGCGCACGACCGTGGTCCAGGGCGGCTACGGCGTGGCGCGCTACACGCGCCGCTACCTGCGTGCATTCCGCCCGGGACAGGTGATCAACGGCGCCTACCAGTACGGCGCCATCGGGCCGGACGTCGGCTACGCGCTCGGCGCGGCGGTCGCCGTCCGGCACGGCGTCGGCGCCCAGGCCGGCTACGAGGGGCATCCGGTCGTCGCCATCACGGGCGACGGCGGGTTCGGCTACTCCGGCATGGAGCTGGAGACCCTGTCGAAGTACCGGCTGCCGGTCGTCCTGATCGTCTACAACAACAACGCGTGGGGCACGTGGACGGGCCAGCGCAACAGCCCCACCGGCCTGCCCGTTCACCTGTTCCAGGAAAACGTGCGGTACGACAAGGTGGGGGAGGCGCTGGGCGCCCACGGCGAGTACGTCACGCGCCCGCAGGATTTCCGGCCGGCGCTCGACCGCGCGTACGAGGTGGCGCTGAGCGAGAGCCGCCCGGCGGTCCTGAACGTGCAGGCCAAGAAGGAGTTCTGGGTGCGCAGCCAGTACCCGCCCGGATTCCTCGGCAAGGTCGAGCCGGGCATCATGTCGTACAACCACTAACCGCCGGGCGCACGGAGCATGACAGCGGTCGGCAACGAGCTGGCGGCGGTTCGCCGGCGCCTCCAGGCGTACGCCGACCGGGGCGTGTTTCGAGGCTACACGGAGCGGCCCGCGCGGGCGGGCCGCCACTACTTCCGTTTTCTGTGGCTGGGCCGCGAGCCGTTCACCCTCACCTACGAGCCTGCCTCGGGCACGCTGACGTTCACCAACGTGCTGCCGCACGTGCGCGTGCGCTCGGCGCTGTACGCGGCGCTGGAGCGTTTCGTCGAGGGGCGCTCGGCCAGGACGCTGCCCGCCCACCGTCGCATCGACCCGCGGCGCGCGCGGTCGAGCTGCTCGAGCCGGCGCGGCACGATGCTGCTGCACGTCGTGGCGAAGCCCGGGCATCACGCGTACGGCGTCACGCGGTCGATCAATCTGGTGCACGAAGTCTTCCTGCATCTCCACACGTATTTTCCGGAATACCTGTGGGAGCACTATGATGTCGCGCAGGAATAGCGCCGTGCCTGAAGCCGCCGCCTGGATCCGGATGATGACGCCGGACGACGCCGAGCCGATCGCCGCGCTCGTGCTGGCCTCGTTCGACGAGTTCATCGCGCCCGACTACACCACCGAGCAGGGTGTGGCCGAGTTCCGGCGCTACGCCGAGGCGGAGGCGCTGCGCCGGCGGGCCGAGGGGGAACACTTCGTGATGGTCGCCGAGGTGGACGGCGTTCTGGCGGGCATGATCGAGGTGCGCGACTGCAACCACGTCGCGCTGCTGTTCGTGGCGAAGGCCTTCCACCGGCGGGGGATCGCCGCCGGGCTCCTCGAGCGCGGGCTGGCGGAGGCCCGCGCCCGCCGGCCGGACGTCGAGCGGGTGACCATCAACTCGTCACGCTACGGCGTCCGGGCCTACGAACGGATGGGGTTCCGGCAGACCGGCCCCGAGCGGGCCGTGAACGGCATCGTCTTCATCCCGCTGGCGATGCGCCTGGATCGCGGCTAGCTAGCCGACCGCCTGCACCTGGATCTGCTGCACGAGGAGGGTCCCGGCGCCGTCGACTCGGAGTCCGAAGCGGCCGGGCGCCAGGTCGTCGGCGTGCCCGTGCGTCAGCAGGTCGCCGTTCACGTAGCCCCGGAAGTGCCCGTCGCCGCCGAACAGGCGCAGGAAGAGCCAGCCCGACGCCTCGAACGAGCCCTCCTCGAAGACCGTCGGCGTGCCGTCCTCCATCCGGCCCAGCTTCGCGGTCGCGCCGGCGATGGAGAAGAAGTCGAACGTGCGGTCGTCCCGGGCGTGGAGGACGAGCTGCAGCTCGCCGTCGAACCCGTCGAGATTGACGTACACGTCGGCCTGGGCGGCGTCGAGCTCGCCGCCGGTAACGAACAGCGCCGCCGGCCCCTGGGTGGCGAGGCTCAGCACGGGGCCCTTTTCCTGGTCGTCCACCATCTCGGCCGCCAGACCCGAAGCGTCGCCTCGCAGCCAGGTGAACTGGTCCGCGAGCACGGCCGGGGCGCCCAGGACCGGCCGCCAGACCCACGAGCCGCCCTGCAGGTCGATGATGCCGGGGTCCGTCGGCTCCGCGCCGGCTTCCGCGAGGAGCTCGTCGACCGACTCGTCGGTGGTGATGGCCTGCACGCCGAGCCCGTGCTGATAGACCAGCAGCCCGCCGCGCTCCGCCGTCTCGTTCAGCATCCCCACGCCGATCAGGGCCGCGACGAACGCCGCCCAGAGGACGGCCGGGCGCGGCGGCAGGACGTACGAGACGGCCAGACGCACCGCGGCCAGCACGGTGAAGAACAAGGTCGTCCGGAAGGCCCAGTCGGCGTGCTCGCTCACGAGCGGCGCAACCTGGGCCGGCAGCAGCATCGCATCGGCGCCGCGCTCGCCGCTCAGGTAGGCGAGGCCGGCGGTGGCGGCGCCGCCGCAGTAGAGCCAGGTCGCCGTGTGCCGGAGCGCCGGCCGCCGCCGCATGAGCAGGCTGAGCAGGTCGACCACGAGCCCTGCCACGAGGAGCGCGATCGGGAAGTGCACGACGAGCGGATGGACGTTGGGGGCCCAGTCGGGTATCAGTGACATGGTCTATCCTGCCGGCCGTTGCCGCGCACTCGCCAGCACTCTCTATCATACCGCTCGTGCCGCGCCGGCCGGACCGCGCCCGCGTGCGTCGACTTCTGCCATAATGATTGCGGTCGTCGCGAGCCCGGGCGGCTGTCCCGCGTTCCGGCCTCGCGTCTCCCGTCGTTCACACAGCCGGAGAACATTCCCATGTCAGGCCATTCCAAGTGGCACTCGATCAAGCACAAGAAGGGGGCTGCCGACGCCAAGCGCGGCAAGGTGTTCACCCGCATCATCAAGGAGCTGACGGTCGCCGCCCGCGACGGCGGCGGCGACCCGGACAGCAACCCGCGCCTGCGCACGGTGGTTGCCGACGCGAAGGCGGCGAACATGCCGGCCGACAACATCAAGCGGGCCATCCGGCGCGGTACGGGCGAGGAGCCCGGGGTCTCCTACGAGGAGGTGACGTACGAGGCCTACGGCCCCGGCGGAGCCGCGCTCCTCATCGAGGTGCTGACCGACAACACCAACCGCGCGGTGGGCGAGATCCGGCACCTGCTGTCGAAGCACGGCGGCAATCTCGGCACCACCAACAGCGTGGCCTGGATGTTCACGAAGCACGGGCATCTCCTCGTCGACAAGGATGGCGTCGACGAGGAGGCGCTCATGACCGTGGCCATCGATGCGGGCGCCGACGACTTCCGCGAGGACGAGGACAGCTGGGAGGTCGTCACCGCCCCGGAGGCGTACGAGGCCGTCCTCGAGGCCGTCAGGCAGGCGGGGGTCGAGACGGTGAGCGCGCGGCTGGCGATGCTGCCGCAGAACTACGTGAAGCTCGAGGGTGCTCCCGCGCGCCAGATCCTCAAGCTGATGGAAGTGCTGGAGGACCACGACGACGTGCAGCACGTCTGGTCGAACTTCGACATCGACGCCAAGGAGATCGAGGCGTCGTTGGCGTGAGAATACTCGGGGTGGACCCCGGCTCCCAGCGCACCGGCTACGGCTGCATCGAGACGGAGGGCAGCCGTCAGCACGTCGTCGACTGCGGCGCGGTCACCGTGCCCCCGCGCATACCCCTTGCGGAAAAGCTGCTGGTCGTGCACCGCGGACTGGCCGAGCTGCTGGCGCGGCACCGGCCGGATGTCGTGGCGCTCGAGGACCTGTTCTACGCGCGGAACGTCCGCTCCGCCCTCGTGCTGGGGCATGTCCGCGGCGCGCTGATGCTGGCGGCGGCCGCGGCCGGCGTCACGATCTGCGAGTACACGCCGGCCGAGGTGAAGCAGGCGGTGGTGGGCTACGGCCGCGCGGAGAAACGCCAGGTCCAGCAGATGGTGGCGCTGCTGCTGGGGATGGAGCAGCCCCCCACGCCGCTGGACGTCTCCGACGCCCTGGCGGTGGCCGTGTGCCACGCGCACTCGAACGGCCTGGCAAGGAGGCGCCGGGGCGCGACCAGCGGCGCGCGCAGTTGGCGCCGTCATGTCCCGCGCGGCAGCGCATAGATGATTGGATCCCTGCGCGGCCGCCTCGGCGACAAGCAGCCCAACCGCATCGTGGTCGACGTCCATGGCGTCGGGTACGAGCTCCACGTGCCGCTCTCGACCTTCTACGGCCTCGGCGAAACCGGTGCGGAGGTGGCGTTGCGCGTGCACACGCACGTGCGCGAGGACACGCTGGCGCTGTTCGGTTTCGCCACGGCGCTCGAGCTCCAGCTCTTCGAGCACCTGATCGCCGTCAACGGCGTCGGCCCGCGCCTGGCGCTCACCGTGCTGTCCGGGATGGAGCCCCCCGACTTCATCCAGGCGGTGCGCCACGGCGACGTCGCCCGGCTCACGAGGATTCCCGGCGTCGGCAGGAAGACGGCCGAACGGATCGGTCTGGAGCTCAGGGATCGGCTCGCCGACGCAGGGGTTCGCGGGCTCGAGGACGATGAGCCGGGGGCGACGGGCGACGACGGTCGCGCGGACGTGCTGTCGGCGTTGCTCAACCTCGGGTACCATCGTACAGCGGCCGAGCGCGCGCTCGATTCCGCCCGCCGGGCGGGAGCGGCGGGCTTCGAGGGGACGCTGCGGCGGGCGCTGCGCGAGCTTGCGGGCTGAGCGCGGGCCGAGACCGGGGGATCGTGACAACGGAACGGGTCGTCAGCGCGGCGCCGGTCGGCGAGGAGGAGCAGTACGAGGTCGGTCTCAGGCCGCGCACGCTCGCCGACTACGTCGGCCAGGAGCGCGTGCGCGAGAACCTGACCGTGTCCATCGCGGCGGCCCGCAAGCGCGGCGAGGCGCTCGACCACGTGCTGCTCTACGGACCGCCCGGGCTGGGCAAGACGACGCTAGCCTACGTCGTCGGCGGCGAGCTCGGGGTGCAGGTCCGGGCGACGTCCGGGCCCGTGCTGGAGAAGCCCGGCGACCTCGCTGCGCTGCTCACGAACCTCGCGCAGCACGAAGTCCTCTTCATCGACGAGATCCACCGCATGAGCCCGGTCGTCGAGGAGATCCTCTATCCGGCGATGGAGGACTACGAGCTGGACATCATGATCGGGCAGGGCCCGAGCGCGCGGTCGGTCAAGGTGCCGCTGCAGCGGTTCACCCTGGTCGGCGCGACCACGCGCGCCGGCCTCCTCACCTCGCCCCTTCGCGCCCGGTTCGGGATCGTGCATCGGCTCGACTTCTACACGCAGGACGAGCTGCGCGAGATCGTGACGCGCTCGGCGCGCATCCTGGGGGTGCCGATCGACGAGCCGGCGGCCCGGGAGCTCGCCCGGCGCGCCCGCGGGACGCCGCGCGTCGCCAACCGCCTGCTGCGGCGCGTGCGCGACTACGCGGAGGTCCGCGCGGACGGCGCCGTCGACCTCGCCGTGGCCCGGCGCGCGCTCGAGCTGCTCGAGGTCGACGACAACGGCTTCGACGAAGCCGACCGGCGGCTGCTCGAGGCCATCATCGACAAGTTCGGCGGCGGGCCCGTCGGCCTGAGCAGCATCGCCGCGGCGATCAGCGAGGAGAAGGAAGCCATCGAGGACATCTACGAGCCGTTCCTCATTCAGACCGGCTTCATCGACCGCACCCCGCGGGGTCGCGTCGCGACCGAACGGGCGTACAACTACTTCGGGAGGCCCGGGCCCGAGCGCAGCGCGCGGCTCTGGTGAACGGCGGAGCGGCGGAGAGGGGCGGAGACGCGTGACGAACGGACGCGGCGGCAGATTGTACGGCGGCACGCAGCTCCGCGGGACCCGGATTGCCGCGCTGGCGACCTATGTGCCCCCCCGCCTGCTGACGAACGCCGATCTCGAGAAGCTGGTCGACACCTCGAACGAGTGGATTCTGCAGCGCACGGGAATCCGCCAGCGGCACGTCGTGGACAAGGGCACGGCCACCTCGGATCTGGCCCGGCAGGCCGCCTCGCGTGCGCTCGAGCAGGCCGGTCTGACGCCGGACGACATCGGGGTGATCGTCGTCGCGACCACGACCCCCGACATGTTCTTTCCCAGCACGGCGTGCCTCGTGCAGACGAAGATCGGGGCGTCCAACGCCTGGGGCTTCGACCTCGGCGCGGCCTGTTCCGGGTTCACGTACGCGCTGACCGCCGGCGCACAACTCGTCTCGACCGGCGCCCACGAGCACGCCCTGGTGATCGGGGCCGACGTGATGTCATCGATCATCGACTACCAGGACCGCGCCACGTGCGTCCTGTTCGGCGACGGAGCCGGCGCGGTGGTCATCTCGCCCGCGACCGAGCCGGGCGTCGGCCTGCTGGACTTCGCCCACGAGGTGGACGGCAGCGGCGGGCCGGCGCTGTGCATGCCCGCGGGGGGCAGCCTGCATCCGGCCACGCACGAGACGGTCGAGAAGCGCATGCACTACGTGCGCCAGGACGGCGCGACGGTCTTCAGGTTCGCGGTGCGCAAGATGGAGGAGGCCTGCCGCCGGGTGCTCACGCAGAACGGGATGAGCGCGGCCGACGTCGACCTCTTCGTGGCGCACCAGGCCAACCGGCGGATCATCACCAGCACGGCCGAGCGCCTCGGTCTCGACGCCTCCAGGGTCGTGATCAACATCGACCGCTACGGCAACACCACGGCCGCGACCATTCCGCTCGCGCTGGCCGATGCGCTCGCGGAGGGGCGTCTGAAGAAGGGCGACCGCGTGCTGCTGGCCGCCGTGGGCGCCGGCTTCACGGTCGGCGCGGTCCTGCTGCGGTGGGCCTACTGACAGTTCGCGCACGGTCGAGCACAGCCGCTTGCCGACACCGATCTCGGACTTCGACTACGACCTGCCGCCCGAGCTGATCGCGCAGGAGCCGCACCCGCGGCGCGACCAAGCCCGCCTGCTGCGGCTCGATCGGCGCAGCGGGCAGTCCACGCACCAGCGGGTCGCCGACCTGCCGGCGCTGCTCGAGCCGGGCGACGTGCTGGTCGTCAACGACACGCGCGTGTACCCGGCGCGCCTGCTCGGTCGCCGCGACCCGAGCGGAGGCAGCGTCGAGTGCCTCCTGCTCGCGCGCCTCGACGACGAGCGCTGGGACGTCCTGCTGCACCCCGGGCAGAAGCTCAGGGAGGGCGCGCGCGCGGTCTTCGAGGCGGCCGGCTGCCGGCTGCGGCTCGAGGTGCTGGCCTGTCACTTCCACGGGCGTCGAACCGTGCGGCTGACCGCCGACGACGGCGGGGACGTGGATGCCGCTGTCGACGCGATCGGGCACGTCCCGCTGCCCCCCTACATCAAGCGTTCGCCCGCAGCCGGCGACCGCGAGCGGTACCAGACCGTGTATGCGCGGGCGCGCGGTTCCGTGGCGGCCCCGACGGCGGGGCTGCACTTCACGACCGAGCTGCTCAAGGCGCTCGCGGCGCGGGGCGTCGCCCGCGCCACGATCACGCTGCACGTGGGCTACGGAACCTTCCAGCCGATCCGCGGCGAGGACGTCGAGTCGCACCGCCTGGCGGCGGAGCCGTTCGAGATCACCCCGGCCGCGGCGCGCACCATCAACGCCGCGCTCGACGACGGCCGCCGGATCGTGGCTGTCGGGACGACCACTACGCGCGTGCTCGAGGCGGCGGGACAGCTCGGCGCCGGACGAGTCGAGGCGGGTTCCGGATCGACGGATCTGTACATCTCGCCGGGATTCGACTTCCGCGTCGTGGGCGCGCTGTTCACCAACTTCCACCTGCCGCGCTCGTCGCTGGTCGTGCTCGCCAGCGCCTTCGCCGGCCGCGAGACGGTGCTGGCCGCGTACGCGGAAGCGGTCGCGCGGCGCTACCGCTTCTACAGCTACGGCGACGCGATGCTGGTCGTGTAGCAGCGTGTGGCGAACCCCCGCGTCGCACCGGGACGGGCGAGGCGCCCGGTTGCAGGCGCCTTCGCTATAATGGGTTGCTGCTGGCCGTCTGCAGCATGCCGGTGTAGCTCAGCTGGTTAGAGCGAGCGGCTCATATCCGCTAGGTCCGGGGTTCAAGTCCCTGCACCGGCACCACCCTGCCTCGCCGCCGACGGTCACCGGTCCGCCAGGGTCTTCAGCAGCGGTGCCGCGCCGTCGGAGCCCGCCTCTTCGTAGCCGCCCCCCTCGGTAGCCAGGTCGAGCGGGGTCCGGCCCTCGTTGTCCTCCACGTCGATCCGGGCCCCGCGCTCGGCCAGCAGCTCGATGAGCGCGGTCGACCCGAGGGCGGCCGCGCCGTGCATTGCCGTGCGCCCGGCGATGTTGGCGGCGTTGACGTCGGCGCCGGCGTCCAGCGCGATCCGGACCGCCGCGAGCATGCGGGGCGTATCGAGTTGGCGGGAGTAGCCCATGGGCGGCCGGCCGCGCGTCCCGGCGGCGGCTGCCAGGGGGGGCGTCCCGTCCGCGGCGGCCAGGTGCGGGTCGGCGCCGGCCGCCAGCAGCGTCCGCATGATCTCGGGATTGTGCGTCCAGGCCGCGATGAAGAGCGGCGTCGCGCCGATCGGGACGGGTGCAATGGTCCGCGCGCCGCCGCGATTCTCCCCGGTCCACTGCCGGACGTCGGGCGGCACCCGCGTGTCGGGGTCCGCGCCGTGCGCCAGCAGCGCCGCGACGAGCTCGGGCATTCCCGCCTGCACCGCGCGGTGCAGCGGCCGGAAGCCCGCGCCGTCGGCGGCGTTGGGATCCGCGCCCTGCTCCAGGAAGAGTGCGCCGAGCTCCGCGTTGACGGGGCAGGAGAGCGACACGGGATGGGGCTCGGTGGACCCGAAGTACTCGAGGCCGTCGCGGCGGCAGTTGGTGATGGCCAGCCACAGCGGTGTCTGGCGGTCGAAGGTCTCCACCAGGCCCAGCGTGAACTGGTCCATCTGGCGTACGGTGAGCGCAGCGTGCATGTCCGCGCCCGCCGCGAGCAGCAGCCTGGCCAGCGGCACGTCGCCCTGCTGCACGGCGAAGTGCAGCGCCGTGGAGCCGCGCGTCGACGCGGCGTTCACGTCGGCGCCGGCCGCGATCAGGGCGCGGGCGACGGTGTTTTGCCGGTGGGCCGCGGCCAGCATCAGCGCCGTCTGGCCGTTGGCGGATTCCCGGGCGTCGACCGCCGCGCCGCGGGCGAGCAGCAGGTCGACGACGGCGCCGCTGCCGGCGCGGGCGGCGGTCATCAGGAGCGTTTCGCCGGTCGGCTTCACGGCGTGCGGATCGGCGCCCGCCGCCAGCAGCGCAGCGGCGAGCTCAGCGTTCCCGTTCCGGCCGGCCTGCGAGAGCGGCGACTCGCCGTAGTCGTTGGCCGCGTCCACGTCGGCCCCGGCCGCGATCAGCAGCGCGGCGGTCTCCTCCTCGTCGTAATGGGTCGTCCACAGCAGCGCCGTGGAGCCGTCGGGGTGGCGCGCGTCGACGTCCAGCCCCTCCGCCAGCAGGACGCGCACGGCGGCCGGATCGTTCCGCCTGGCGGCCTCGACGAGCCGCAGGTCATCCGCGGCACGCGCCGGCAACCCGCCGCCGCCGGCGAGCGCGACCGTCGTCAGAACGACCCGGAGGGACGCGGCGTGGGTCGCGTGTCGGGCACCGGTCATGGCATGCTCCTCCGCGGCAGAGTCACGCCATTCTCGCATGCCGCCCGCCTCGGCCGGCGCGCACCGCCCGGATCGTGTCGCGTGCGGCTTGCAACTTGCGCGGTTTTGATTTGAGATCCGTAGAGCATGCCGGTGACGACGTTCTTCGGGGCACGGCTCGTCGCGCTGGTGTGCCTCGCCGCCGCCCCGGCCCACGCCGCGCCGCATCCCGGCCAGGCAGAGCGGCGCGCCGCCGCCGGCCGCGGCCTGCTGGAGCGCTACTGCGAGGCCTGCCACAACGACCGGCTGCGGACGGCGGGACTGACGCTGCAGGCGCTGGAGATCGGCGCCGTCGAGCGCGATCCCGAGCGGTGGGAGAAGGTCCTCGGGAAGCTCCGCAGCGGCGACATGCCGCCCGCCGGACGGCCGCGTCCCACGCCGGGCGAGGCCGCCCCGTTCGTCGCGCGGCTCACCGCGGCGCTGGACGGTTTCGCCCGCGAGCACCCGGACCCCGGCCGGCCCGCGGTGCACCGGCTCAACCGCACCGAATACGGCAACGCCGTGCGCGACCTCCTCGATCTCGAGGTGGACGTCGCCGCGCTGCTGCCGGCCGACGACTCGGGCGGCGGATTCGACAACATCGCGGACGTGCTGACGGTCTCGCCGCTGCTGCTGGAACGCTACCTGTCGGCAGCGCGCAAGGTCAGCCGGCTCGCCGTCGGCGACCCGGCCGAGCGCGCCGTGCTGTACCGGGTGCCGCGCACGCTCGCGCAGGACGGGCGCACCGACGCCGAGCTGCCGCTGGGCACGCGCGGGGGCGTCGCCATTCGGCACTACTTCCCGATGGACGGCGAGTACCTGCTCAAGGTCCGCATGCAGCGCAACCGCATCGACGAGATCCGGGGCCTGCTCCACAGCTACCGCATCGACGTGCTCATCGACGGGCAGCGGGTCAGGTCGTTCGCGGTCGGCGGCGAGGAGATAGAGCGGGGCGCGGAGGGGCTCGAGGCCACCTACACGGCGCTGGCGAACTATCTGACCCACGCGGACGACGAGCTCGAGCTGCGGGTCGCGGTGACCGCCGGGCCGCACGTGGTCGGGGTGACGTTCCGGAACCCGTCGAGCGCGATCGAGGGGCCGCCCGAGAAGCCCGTCCAGCCGCAGTCGTGGGACTACTACCACGCGAAGCTCGGGCTCGCGGGCATCGGGGGGCTGGAGATTCGCGGCCCCTACCACGTGGCCGGACCGGGCGCGACGCCGAGCCGGCGCCGCATCTTCACCTGCCGGCCGGCGCCCGGAGACTCGGCGGCGCGGGAGCGGGGGTGCGCGCGGGACATCGTCGCGGCGCTGGCGCGCCGGGCGTTCCGCCGGCCGGTCACCGAGGCGGATCTACGGACGCTGCTGGGCTTCTACGAGTCGGGACGCGCGGCGGGCGGGTTCGAGGCCGGCATCGAGCTTGCCCTGCAGCGGATACTCGTCAGTCCCTACTTCCTGTTTCGCGTCGAGCAGGATCCCGCCGGCTTGGCGCCGGGCACGCCCTATCCGCTGGCCGACCTCGAGCTGGCGTCGCGGCTGTCGTTCTTCCT
>JAAXGX010000009.1 GCA_012271165.1 Vicinamibacteraceae bacterium | reverse complement strand
GCGACTTTCACCACAGGCTGCTAGCGCAGGATGTCACTGTTCTCGGCCATCTCGACGATCAAGTCGGCGTCCTCCTGCAGCAGGAGCCGCCGCCCCACCGAATCGTCCGCGGCCCGCTTGACGGCCGCCACGAAGCCGGCGTGGTCGCCGTAGCGCTCCTCGAGCGACAGGCGCGGGTCGCCGCTGGCGAGCCGCTCCGCGCGCGTGCGGGCGAACGGGAAGAACGACCCGGTCAGCCCGCACAGGTCGCGGCCGCGCGGGCCGGCTGCGTACAGGTTCCAGCCGGTGTTCGTGCCCACCGGCACCTCGATGTCGACCGTGCGCACCCCGGCGATGTCGTGCCCGTCGCGGTCGGTGGTCGGCACCAGCACCTGGTACGACGCCCCGCGGGTCGGCGGCAGCACGGTCTGTCGACCGCCCTGCGAGCCGAACGTGGGGCCGAAGCCGAGCACGTCGAGGCCGTTCACCGTCGTCGGGAAGGTGACCCCGGGAATGCCGGGAAACGTCCGCGCCACCTCGTCCACGGTGGCCAGCGTGCCTCGCCGCACGTCCGGGTAGTTGCTCTCGGGCGGCTCGAGGCCCTGGTCGGCCCACGCGTCGAGCGCCACGAGCAGCGCCCGCATCAACGGCGCCGCGCCCCCGTAGCTGTTCGTGACGTGCTCGCAGGCCCCACGGTCCGTCGGCACGAGCCCGACGCCCGGACTGCCGCCGTGCGGATGGCTGGCCAGCAGGTACAGGCGCACGTTGTCCGGGATGGGCACGGCGTTGCCGTGGCCGTCATGGACGTTGAGCGAGGCCTTCATCTGCCAGAACTCGTTGCTCGTGTCGACGTGGAACACGAGCGGGTCGGTTGCCGGCCGCTTCAGGATGCCGTCCCGGACGTTCGTCACCGGATCCGTCGTCACGGCGTACGTCAGGGGCGGGTGCGACTGCGAGGTGAAGTCGGCCGTGCGGTCCTGCCGGGAGTAGATGTTGGGGTCGGCGAACTCCACGTTCGCGAACAGCCGGTGCGAGCCCGGAATGTGGATGCGCACCGCGTCGAACACCTGCCGGTGCGATTCGTCCTCGTTGAAGCCGAGGTACAGGTAGTCGCGCATGTACATCCCGGTGGACGAGATGCCGAGCCCGTAGGCGCGGCGGATGCCCACGGCATCGGCGCTGCGCGCCAGCGGATTCGGCGTGCCCGCGTCGTCCGCCGTCTCGTAGCGCAGGAACGAGGCGACGTCGCGCGTCACGGCGTACCCCAGCCCCATGACCCACGGGTTCCGGGCCGGGTAGATCAGCTCGTACACCTTGTCTGGGTGGAACCCGTCGAAGAAGCAGATGTCGAGCGTCGAGGGCGTCAGCGACGCCTCGCCCGCGGGGCACTGCCCGAACGCCCACCGGTCGGGCGCAATCGGACGCCGCTTGCCGTCGATGGCGTCGCGCACCGTCAGGGTGGAGTGCGCCGTATCGCTGTCGGCGGTCTCGTAGCTCAGGAAGCGGTCGTTGCCCTTGAGCGGCAGCGTGTAGGTATCGCCGCCCAGCGGCTGGCGCGTCGGGTCGGACGGATACTCGATCCGGATCCGTGCGACGATCGGGCTGCCGTCCGCCTGCATGGCGACCGGCAGGTTGGCCCCCAGCCGCGTCGCCGTCGTCAGCACGTCGCCCGCCCAGCCGGCGTCCACGAAGCTGTAGCCGAGCCGGAAGAACAGTCCGTCGCCGGAGTCCGGATCCGCCCCGGCCGGCAGCCGCGGGAAGGTCTGAAACGGCAGTTCGATGGCGTTGCCCCGGTTGTTGATGCCGTAGAGCAGCTTGCCGTTGCCGCGCGCGAGGTCGACCGGCTTGATGATGAAGAACGGCGCGCTGAACTCCACCAGCCCGCGCGCGTTGCGCGGCGCGCGGTCGAGATTGACGATCACCGCGTTGAGCGGGTCGTCGGGATCGACCTCGAGGTAGACCGTCCCGTCGAGACGCTCGAAGGGTCCCGCCTCGCCGAAGCTCTTGCCCTCGGCGTACGGGGCCGTCCGCTCCACGACAATGCGGGCCACGCGCGCGTCCGCCGGCTGCGCCGCCAGGGCCGCCAGCAGCCCGCCCAGAAGCACCGCCACAACTGCTCGTCTCATCACAACGCCCCCTTCTGACACCCTGGCCCGCTTACTGCTCGGCGGCACGTGCGCCGGACAGGATGTTGAACAGTCCGTAGTTGCCCTCGTGGCAGGCGTACTCGTACAGCACGTCGCCCCGCTTCATCGGCAGCGCGGCCGTGAAGGGCTGCGTGAACGTGGCCGCATCCTCGACCGTGTACTCGTACAACAGCGTGTCGTCGGCCGTGCGCCGGAACCGTTCCGTCAGCCGGAGCGTGGCGCCGGTGCCGACGGCCCGGTCGATCGACGGGTTGAAGCTGGCGATCTTGTCCGTGAAGTTGGTCGACTCGACGACCAGCGTGTCGCCCTCCCAGCGGCCGCGCGAGTCGCCCATCCACTGCGTGATCCGCGCCGGCAGAGGCTCCCGGCCGTCGAGCGGCACGATGCGCGCATCGTGCACCATCTCGTTGAGGATCACCACATGGTCCGCCGTCTGGAAGATCTGGATGTTCTGGTTGTAGCCGCCCGGGGAGATTGGCGGGCCGGAGTTGAACCCGATCAGGCACCGCTCGCCCAGCCCGCGGTCCTCGTAGCTGTCGGCGCCGATGCCGGCCGCGCGCACGCGCACGGGGCGGGTGCCCGGCAGATCCTCCTCGAGCGACAGGACGTGCATCTCGACGCCCGGCTGCAGCGCCGGCAGCCTGCCGTCCGACGGATCGACGATGAGCGACGTCCGCTGATCGTCCGTGAGCCGAGCGCCCTGATCCACCCAGAAGTTGTTGTAGGCGCCCACGTCGCCGATGGGCAGCGTGCCGTCGGGCGTGAAGGCCGCCTCGAAGGCCGCCTCGTACGCCGCCGCTTCCTCGGCGGTCAGCACGGCCTTGTCGGCCTGGCCCTCCGGCCGCTCGAGCGGCGTCAGCGTCCGGAAGTCCCAGACGCCCTGCAGGTCGGGGCTCCCGTCCGGCAGGCGGGGCGGCTCGTACGCGGTCTGCGCGCCTGCCGGGAGCGACGCTCCGCCGGCGAAGGTGAGCAGGGCGAGCACGGTGACGATGCGGCGAACGTACATCTCGTTCCTCCCGGCCGGCGCGCGGCCGTCAACGTAACGAAGTTCAGAAGCCCCTAATGATATCGTGCAGTGCACGCATGCAGACAGTGCGCGCCGAGCTGCCGCTGGACCTGGACCGCGCCGGCGCCTGGCGCCGGCTGCGCGACCTGTCCGCCCCGCACCGGTACGTGCCGCGCCTGACGGCCGCCGCCTTCAACGGCCCGCAGCGCGAGGGCGTCGGCGCCAGCCGCCGGGTCCGGATGGGCCGGCTCCTGACCCTCGACGAGACGGTCACGGCCTGGCGCGAGGCCGAGGGCATCAGCCTGCGCCTGCACCGCGGCGCCGGGGGCCCGCTGCCGCCGCTCCGCCAGCACTTCTTCGACTACGGCCTGGCCGAGCGCGGCGGCCACGTCTGGCTGGTCAACCGGATGCGTTACGAGGTGGGGCTCGGCGTGCTGGGCGTCCTGCTCGACCGCCTCCTGCTGCGGCGCATCATGACCCGCTGGCTGCGGGACGTGACGCTGGCGCAGAAGATCCACTACGAAACCGGCGAGCAGGTGACGCCGGCCGTGCTCGCGGCGTGGCAGACCGGCCCGCGCGGCGCCGGCCAGCACTAACCCAAGGCCCTGAACACGGCGACGACGAACGCCGTTCCGGCGGCGACGACGATGCCGGTGGCCGTGAGCGCGGTCCCGATCATCCACTTGATCAGTCGGGCCTCGAGGGCGGCAAGCTCCGCCCGAACCTCGGCGCGGAGGGTGTCGAGGTCGGCGCGGGTGGCAGGATCAGCGTGCTCGGCAGCCTGCTGGACGACATGCGTGATAGCGTCGGCCTGTTGCGGTTCGATGCCCGCGTCTTTCAGCTCGCGGGCGAGCGTGAGGGTGTCGAGCATGCCGGAGACCAGTCTATCCCGAACGGGCCCGTGCCGCAGGTAGCGGTCAAGCCGGGGCCGGCACGCGGACGAAGACGCCGCGGCCCTCCTGTCGAACTGGGTGTGTGGCGACCGGCCCGTCCGCCGGCCCGCCGCACGGGCGCCCGTCGGCGAGCGCGAAGCGGGCGCCGTGCCAGGGGCATACCACCCGGCCCTGCTCCACCCGCCCGAGCGCGAGCGGCCCGCCCGTATGCGGGCAGCGGTTGTCGAGCGCGTGCAGGCGCCCCTGGTGCTGCCAGACGGCGATCTCGCGGCCACCGGCGACCACCGTCCGCGACCCTCCGTCATCCAGGTCGACCCGCTCCGCCGCGCGGATCCAGCGCCCGCCGCCGTCGGCCGGCGCTGGGACCGGTGAGCTGGGCGCCCCCGGAGGCTCCCGCCCCGGCACGCCGGGCCAGCCGCCGTGGCACAACTCCACCGCCAGGTCTTCCTCCCAGATGTGATTCGCGCCGCGCTCCACGACCCGGCGGACCAGCGGCCGCAGCCACGACCAGCCCGGGACGAGCGGGACGCGATAGGTCTCCTCGATGCCCGTCTCGTCACCGCGGTCCAGCAGGTGCGTGTCCACGCCGACCCCCCTCAGCAACCCCCGGCGGAACCGGATGCGGATGCGGTCCGGCGGCAGCCAGACCTGCTCGGCGACGGTCCGCAGCCGCAGGCCCAACCAGGCGGGCCAGCGCTGCTCGAACACGATGCGCCGGCCGTCGACCTCCAGCACGCGCGCCTGCCCAAGGGTCGTCGGGTGCACCGTCTCGAGGTGCTCGAGGTCGAAATACTGGGACAGCACCCGCTCGAACGGATACGGAATCCGCACGTGGTAGGTGACGTTGATGGCCATCGTCGGGGAGCGAGCCTCGCATCCTCAGCCGGCGACGGACTCCGCCTGGACCCGGCGCACGGCTGCTATCGCCGTCTCGATGTCGGCGCGGGTCACGTCCAGGTGCGTGACCGCCCGGATCGCGCCGCCGGCGGCGCCCATGCGGACGCCCCGCGCGGCCAAGCGCCTCAGGAACTCCGCGTTGCCGATGCCCAGGCCCCGGACATCGAAGAAGACCATGTTCGTCTCGGGTTCCGGTGTGCGGACGTGGATGCAGTCCGTGGCGGCTAGGCCGGCGGCCAGCAGGCGGGCGTGCTCGTGATCCTCGGCCAGCCGGTCGACGTGATGATCCAGCGCGTACAGGCACCCGGCGGCCGCGATGCCCGCCTGGCGCATGGCGCCGCCGAAGAGCTGCTTGTAGCGCCGGGCCTCCGCGATGAATCCGCTCGTTCCGGCGAGGACGGCGCCAATCGGGGCCCCCAGCCCCTTGGTGAAGTCGATCCAGAGGCTGTCCACCGCGCCCGCGAAGTCCGCGGCGGAGACGCCCGACGCGGCGCAGGCGTTGAGCAGCCGCGCGCCGTCCATGTGGACCGGCACGCCGCGCTCGCGCGCGCACGCGGCCACGGCGCGCAGTGCATCCAGCGGCCAGACCGCGCCGCCGCCGAAGTTGTGGGTCTGCTCGACGCAGACGACGCCCACGGGCTGGCCGTACGGCACCGGCACCGCGGTCACCCGCTCCATGGCGGCAGCCAGCTCGGACGGCGTGAAGATGCCCCGCGCGGTCCGGATCGGCTCGACCAGCACGCCGGAGGCGAGCGCCGCGCCGCCCGACTCGGCGCGGATGACGTGCGCCATCCCGTCCGCGATCAGCGCGTCGCCCGGCCGGGTGTGCACCTTGACGGCCACCAGGTTGCACATGGTGCCAGTCGGTAGCCAGAGCGCGGCCTCCTTGCCGAGCAGCTCCGCCACCCGCGCCTGCAGCCGGGTGACGGTCGGATCCTCGCCCTTCTGCTCGTCGCCGACCTCGGCGGCCGCGATGGCCGCGCGCATGCCGGCCGTAGGCCGGGTCTCGGTGTCGCTGAAGAGCGAGACCACGCCTACCGCGAGCCGGCGGCCGGGGCCTGCTCCTCGGCCCGCGCACCGGCTAGGACGTTGACGATGCTGTAGTTGCCCTCGTGACAGGCGTACTCGTAGAGCGGGCCCTCCGTCACGCCGCGCGCCGCCTGGTTGGTGGTCAGCGGCATGCGCACGCTCCAGGGACGCGTGAACTTCGCCGGGTCGGTCAGCGTGAACTCGTACTCCAGCGTGTTCTCGTCGACGCGGGTGAAGCGCTCGACGAGCTGCATCGTGGTCGTCGGCATGCGCCACGTGGCGGCCCAGCGCTCGGCCGTCCCGTCGACGAACCGCGTCGACTCGACGACCAGCGTGTCGCCCTCCCAGCGCCCGCGCATGTCGCCGTTCCACTGCTCGATCCCGTGCGACCGACCGTCGAGCGGAATGATCCGCCGATCGCGGAACATCTCGTGCAGGATGACCACGTACCCGGGCGCCTGCAGGATCTGGTGATTCGGGTTGTAGCCCAGCCAGAACATCGGCACGCCGTCGGTCATGCACCGCTCTCCGGTGTCGACGTCCACCCACGTGTTGCGCGCGCCGTGCACGCGGTACTCGCGCTGCTGCCGCTCGCGCTCGGCCATCGCGGCGGTGTAGGGGACCTGCCCGTCGGAAGGGTCGACGATCAGCGCGGTGCGCCGGTCCGGGATGACGCGGGTGCCCGGATCGAACCAGATCTGGTTGTAGGTGCCCGGATCGCCCTCGCGCGGCACGCGCTCGACGAACCGGTTCCGGTCGGCGCGCTGCTCCAGCTCCGCCGCCTCCTCCTCGGTCAGGAACTCCTGCCCGGCCCGGTCCGCGGGGCGCTCGAGGGGCGTGAGCGTGGAGCCGGTCCAGACGCCCTGCAGATCGGGGTCGCCCCACGGCGTCCGGGGAGGAGCCTGCCCGGCGGCGGAGAGCGGCGCCAGACACACGGCGGCGACGACTGCGGCGACGGCGACACATCGACCTGGCATTCGGAACCTCCTCCGTGGATGCGAAGTGCGCTCCTATTCTACGCCCCGCGGCGTGCCGGGCGCCGGCCGACGGCGGAACGACCGACGCGGTGCGGCCGCGGCCTCAACCCGTCCCGGCAACAGCGGGCAGGACGAAGGCGCCGGGAATGCCCGTGTCGAGGGTGGCGAGTCGCGCGCCGTACGCCTGCGCCAGCGCGACGAGGTGAGCATCGGTGGTTCGAGACGGACTGCCGCACCATGAGGGAAACTCGGCGGCCGGCCGGTCGTCCGGGAGGAAGACGTGGTGCGCGCCCAGCGTGCTCAGCATGCCCGCCAGCGTGCGGCCCGCCACCTGCACCGTCACGCGCCCCCGCGTGCGCTGAACCGACACCCGCACGAAACCCAGTTGCGGAATGGCGGACGTGAGCAGTACCGCGCGCGGCTCCACACAGGTCGCGGCGATCCATGCGACCGTCCGCTCGTGGTCGACGTGATCGGACCACCCCCACGCGACGAGCACATTGACGTCCAGGAGGTACTTCATGGAAAGTCCGAGAGCAGCTCGCGTACTGTCGCCGTGTCGAGCGGCATCTGGTCATCCAGGGCGCCAAAGATCATCGCGCCGGTACGAGCGCAGCGGACCAGCCGCGGCGGCGCGGGCGCGGACATTGCGACGTTGGCCCGGCGCCGGAGGTATTCCGAAACGCTGACCCCTTCCCTGGCGGCCCGCGAGCGGATCAGGCGAGCCTCCTCCTCGCTCACCTTGAAGGAGATGGTCGGCATGCCGGTAATACCGTAATACCGGCGTCGCCGCCGGTCAACCGTCCTGGAACATCCCGCCGCCGGGCGGGACGGATACCGTAGACTCGTTTGCAATCGGCCCGGCGCACCCCGGAATCCGGAGGCTGGATGAGCGTCCTGATCAGGAACGGCCGCATAGTGACCGCGGCCGACGACTATCGCGCCGACGTCTTCGTCGACGGCGAGACCGTAGCGCTGATCGGCCGCGGCCTGGCCGTTGATGCCGACCGGATCATCGACGCTGCGGGACGCCTCGTGCTGCCCGGCGGCGTCGACCCCCACACCCACATGGAGATGCCGTTCGGGGGCACCGAGTCGTCGGATACCTTCGAGACCGGCACGCGCGCGGCCGCGTTCGGGGGCACGACGACCATCGTCGACTTCGCCATCCAGAGTCGCGGGGCCTCGACCCTCGCGGGCCTGGAGACGTGGCACGCCAAGGCGGCCGGCCAGGCGGCGATCGACTACGCGTTCCACATGATTGTCACGGACCTGCCCGACCGGCGGGTGCCGGAGCTGCGCCGGCTCGCGGACGAGGGCGTGACGAGCTACAAGCTGTTCATGGCCTATCCCGGCGCGCTGCTCTCCGACGACGCCACCATCTTCCGGGCCATGCGCAAGGCGGGCGAGGACGGCACGCTCGTCTGCATGCACGCGGAGAACGGCGTCGTCATCGACGAGCTGGTCAAGGCCGCGCTGGCCGCGGGTCACGTCGAGCCGAAGTATCACGCGCTGACCCGGCCCACGCGCCTCGAGGCGGAGGGCGCGCACCGCGCGCTGGCCATCGCCGAGATCGCCCGGGCGCCGGTCTACATCGTGCACCTGAGCTGTCACGACGCGCTCACCGAGCTCCGGCGCGCCCAGGCGCGGGGCGTGATGGCGCACGCCGAGACGTGCCCGCAGTACCTGCTCCTCGACCTCGAGGCCTACGACGAGCCCGGCTTCGGCGGCGCCAAGTACGTCATGACGCCCCCGCTGCGCGAGAAGTGGAACCAGGACGAGCTGTGGCGCGGCCTCAGGGGCAAGGCGCTCGACGTCATCTCCACCGACCACTGCCCCTTCTGCCTGCGCGAGCAGAAGGAGCTCGGCAGGGGCGACTTCAGCCGCATCCCGAACGGCGGACCCGGCGTCGAGCACCGCATGAGCCTCATCTTCCACCACGGCGTCAACGCCGGGCGGATCGACCTCAATCGGTTCGTGGACCTGACGTCGACGACGCCGGCCCGGATCTTCGGGATGTTCCCGCGCAAGGGGACCATCGCGGTCGGGTCGGACGCGGACATCGTCATCTTCGATCCCGAGCGTGAGGTCACCATCAGCAGCAACGACCCGCGCACGCACCACATGAACGTCGACTACAGCGCCTACGAAGGCTTCCGGGTGCGGGGCTATCCCGAGACCGTGCTCTCGCGGGGCCGCGTCGTGGTCGACAACGGCGAGTACGTGGGCCGGCGCGGGGACGGCCGGTTCATCCGGCGCGGCCCCTACGGCGGCGCGCACGCGCCGCTGGCGGCTGCCCGCGGGCAGGCCGTCGATCCGGGCAGCGGACGCCCGGGCGCCGGCGGAGGCTGAGATTGGCGCGCTCGACCTCGACGCCCGGCATCGTGGCCGGCCGCTTGCCGGCCGCAGCCTACGAGCAGAACTTCGCCGATCTGCACCCGCCCTACACGGCCCACGAGGCGGCGGTCGCCGCGGACCGCTGCTACTTCTGCCACGACGCCCCGTGCGTGGCGGCCTGCCCGACCGCCATCGACATCCCGCTGTTCGTCCGTCAGATCGCCACCGGCACGCCGCGGGCCGCCGCGAAGACGATCTTCGACCGGAACATCCTGGGCGGCATGTGCGCGCGGGCCTGCCCCACCGAGACGCTCTGCGAGCAGGCCTGCGTGCGGGAAGCGGCGGAGGGCCAGCCGGTGGAGATCGGCCGGCTGCAGCGCTTCGCCACCGACGCGCTGATGGCCCGGGGCGGGCACCCCTACGAGCGCTCGGCGCCGACGGGCAGGCGCATCGCCGTCGTGGGGGCGGGACCGGCCGGCCTGGCCTGCGCGCACCGGCTGGCCCTCAAGGGGCACGCCGTCACGCTCTTCGACGCGCGCGCCAGGGCCGGCGGCCTCAACGAGTTCGGGATTGCCAGCTACAAGACCGTCGACGACTTCGCCGCCCGGGAGGTCGACTGGCTGCTCGGCGTCGGCGGCATCGCGGTCGAGCTGGGGCGGCGCCTGGGGGCCGAGCTCGAGCTCGATCGACTGACGCGGGACTTCGACGCGGTCTTCCTGGGCATCGGCCTCTCCGGCGTCAACGCGCTCGGCACGGCCGGCGAAGCCGCGGAGAACGTGCGCGACGCGGTCGACTTCATCGCCGAGCTACGCCAGACGCGGGACCTGTCGACGCTCCCGGTCGGCCGCCGGGTGGTCGTCATCGGCGGCGGCATGACGGCGATCGACGCGGCCGTGCAGGCCAGGCTGCTCGGCGCCGAGGAGGTCGCTCTGGTCTACCGCGGCGGGCGCGACCGGATGAGCGCCTCGGCGTTCGAGCAGGATCTGGCCACCTCGAAGGGCGTGCGCATCGTCACCAACGCCCGCCCCGTGCGGTTGGTGGCCGACGGCGCGGTGCGGGAGGTCGAATTCGTCCGCACCGAGGATCGACCGGACGGCTTCGCCGATACCGGCGAGACGTTCCGGCTGCCGGCCGACCAGGTGTTCAAGGCGATCGGGCAGCGGCTCGACGCGGCGCCGGACGGCCTGGCGCTCGCCGGCGGGAAGATCCGGACGCGCGAAGGCGGCCGCACCAGCCGGCCGGGGGTCTGGGCCGGCGGCGACTGCGTGGCGGACGGCGACGACCTGGTCGTGACGGCCGTCGCGCAGGGGCGCGACGCCGCCGAGGACATCCACGCCAGCCTGACGCGATGACGGCCGGGCTGATGGCAAGGAGCCGCTGACATGCCGACGCTCGCGAACGACTTTCTCGGGATCAGGTCTCCCAACCCGTTCTGGCTGGCCTCGGGCCCACCGACCGACAAGGAGTACAACGTGCGGCGCGGGTTCGAGGCGGGCTGGGGCGGCGCGGTCTGGAAGACGCTGGCGGAGGCCGGGCCGCCGCTGGTCAACGTCA
Source organism: Vicinamibacteraceae bacterium (assembly GCA_012271165.1). GTDB lineage: Bacteria > Acidobacteriota > Vicinamibacteria > Vicinamibacterales > UBA8438 > JAAXGX01. The sequence goes on along the minus strand of JAAXGX010000009.1, from coordinate 2,995 downwards.
GCGGGCCGCGCTACGGCGCCGTCTGGGGCGCGGACCGGCGCCTGCTGGGCCTCAACAACATCGAGCTGATCACCGACCGGCCGCTCGAGCTGAACCTGCGCGAGATCAAGGCCGTCAAGCGGGACTATCCCGATCGGGCGGTGGTCGTCTCGCTCATGGTGCCCTGCGAAGAGGAGGCCTGGAAGCGCATCCTGCGGCACGTCGAGGAGACGGGCGCCGACGGCGTCGAGCTGAACTTCGGCTGCCCCCACGGCATGAACGAGCGCGGCATGGGCTCGGCCGTGGGCCAGGTGCCGGAGTACGTCGAGATGGTGACCCGCTGGGTCCGGGCCGCCACCCGCATGCCGGTCATCGTCAAGCTCACCCCCAACGTCGCCGACGTGCGCCGCGCGGCCCGCGCGGCCCGGGCGGGGGGCGCCGACGCCGTCAGCCTGATCAACACCCTGAACTCGATTACCTCCGTCGATCTCGACACGTTCAGCCCGGAGCCCTCAATCGACGGCAAGGGCAGCCACGGCGGCTACGCCGGGCCGGCGATCAAGCCCGTCGGGCTGCACATGGTGGCCGAGATCGCCCGCGACCCCGAGACGGCCCACCTGCCGCTCTCGGGCATCGGCGGCATCGCGACCTGGCGCGACGCCGCGGAGTACATCGCGCTCGGCTGCGGCAACGTGCAGGTGTGCACCGCCGCCATGACCTACGGGTTCCGCATCGTCGAGGAGATGGTCGCGGGGCTGACGCTGTGGATGGAGGACAAGGGGTTCGAGCGCCTGTCCGACTTCCAGGGGCGCGCCGCGCGCAACGTCACCGACTGGGAGCACCTGAACCTCAACTACGTCGCCAAGGCGCGCATCGACCAGCAGCTCTGCATCAAGTGCGGGCGCTGCTACGCGGCCTGCGAGGACACGTCGCACCAGTCCATCGCCATCCGGGACGGCCGGGTCTTCGAGGTGATCGACGCGGAGTGCGTGGCCTGCAACCTGTGCGTCGTGGTGTGTCCGGTCGAGGACTGCATCACGATGGAGCCGCTCCCGGTCGGGGTGGTCGACAGCCGCACCGGCAAGGTCGTCGAGCCCTACGCCAACTGGACGACGCACGCGCACAACCCCGCCGCCCGGCCGCAGCGCGGACCCGCCTCCTGACCCGGGCCGGCGGCGGCCATGCGCCGGCTCGCAAGGCCGGCTTCGCATAGAATGTCGCCCGGAGGAGTCCTGGATGCGCGAACAGTCTTGCTCCTCGAAATGTCTACTCGTCCTCGCGGCCGCCGTGCTGCTGACGGCTGCCGCCGGCCCGGCGCAGGCGCAGCCGGGGGACGATTTCACGCCCGTCACCGACGCCATGCTGCAGGATCCCGCGCCGGGCGACTGGCTCATGTGGCGCCGCACGCTCGACGGCTGGGGCTTCCGATGCGAGGATCACATAAGCTGTTGATATGAAATAGTTTATGTGGTTCTACGGCATGTATTCCCCTCGTTGCATCCCTCGTCTTGAATCGGATTTCACAAGACCGCGAACACCGTTGCTGGACCCGCTGGACCCGTGGGACCAGTCCATGTGAACGGCTGGCGCGCCCATGAACGGCCATCCGGGACGCGGCGCTGCGACCAGGGTGCGCCGCGATTCAAGCGCGGCCGGGGTGAGAGTTGCAGACCACTGGCCAGCAACGTCGGCGTGCTCCCATCACGACCGGCGGGAGCGCATCCGGCCGACCAACGAGTTCGTGCGGGCCTCCCGGCGAGAAGGGTGGGTGCGGAACCTCGGGGCAGGCCGGTCCGTATTCCAAGAACGTCCCCTGGAGGCCGCGCGGATGCGGCTCCGTCACGCTCGGGTATTGTTGCACTTGGAGGGAGGCGCTCGTGAGACGTATAACACTGTTCGCGTTGATGATAGCCCTCGGACTGGCGGCGGCTGTTCCGGCCGGCGCCGAGGAGGCCGTACCGACGTTCACGAAGGACGTGGCGCCGATCTTCTACGAGCACTGCGTCGCGTGTCACCGAACCGGCGAGTTCGCCCCGATGTCGCTCATGACCTACGACAATGCTCGGCCGTGGGCGCGCTCCGTCAAGCAGCGGGTAGAGGCGCGGGAGATGCCGCCGTGGTACGCCGAGCCGGGTCACCAGACCTACGCGAACGACGCGAGCCTGAGCGCGGAGGAAATCGCGACGATCGCCGCTTGGGTGGACGGCGGAGCACCCGAGGGCGACACCGCGGACCTGCCACCGGTTCCACAGTTCACAGCGGGGTGGACGATTGGCGAGCCGGACATCGTGCTGAGCATGCTCGCGCCGTATGACCTGCCGGCCAACGCGACGGTGCCGTATCTCTATTTCACCGTACCGACGAACTTCACCGAGGACAAGTGGGTGCGGGCGGTGGAGATCCGGCCGGGCGACCGCCGCGTGGTCCATCACGTCATCGCGACCGTGCAGCGTGCCGACCCCGAGAGTCCGCCGTCGCCGGAGCCGAGCCTCTCCCGCGATCGGGGACGACAGGTCGGCTCGCTCGGCGGCACGGTGCCGAACAAGCTCGGCGTGACGTATCCCGACGGGGTGGCGAGGAAGATCGAAGCCGGGGCGGAGATCGTACTCCAGATGCACTACACAACGATCGGCGAAGCGACGACCGACCGGAGCAGCATCGGCCTGATCTTCGCCGACGAGCCGCCTGAGCGCGTGGTCGGCGGAGGCGCGCTGATCAACCCGTTCTTCGTGATCCCGCCGGGCGCCGAGGACCACGTGGTCCGCGCGGAGCGGACGGTTGCGGCCGAGACCTGGCTGACGACGATGACGCCGCACATGCACTCGCGCGGGAAGTCGTTCTCCTACACGGCGGTCTATCCGGACGGGACCGAAGAGGTCCTGCTGAACGTGCCGAGCTACAACTTCGACTGGCAGTTGACCTACGAGCTTGCCGAGCCGAAGCTGCTGCCGGCCGGTACGAGGCTCGTCGGCGTGGCTCACTACGACAACTCGGCCAACAACCGAGTGAATCCTGA
>JAAXGX010000209.1:2136-5348 GCA_012271165.1 Vicinamibacteraceae bacterium | reverse complement strand
GGCCTGGCCGACGTGGGTGGACGCTATACGTCCCAGGTGGGCGGCGAGTACCACGGCAAGGCGGGCACCAAGGTCGCGATGGACGGCATGGGCATCGAGAACAGCTTCGGGAACAGCAGCTACCAGATCAACTCGGCGGCGGTGCAGGAGATGGTGCTGCAGACGACCGGCGTGTCGGCCGACACGAACGCCGACGGCGCGGTGGTCAACGTCATCCCGAAGGAGGGCGGCAACACGTTCAGCGGCATCGCGGCCGGCTTCTTCGCCAACGACAGCATGGAGAGCCAGAACCTGACGCAGGAGCTGAAGGACGCCGGTCTCGACACGTCCAACTCGACGCTGAAGATGTGGGACCAGTCGCTGAGCCTGGGCGGGCCGATCATGCGCGACCGGCTGTGGTTCTTTCTCGCCGGGCGGAGCTGGGGCTTCTCGCGGAGGCACGCCGGGGTCTACTGGAACCAGAGCACCTTCCCGGGCGCGCCGCCCACCGGCCAGCCGCGCTATCTCACGCCTCCGGGAGCGGAGCGGAAGGTCGTGAACTTCATCCCGTACACGGACATGCCGGACAACCGCTACAGCGGGCGGCTGGAGTGGTACGACTCGTACCTGAGCCGCATCACCTGGCAGGCGGCGGACAACCACAAGTTCAACTTCACCTACGACGAGCAGCGCGCCTGCAACTGCGGCTCCACCAACGCCAACCGGATGCAGGAGTCGGCGCCCGGCTACCGCTTCGACCCCAACCGCCTGATGCAGTTCACGTGGACGTCGACGCAGACGAGCCGCCTGCTGCTGGAGGCCGGCGGCACGATCGCGATCTCGCAGTGGAACACCTTCCTGATGCCGGGCGTCGAACCGGACGAAGTGCTGATCAACGACGTGGGGACGGGAATCACCTACGGCAACTACGGCTGGCTGCGGGGCGACCCCAACAACACCGATCGCTACAGCCAGCGCTTCTCGGTGTCGTACGTCACCGGCTCGCACAACTTCAAGGCCGGCGTCCAGGCGGAGCAACTGGTGGACAACGTCTACCTGCTCAATGCCGGCGACAACGTGCACTACCGGTTCCGCAACGGGGTGCCCAACCGGCTCACGCAGTGGTCGACCCCCTACCTGCAGCGGGACCGCGCCCGGGACACGGGGTTCTACGCCCAGGACCAATGGACCATCGACCGGTGGTCCATCAACATGGGCGTGCGCATCGACTCCCTCTACGGCTACAGCCCCGCGCAGCAGCAGCCGGACGACCCGAACCCGGTCAATCCGTGGGGAGACTTTCCGAAGGTAAACCCGTGGCTGCCCACCCGGAGCTTCGACGCGCGGACAGGCACGCCGAACTGGTGGGACATCAATCCGCGCGTGGGGGTCGCCTACGACCTGTTCGGTGACGGCAGGACCGCCATCAAGGGCTCGCTGGGCCGCTACGTGGCGAAGATCGGCACCGAGATCACCAACGCCAACAATCCCATCGTGCGGTCGGTGAACAGCACGAACCGGGCCTGGAACGACGCCAACGGGAACTACGTCCCCGACTGCGACCTGGGCAACTTCGGGGCGAACGGGGAATGCGGCGCGATCGACAACAACAACTTCGGCCAGTTGAATCCCAACGCCATCCTGTGGGACCCGGACGTGCTGAACGGCCTGCGCGACAGCAACTGGGATCTGTCGGCGGAGCTGCAACAGGAGCTGGTCGAGGGCCTGTCGATGACCGTCGGCTACTACTTCAACAACGGCGGGTACAACCAGCAGAACGACAGCAAGAACCGGCGGACCGACAACCTGGCCGTGACCGCGGGCGACTACAGCCCGTACTGCGTCATGGCGCCGAGCCACCTGGGGCTTCCGGGCGGCGGGGGCAACGAGATCTGCGGGCTGTACGACCTGAACCCGGACAAGTTCGGGCAGGTCGAGAACATCATCACCCGGACCGACAAGTTCGGAAAGGACATCCGCCGGAATCACTTCTTCAACGTGACGTTCGACGGCCGGCTCGCCAACGGCATCCAGTTCGGCGGCGGGTTCGACACCGGTCGGTCGATCGACGACCAGTGCTTCACCATCGACTCGCCGCAGGAGATGCTGCACTGCCGGGTCGTGACCCCGTTCATGGCCCAGACACAGGTCAAGGCGTTCGGGTCGATTCCCCTGCCCGGCGACCTCTTCATCAGCGCCGCGTACCAGAACCTCTCCGGACCGGACTACAACGCCGACCTGCTGATCTCCAGCGGCGACGCCGTCGGGCTGGGACGGCCTCTCTCGGCGGGATGGGCGCTGGTGCCGCTGGTGGCGCCGCAGACGTTGTTCGAGGATCGGATCTCCCGGCTCGACTTCCGGGTGAGCAAGATCATCAACTACGGGCGGTTGCGGTTCCAGATCAACCTGGACGCGTACAACCTGATGAACACGAGCGACGTGCGTGACGTCAACAGCTCGTTCGGCCCGCGCTGGGGCGCCCCGAACTACATCATCGACCCGCGGCTGGTGCAGATCGGCGGCCAGATCGACTTCTAGCAGTCGGCCAGACGTGCGTATCCTGTCCCCGGGCGGTCCGTCGCGACACGGACCGCCCGGGACTCCCTCTCCCGTGAAATCCACCCTCTCCGCCATTCTTCTGACCGGGGCAATGAGCGCGTGCGGCGCCCCCGGGGGCACGGCGGTGGAGTCCGGGGCGGCCACTGCGCCGGACGCCGGCGGAGCACGCGACGCGAGCGAGCCCGCCGAGAGCGACTGGTTCACGGAGCACGCCGCGGATGCGGGCCTCGACTTCACTCACACCAACGGCATGTCCGGCCGCTACTATTTTCCGGAGATGATCCCGGCCGGGGTGGGTCTGCTCGACTACGACAACGACGGCGACCTGGACGTCTACCTGGCGCAGGGACGCCCCCTCGGCGAGGGCGCCGCCGCCCCGCGGGCCGCGGACGCCGCCGTCGAGCCGGGAGGCCGGCTCTTCCGCAATGACCTGCGCGTCGAAGCCGACGGGGCCCGGTCGGTGCGCTTCACCGACGTGACCGGGCGGAGCGGGATCGACGCTCCCGGCTACGGCATGGGGGTGGCGACCGGCGACGTCACCAACAACGGCTGCACGGACCTGTACCTGACGAACCTGGGCGCGAATCAGTTGTTCCGTAACAACTGCGACGGCACCTTCACGGACGTATCGGAATCGAGCGGCGCCGCGGGCGGCGGCTGGAGCGTATCGGCAG
>JAAXGX010000209.1:0-2129 GCA_012271165.1 Vicinamibacteraceae bacterium | reverse complement strand
CGACCGCGACGGCTGGCTGGATCTCTACGTCGGCAACTACGTGCAGTACAGCATCGCCACGGATCGCCCCTGCACCGGCCTCGCCGGCCGGCGGGACTACTGCACGCCGGAGGTGTATGCGCCGCAGGCGGACCGGCTCTTCCGCAACCTGGGAGGTGGCCGATTCGTCGACGAGACGGTCACCGCGCTCACCGGGGCCCGGTTCGGACCGGCCCTCGGCGTGTCGACCGCCGACTTCGACGGCGACGGCTGGATCGACATCTACGTCGCCAACGACGTGCACGCGAACCTGCTGTGGATGAACCAGGGCGACGGCACGTTCCGGGACGGCGGCCTGCTGTCCGGGGCGGCGCTGAGCGGAGACGGCGTGGCCGAGGCGAGCATGGGCGTGGACGCCGGAGACTTCGACAACGACGGGGACCTCGATCTGTTCATGACCCACCTGCCGAACGAGGGGAACAACCTGTACGAGAACGACGGGGCCGCGTTCTTCGAGGACGTGAGCATCCGGACCGGCCTGGGGCCGGCGAGCCACGGACGCACCGGCTTCGGCGCCGCGTGGTTCGACATCGACAACGACGGTTGGCTCGACCTGCTGGCGGTAAACGGGGCGATAGAGGCGATCGACGGGCGCGGCGACCATCCGTTTCCGTACGACGAAACCAATCTGCTCTTCCAGAATCTGGGCAACGGGCGGTTCGCCGACGTCACGGGCCGCGCCGGCGCGGCCCTCCGCCTGTCGGAGATCAGCCGCGGCGCGGCCTTCGGGGACATCGACAACGACGGCGACACCGACGTGGTCGTCTCGAACAACAGCGGGCGGGCGCGACTCTTCATCAACGAGGTGGGCGGCCGCAACCACTGGCTGGGCCTGCGGCTCACCGGGCGCGATGCGCCACGCGACATGCTCGGCGCCCGCGTCGCCGTGATGCGATCCGGCGAGGCGATCTGGCGGCACGTTCGCACGGACGGCAGCTATGCCTCGGCGCACGATCCCCGCGTGCTGGTGGGACTGGGCCGGTCGGCGGAGGCGCCACTCGTACGCGTAATCTGGCCGGGCGGACGGGTCGAGGAATGGAGCGACCTCCCCATCGACGGTTACACGACGCTCGCCGAAGGAACGGGGACGGTCCCATGAGGCCAGGAGCCCGTGGCAAGGGCCCGGCTGGATTCGGGCCGCGCCGCATCCCGCGTGGACGGCGCGGCTCCCCGGTCGAATGTGCCCAATATGCTCCCTCGTCGCGCCGTGCCACCCGGGCGCCTCGCTGCTCACGGGGCCGCGCGGCGTTTCACCACGGGCTCCTGGACTGGCGGCGGCGGCCGCGGCTCGCGGGCGGGAGCGCCGCGACCCTGGGCGTCGTAGTGCTGGTCTGGTTCGCGGTCACCGCTGGCGGCTGCGCGGGCGGAGGCGGCCCGGTTGAGGAGAGCGCGACGGCGCCGACAATCGCCTTGCCGGACCTTTCCGCCGCCGATGTGTTCGTACGGGACCAGGTGCGCGCGCAGCACGCGTCGCTGACGGCGATCGTGCAAACGCCGACCGCGAATGCGGCGAGGCGCGCTGACGCGTACGGCGACATGGGAAAGCTGCTGATGGCCGCGGCGCTGCACGACGACGCCGAGCCCCACCTGCGGCGGGCGCGGACGCTGGCGCCGGACGACGCGCGCTGGCCGTACTATCTCGGTCACCTCTACAGGACGACCGGCGCGCTGGACGATTCCGTCGCCGCCTTCGACCAGGTGCTGCGCGTTCGGCCGGACGACGCGCTGACCCTGCTGTGGCTAGGCGAGGTGCACCTCCTGGCGGGACGACCCGAGGAAGCGGAACCGATGTTCCGGGCACAGCTCGCCATGCAGCCCGACTCGGTCGTCGCCCACGTCGGCATCGGGCGCGCCGCGCTCGCGACCAGCGATTACGCCCGCGCCGTCCGGTTCCTGGAGGAGGGGCTGCGGCTGAGCGGGCAGACGGCGGTCGGCGTCCACTACCCCCTGGCGCTCGCCTACCGGGGCCTCGGCCAGCTCGATCGGGCCGAGGCGCACCTGCGTCAGCGCGCGGACGTGCCGATTCTTCCGGAGGACCCGCTGATGGAGGAGCTCGACACGCTGATCGAGAGCCCGCGGGCATACGAGCG
>JAAXGX010000192.1:4609-19236 GCA_012271165.1 Vicinamibacteraceae bacterium | reverse complement strand
AACGGGCTCTGAAACTTCGGATTAGATATTCATGCATAATGGCGGGTGTGATTCCCCGCACCGACCACGAGACTGCCATTGGCGCCCTGCTCGGGCAGTTTCCCGTCGTCGGCCTCATCGGTGCGCGACAGGTTGGCAAGACGCACCGGGCTGCTGCACACGCTGCTCGCGCTCGACACCGAGCCGGCGCTCCTGGGACATCCGGGGGTGGGGGCGTCCTGGGAAGGATTCGCCATGCAGGAGATCGTCCGGATTCTGCGCGTCGACTGGGACCGGTGCTACTACTGGGCCACGCAGCAGGGTGCCGAGCTCGATCTGCTGGTATTCGCCGGCGGGCAGCGGATAGGGTTCGAGTTCAAGCGCACGAGCGCCCCACGGCTCACGCGGTCGATGCGGTCGGCGTTGGCCGACCTGAGGCTCGAGCGCCTGTACGTCGTCTTCCCGGGATCCTCCCGGTTCCGTCTGGCCGAACGGGTGGAAGCGGTCGGACTGACTGCCGCGTGCGCCGACGGCCTGTAAGTTGCTGAAGGCGCGCACGGCGCGCCTCGGCGGGACTGATTGAAGCCCTAACGGGCGGCCACCGGCTCGCCGTCCGGGGCCGTCGCCCCGAGCTCGCGGAGGAGCCTGGCCGTGCTGCCGGCCGCGTCGCCCGCGGCCAGCGCGAGGTCCAGCGGCGTCTCGCCGCGCTCGTTGCGGGCGTCCAGCTCGGCGCCTCGCTCGGCCAGCAGCGCGACCGCCTCGTCGAGGCGGCGCGACACCGCCAGGTGCAGGGCCGTCTCGCCGCGCGCGCCGCGCGCGTTGACGTCGACGCCGGCGTCGAGCGCCGCGTCCACCGCATCGACGGCGCGGCGCTGCTCGACGTCGGCCGCGGGGCGCGGAACGCCGAACCGCCCCCGCGTGCTGCCGCCGAGTATCGCGGCCATCGCCGCGGTCTCGCCGCCGAGCGAGGCCGATGGATCGGCGCCGTGGGCGGCCAGCAGCCGCATGATCGCCGGCTCGCGGAACGACGCCGCCACCCAGAACGGCGTGGCGCCGATCATGCCGTGCGGCAGCCGCCAGTCGGCGCTGACGCGGCGCGCGGGCGTGCCGCGCTCCAGAACGGCGTCGGGGTCGGCGCCGAACCTCAGCAGCGTGGCAACCAGTTGCGCATCGCCGCGGAGCACCGCCGCGTGCAGCGCCGAGTACCCGGCGCCCGCCGCGTTCGGGTCGGCGCCGGTCTCGAGCAGGAAGGTCGCAAGCTCGCGGTGGTTGCCGTGGGCGGCCACCACCAGCGGCGTCGTGCCGCTCGCCGCCGCCTCGTCCACCGCGGCGCCGGCTGCCACGAGCAGACGGGCGGATGCCACGTCCCCGTGCCGCGCCGCGAACAGCAGCGGCGTGTAGCCGCCCAGCAGCACCTCGAAGACGCCGCTGGGGTCGGCGTTGCCGGAGGAGCTGACGACCTGCGGGTAGGCGCGCGAGCGATCGTCCACGCGGGCGCCGGATGCCAGCAGGACGCGGACTACCTCCGCATGCTGCTGCGCCACGGCCCACATCAACGCCGTCTGGCCGAACGTGCGCTCGGTCGCGTGCGGGTCGGCGCCGCGGTCGAGCAGGGCCTGCACGGCGGCGGGATCGCCCGTGCGCGAGGCGGTCATCAGCGGCGTCTCGCCCGACGGCAGCGGCTGGTCGGGGTCGGCCCCGGCGGCGAGCAGCGTCTCGAGCAGGGCGGCGCTGCCGTTGCTCGCGGCGAGCCACAGCGGGGTGGCCCCGAGGTCGTTCGCGGCGTCGACCGCGGCGCCCGCTGCGAGCAGCCGCCGCACCGTCGGGGCGTCGTCCCAGTAGACCGCCCAGTGCAGGGCGGTGGTGCCGTCGCCGTGCGGGCGATCGACGTCGGCGCCGGCGCGCAGCAGGGCCGGCACGGCCGCCCAGTCCTGCTGCTTCGCGGCATCGGCCAGGCTCGCCCGCGGGCCCTGGGCGCCTTCCGCGCCAGCGCCGAGCGTCAGGACGAACGCGGCGGCTGCGGCAACGAAACCGGCCCCGGCGAGGGGCCGACGCGTTCTTGCCTCCATGACCGCTCATGGTACCGCGTCCCGGCTGCGCTGACAACGGTTCTGCGGCGCTGGCCATTGACAACGGAGCGGCCATCGGGGACCATCAGGGAATCGCAGGAACGAGGTCGAAAGCCGGATGAGGATCAGTTTGCCTGTGCGTGTCGTGCTCGGCTTCGCGGCTGCCGGCGCCCTGTGCGGCGTCCCGCTGGCGGCGGCGCAGACGGCGCCCCCGCCGGAGGCCGCGGCGGTGCGCGCGCTGCTCGATCGCTACTGCGTCACGTGTCACAACGAGCGGCTGCGCACGGCCGACCTCGCGCTCGATGCCGCGGATCCGGCGTCGGTCGCGCACGATGCGCGCATCTGGGAACAGGTCGTCCGCAAGCTGCGCATCGGCGCGATGCCGCCCCCCGGGCGGCCCCGTCCCGAGCGCGCTGCCGCGGGGGAGGCGGTCGCGTATCTCGAGGCGGCGCTGGACCGCGCCGCAGCCGGACGCGCGGACGTGGGGCGCACGGAGACGTTCCACCGCCTGAACCGGGCCGAGTACCGTAACGCGGTCCGGGATCTGCTCCGCGTCGACGTGGACGTGTCGGCGCTGCTGCCGGCCGACGATGCGGACGCGCACGGCTTCGACAACATGGCCGCGGTCCTGTCGGTGTCGCCGGCGCTTCTCGAGCGCTACCTGTCGGCGGCGCGGAGGATCAGTCGTCTCGCGGTGGGGACGGCGCCGCCGGTACCGAGCGCGGACACGCACCGCATACCCTTGCTCCTGTACCAGGACGGGCGGCTCAGCGAGGACCTGCCGCTCGGCTCGCGCGGCGGCATCGCGATTCGCCACCGCTTTCCGGTGGATGGCGAATACTCGATCCGGCTGCGTCTGCAGCGCACTTATACCGACTACATCCGGGGTCTCGGCACGCCGCAGCAGCTCGATGTGCGCGTCGACGGCCGGCTGATCAAGCGGTTCACCGTCGGCGGCGCGGCACCGCCGCACGCCAGGTCGGCGCCGGCCAGCTTCGCGGGCAACACGCCGCTGTTCGGGCATCCCGACTGGGAGGCCTACGTGCTGGGGGCGGACGCGGACCTCGCGGTCACCTTCCGCGCGGCGGCGGGCGAGCGCGTCGTGGGCGTCTCGTTCCAGCACAGGCTGTGGGAGCCGGAAGGCGTGCTGCAGCCCCGCCAGACGGGCTTTCCGCTCGCCATCAACGAGCGCTGGCAGGGCAACGCCGCCGTGGGCAGTGTCGAGATCGGCGGGCCGCACGCCGTGGAAGGGCCGGGCGACACCGCCAGCCGCCGTGCGATCTTCACCTGTCATCCGGCGGCCGGCGACGAGGCGTCCGCGTGCGCCCGCGCGATCCTGTCGCGTCTGGCCCGGCGTGCCTACCGGCGTCCCGTCACCGCGGGCGACGTCGATCTGCTGTTCGCGTTCTACGAGCGGCGGCAGCAGACCGGCGGGTTCGAGGCCGGCGTACAGTTCGCGCTGCAGCGCCTGCTCAGCGATCCGGAGTTCCTGTTCCGTATCGAGCGCGACCCCGCGGGCGCCGAGCCGGGCGCCGCGCATGCGGTGAGCGATCTCGCGCTCGCGTCGCGGCTGTCGTTCTTCCNNAGCATCCCGGACGACGAGCTGCTCGCTGCCGCCGAGCGGGGCGACCTTGCCGATCCGGCGCTGCTCGAGCGTCAGGTGCGCCGCATGCTGCGCGATCCGCGGTCGGCCGCGCTCGTCGACAACTTCGCCGGCCAGTGGCTGCTCCTGCGCAACATTCCGACCATCAATCCCGACCCGAACCTGTTCCCGACGTTCGACGAGAACCTGCGCGCGGCGTTCCGGCGCGAGACCGAGCTGTTCGTCGCAAGCATCATGCGCGAGGACCTCAGCCTGGTCGACCTGATCGACGCCGACTATACGTTCGTCGACGAACGGCTGGCCGCGCACTACGGCATCCCCGGCGTCTACGGCAGCCGGTTCCGCAAGGTGACGCTCGACGGCCGGCGGGGCGGATTGCTGGGGCACGGCGGCCTGCTGACCGTCACGTCGTATCCCAATCGCACGTCGCCGGTGCTGCGCGGCAAGTGGGTGCTCGAGAACCTGCTGGGCGCCCCGCCGCCCCCGCCGCCGCCCGACGTGCCCTCGTTTCCGGAGCGTGGGGAGGGCGGCGAGCCCGCCACGGTGCGGGAGCTGCTGGAGATGCACCGGCGGAATCCGGCCTGCGCCGGATGCCACGCGCCGATGGACCCGCTCGGGTTCGCGCTCGAGCAGTTCGACGCCATCGGCCGCTGGCGAACGACCGACGCGGAGGCGCCGATCGATGCGTCGGGCGTCATGCCCACGGGCCACGCGTTCGACGGTCTGGCCGGGCTGCGGCAGATGCTGGTGGAGGACCCGGAGCCGCTGGTCAGAACCGTCACCGAGAAGCTGCTGGCATACGCGCTCGGCCGCAGCATCGAGCACTACGACCACCCGACGATCCGCCGGATCGCGCGGGAGGCGGCCGCCGACGACTATCGGTGGTCGGCCGTCGTGCTCGGCATCGTCCGGAGCGCACCGTTTCGAATGCGGAGCACAGGGTCATGATCATTACCAGGAAGGCGATACCCCGGCGCACGGTCCTACGCGGTCTCGGCACCGCCCTCGCGCTGCCGCTGCTGGACGGGATGGTGCCGGCGCTCTCGGCGATCCGCAACACGCCCGCGCGCGGCATGCGGCGCTTCGGCGTGGTGTACGTGCCCAACGGCATGGCGATGGAGTACTGGACGCCGAAGCAGGTCGGGACCGCATTCGATTTCTCGCCGATCCTGCGGCCGATGGAGCCCCACAGGGACCGCACGCTCGTGCTGACGGGGCTCGATCCCGGGCGCGGCGGCGGCGCGCACGCCGGCGCCTCGACCAAGTTCCTCACCGCCGTGCCGGGACGCAAGACCGACGGGACCGGGATCCACTCGGGGCCGTCCATCGATCAGCTTCTGGGTCGGGAGCTCGGCAAGCGCACGCAGCTCTCGTCGCTCGAGCTGGGGCTCGACAGCCGTGACTTCGCCGGCTCCTGCGACGCCGGCTACGCCTGCGCGTACACCAACACGATCGCCTGGCGCGACCCCACCACGCCGCTGCCCATGGAGAACGATCCGCGGGTGGTCTTCGAGCGGCTGTTCGGCGACAGCGGCAGCACCGACCCGGTCGTGCGCCGGACCCGGATCGCGGAGGATCGCAGCATCCTCGACTCCGTCACCGAGAAGGTCGACGATTTGCAGCGCGGCCTCGGCGCCGGTGACCGTCGCAAGATCACCCAGTATCTCGACGCCGTCCGCGACGTCGAGCGGCGGATCCGGAGAGCCGAGGAGCAGAGCGCCCGCGCCCTGCCGCTGGTGCAGCAGCCGGCCGGCGTCCCCGACGCGTTCGACGACTACATGCGGCTGATGCTCGAGCTGCAGCGGCTTGCGTGGCAGACCGATCTCACGCGCGTGGCGACCTTCATGGTCGGCCGCGAGATCAGCGGCCGGACCTACAACGAGATCGGGATTCCGGAGGCCCATCACCCGCTCTCGCATCATCTGGACGATCCGGCGCGGATCGCCACGATGTCGAAGATCAACACGTATCACGTGTCCCTGTTCGCCGAGTTCGTCGAGACGCTGCGCTCGACGCCGGACGGCGACGGCTCGCTGCTGGACCACTCGCTGCTGCTCTACGGCGCCGGCATGTCGAACTCGAACGCCCACGCGGCGCTCGACCTGCCCATCATGCTCGTCGGCGGCGCCGCGGGCGGGCTGGTCGGCGGCCGGCACCTGACGTACCGCAGGGACACGCCGATGGCGAACCTGCTGGTCGCCATCATGGAGACGCTCGACGTGCCGGTCGAGAAGGTCGGCCGGAGCACGGGCAAGCTCGACGCGCTGTCGCTGGCGTAGGAGTCTGCGCCGTAGAACGGCGCGGACGCCTGCAGGATTGGTTGGGCGCCGACCGGAGCGGAGCCGCAGGCGGCGATTGACGGGCCAGGTTGGACGCGCCGCTCCGTAGCCGATCCACCAGCGGCGACACCGCGCTGGGAAGACGTGACGTTCCGTCACGCGGTCGGCGTCTGAGGGACGGAGCGGGCGCCCCCGTCCACCTCAGCAGCAACCCGGGTAGGCCGACCCATCGGCCACCCCCAACATCCGCCCCACCGCATCGGACGGGCTCAGCCTGTAGTTGATCGTGTCGCAGCGGCGCTGCAGGCGGGCGAGGGGATCAACCTGCAGTTCTGCTGGCTGATGGTGAACTACGACGTGATGACCGCCGACAAGCGGGTCCTCATGATCGCCGGGCCGAACGGCGCGGGCAAGACGACGTTTGCCACCGAGTTCCTGCCCAACGAGGCGGATTGTCCGTTGTTCGTCAACGCCGATCTCATTGCGGCCGGGCTGAGTCCTTTTCGCGCCAGTCTGGTCGCCGTCCAGGCTGCCAGGCTGGTGCTGAGGCAGATTGACGAGCACGCGCGGTGCGGGCGCAGCTTCGCTTTCGAGACCACGCTGAGCGGACGCGGACACGCACGCCGGATTCCCCGCTGGCAGGCGCAGGGTTACCGGGTCAAGTTGTTCTTCCTGCGCCTGCCCACCGCCGAGGTAGCGATCGGTCGTGTGGCGCAGCGCGTGTCCGAAGGTGGCCACGACGTGCCCGAGCCGGTGATTCGGCGGCGGTTCGATGCAGGCTGGCGCAACTTCGAGCAAATCTACCGCGATCTGGTCGATGCCTGGGCCGTGTTCGACAATTCGGGTGACGTTCCGCAACTGGTCGCTGAGGGGAGACGAGAATGAGCACCCAACGGAGGAGTCCGGCTCAGTCGGAGCGTGACCCGGACTTGGCAGGCGCAGAGACGGCCTTGCAGCGCGCTGCAAGACGTGCGATCGAGCGCGCCGAAAGGGTGGCCGGCATCGCAGTATGGGAGAAGTCACGGGACAAGGACGGCACTCTGCGCGCAACGCAGGTCGATTGTGATCCAGGACAACTCAGTTTTTCCCATGCGCAGGGGTACGAGGAGATTCAAGGGCGGCTCAAGTTGGGGGAGCTGCCGAAGGAAGCGAGAATACGGATCTGGAACCTGTTCTTCGTTGCCATTGATAAGTGCAAGCTGGTGGGGCCCCGGCGGCCTGCACGTACACGAATCGTTCTGATTGCCGGTCACTGGGTTGAGATCCTGAAAGCATGCCACCTCGAGTTCCACAACCTGCCGCTGGACGAATGGAACCCGAGGTTCCAAGCCAATCGAAGCAGGTTGCTCGAGTACATCCGAGAGCAGCCGTTCAATGAGGTGTTCGACCTGATCCAGTTCGTGTTGCGCCACCCTCGGTGCCCGCCGGAGTTCATCCGCCAGATGCAACGGACGTTTGCGGAATGCGGACTGGCGTACACGATTGATGTCGGACCGCCGCCGACCATCTTGCCCGCCGTGACGCCCGAGGAGGGCGATGCCGTCGCCGGTGCGCTCCAGACGCTGCGGGAAGCCCGCTTGCACGGCAGTGCAACGCATCTGCGCACGGCGGCGGAGAACATCAAGGTGAGCGAGTGGGCGGGCAGCGTTCGGGAGAGCATCCACGCCGTGGAGTCCGTGGCGCGGCAACTCGATCCCGATGCGGCGCGGACTCTCGATCCGGCGCTGGATTCCCTCAAGAAGCGCGGCACTCTGCATCCCGCGCTCGAGAAGGCGTTGAGCACGCTCTACGGCTACACGTCGGACGAACAAGGCGTCCGCCATGCGCTGCTTGACCAGCCCCAGGCAAAAGTTGGCCGGGACGAGGCGGTGTTCATGCTGGGCGCATGCGCGTCGTTCGCCAGCTACCTGTGGCGCAAGCACGCGGCGGGAGCGTCCGGGTGACGGACAAGCGCCTCATCGAGGCCGCGTTCGGCTCGGCGAGCGGGGCGAGTCGGTCGGGCCGCCAGGAGGCTGCCACCCCTACCGCGTACGGCGCCTCACGATGAGCCAGCCGGCGAGGAAGACCGCGATGCCGGCGCCGAACAGGCGCGGGCTGGGTCCGAGCGGGCCGGCGGTCGCGATGGAGACGAGCAGCAGCCACATGCCGAGGAGCTGCAGCCCCCGGCCGATGTAGTACAGGATGCCGGGCACGGTCTAGGTGTCCTCCGCCTGCGGTCGTTGCGCGCGGCTCTTGCGCCGCTTCAGGGCCTGCCACTTGTCCAGCCGGCGGGCAATCTCCTGCTCGAATCCGCGGCCGGCGGGCCGGTAGTAGCGGCGTCCGGCCAGCGCCGGCGGCAGGCAGCTCATGGCGGCGACGGCGTCGGGGTCGTCGTGGGCATAGGCATACCCCTTGCCGTAGCCGTGCTCCTGCATGAGCTGCGTCGGCGCGTTGCGCAGGTGGAGCGGCACCGGCTCGGCCGCCTCCTGGTGCGCATCGGCCGCGGCCTGGTTGTAGGCTGCATAGACGGCGTTGCTCTTCGGGGCGGTCGCCAGGTAGATGACGGCCTGGGCCAGCGCCGTGTTGCCCTCCGGCATGCCGATGAAGTGCACCGCATCCTTCGCACCCACGGCCACGGACAGCGCCGCGGGGTCGGCGTTGCCGATGTCCTCGGAGGCGAACCGGATGAGGCGCCGCGCGATGTACAACGGATCCTCGCCGGCCTCGACCATCCGCGCCAGCCAGTAGACGCCGGCGTCCGGATCGCTGTTGCGCAGCGACTTGTGAAGCGCCGAGATCAGGTTGTAGTGCTCCTCGCCCGTCTTGTCGTAGAGCAGCGCCCGCTTCTGGATGGCGCGCGCCAGCAGCGCCCGGTCGATGCGGCCGGCATCGCGGGCCGCGACGCCGCCGGCCGCGGTGGCCCCCGCGGCCGGCGGCGCGGCCCCTTCGCCCGTTTCGCCCCGCCCGGCGAGCGTGGCGGCGAGCTCCAGGAGATTGAGCGCCACCCGGGCGTCGCCGTTGGCGTGTCGCGCGATGGCGTCGAGGGCATCGTCGTCCACCGCGAGCTCCGCGTCGCCGAGGCCGCGTTCCCGGTCGTGCAGTGCGCGCCGCAGGATGTCGATCGTCTCGTCCGGCGTGAGCGGCCGCAGGACGAACACCTTCGACCTCGACAGCAGCGCGGCGTTCACCTCGAAGGACGGGTTCTCGGTCGTCGCGCCGACCAGCGCGATGTCGCCCGCTTCGACGCGCGGCAGGAACGCATCCTGCTGCGCCTTGTTGAAGCGGTGGATCTCGTCGACGAACAGGATGGTGCGCCGCGCCGACACGCGGCGCGTGGCCTCGGCCTCGGCCATCACCGCCTTGATGTCCCTGATGCCGGAGAGCACCGCGCTGAACGCGACGAAGCGTGCGCGCGTCGCCGTGGCGATGAGCCTGGCCACCGTCGTCTTGCCGGTGCCCGGCGGGCCCCACAGGATGATCGACTGCAGCGCGTCGCGCTCGATGGCGGCGCGCAACGGCTGGCCGGGCGCCAGCAGCTCCTGCTGGCCCACGAGCTCGTCGAACGACCGCGGGCGCATCCGCTCGGCCAGCGGTGCGGGCGCCGCACGCTCCGGCCCGTCCGCCGGCTCGAACAGGTGCCCGGACTGGTGCGTCACGAGGCTGCCTCCCCGCCGTCCGAGTCGGCTTGCGGCCCGCGCTGGCGGCGGGCCTCGTACACGATCAGGGCTGCGGCGACGGCTGCGTTCAGCGACTCGACGCTCCGGCGCATCGGCACCGAGATGCAGCCGTCGGCCAGAGCAGCCGTCCCGGTCGCGAGCCCGCCGCCTTCGCCGCCCACCAGCACCAGGCTCGGGCGGGTGAGGTCGACGTCATAGACGGACTCTCCACCGCGCGGCACGGCGGCCAGCACCGTCGCCCCGTGCGCCCGGGCTGCGTCGATCGCCGCCCCGGCGCGCCCGACGTCGATGACCGGCACCCGAAAGGTGCTGCCCATTGCCCCTCGCAACGCCCGCCAGCCGAACGGATCGGCCGACGCGTCGGTGACGAGCACGCCCGCCGCGGAGCCGGCATCGGCCGCGCGTATGATCGCCCCGACGTTGCCCGGGTCCTGCACGCCGACCGGAGCGATGACGAGTCCCGCGCGCGCGAATGCGCGCTCCGCCCGCTCCGGGCGGTGGCGCGCCAGGGCGACGGCGCCGGCGGGCGACCGGACCGGGCTGATGGCCGACAGCACCGGCGCCGATACCGCGTCGACCGGCACGCCCGCCGCCTCGAGGCGTCTGGCGAGAAGGGCGAGCTGCCCGCCCTCCTGCCGCAGCGCCTCGCTCGCGAAGACCGCCTGCTGCAGGGGCCAGCCGGCCCGGTGCGCGTCGTCGATGAGCCGGGCCCCGTCGAGCAGCAGGTGCCGCCGGCTGGCCCGGCGGGAGCGCTCGGCCGCCCGGAACGCGGCGACGACCGGGTTGCGGCGGCTGGTGATGGTTCTCACCGGGAGAGGACGGCGGCGTGGTCGCGCACCGGACGCTGCGCGGCGCCGCTGCTGAGCATAACAGATGTGCTAGTCTGGAGCTGCCGCTCATGAAGTCGCAGTTTCTGAAGCGTTTCGAGGACGAGATTCAAGCGCTCGAGCGCGAGCTCAAGCGGGAGCTGCCGAAGGAGATCCAGCGCGCCCGGGAGCTCGGCGATCTCAGGGAGAACGCGGAGTATCAGGCCGCGAAGGAGCGCCAGCGCCTGGTGGAGGCGCGGCTGGGCCTGTTGAAGAAGCGCGCCTCGGAAATCTCGCTGATGAACCTGGCCAAGCTGCCTCGCGACCGGGCTGGATTCGGATCGACGGTCCACCTGCGGGAGACGGAGGGCAGCACGCTCGTGTACCAGCTCGTCATGGCCGAGGATGCCGATCCCGGTCGCGGATGGATCTCCACCGCATCGCCGATAGGGCGCGCCCTGATGGGGAAGGAGGTCGGCGACGAAGTCACCGTGCCCACCCCCAACGGGGTCCGCGAATTCGAGGTCGTCAAGCTCACGACGATCCACGACGAGTAGGGACAGATCGATTCCTGTCGCGACGCCCGAGCCGCCGCCCCGCTATTCCCCCGACCTGAGAACCGCCGTCGTGCTGACGGGCACCGGCACCGCCGGGGCCTACCATGCCGGCGTGCTGCAGGCCGTGCAGGACGCCGGCGTCAAGGTGGACATCGTTGCCGGCCGCGGCATCGGTGTGGCCGGGGCCATGTTCTCGGCCATCGACGGCGGCAGCTACCTCTGGGACAAGCGCCACGGATGGGCGGCGTCCTCCGTGGCGCGCTTCTACGCGTGGCGCTGGACGCTGCGCGCGGTGGCCGCCGCGCTCGCGACGGCGCTCGGATCGCTGCTGCTGCCGCTGGCGGTGCTGGTCGGCGCGCTGGTGGCCTATCCGGTCGGGCTCATCCTGCAGATGACCGGGCTGCGCGCCGGCGGGGCGGTCGCGTCGGCGTACGCCCGGCTGGTGGAGACCATCTTCCGGCCGGACGCGTTGCCGCTCTACCTGCCGCGGTTCGTCACCCTCGTGCTGCTCGCGCTGCTGGTGGTCCTGGCGGTGGGAGCCGTCGCCACGGCGCTGCAGGCGCGCCGCCGCCGACGGGCCCGGGGCGGCCGCTGGTGGCAGCTCCTGGGGTCGCCGCTCGACACGTCGCGCGCCGCCGCCTGGTTCACCGCTCGACTCTGGCAGGTCCTGCGCGGCGCCGCGTCGGCGGCGCGTCCGTCCGCGGCGGACCTCGGCCGGCGCTACTCGCAGCTGCTCGCGGAAAACGTCGGCCAGCCCGGGTTCCGGGAGCTGATCGTGCTCGTGCACGATCTCGACGGGCGGCGCGACCTGGTGTCGGCCCTGCTTGCCGAGCCGTACCGCGGCGCGTTCTTTCGGCCGCGGGTGGACGAAGACGAGGGGCAGCGGCAACTGGAAGCGATGGACCTCGCCGGCCCGGCCCGCCACCAGACCGTAGACCTGTTGAGCGCGGCGCTCAGCATGCCGGTCGTGACCGATCCGCATCTGCTGGGGTTCCCGCCCGGCGGCGCCTGGCGGGGTGAGACGCACCGGCTGTGCGACCGGCCGGAGTCGACGGTCCGGCTGCTGGAGGAGGTGGCAAACGCGGGCGCCGAGCAGGTCGTGCTCGTGACCGCGTGCGCCGAGTCCCCCGGACCGCACGCCCTGGAGGCTGGCCGGCGGGACGCGCGGGCCCGGGCGGGCGAGGACCTGGCCGCGATGGAGAGCGCGTCGATCAGGGATGCGCTCGCGTTCGGCAGCGGCCTCTTTCAGGCGGTGTTCCGGATTCGGCCGACCCACAACCCGCTCGGCCCCTTCGACTTCCGGGGCAACTACGACGAGCGCTCCGACCGTTGGCACACCCTCGCCGAACTGGTCTCGCGCGGCTACGAGGACGGGTTCCGGCAGTTCGTCGATTCCGTGGTAGGGGCCAGCGGCGAGTGGATCGACGCAGCGCGTGCCGCGCCCGGCGGGACGCGGGAGCAGAGCCCGCCTTCAGCCGGCGAGATCTGACGAGCGCCGGGCCCGACGGGCCGCGCCCGACGTCGAGCCGCGCTGCGCGGTGCGGCCACGGAGCGCAGACTCGCGGCGCCGCTCGCTCGACAGCGCGTCCCGCAGGAACTGGCCGGCGAGGTCGCTCAGCAGGCGGGAGACGTGCTCGTCGTCCAGACTGCCGAACTTCTTCCGGAATCCGGACGCCGGTACGACTGCCTTGGCCATCGCCCGGTGGCCGCCGGCGCTCCCGACGTCGGCGAAGCAGGTCTTCACGAAGTCACCGGCGTTGCGCGAGTAGCCGAGGTTGCGCACCGACACGATGACGACGTCGCCCACGAGCCCGGAGATGATCGACCACTTGACGTCCTCGAGCTGCAGCAGGAAGTCCGCGGTGTAGGTGACGAGGTCCTCGCGCGGCGCCGCACCGATGTGCGCCGTGAAGACCTGGTCGCGCGTCCGGCCCTGCTGAACCGCCCGCGACACGAACGTGAGCCGCTCGAGCGTCAGCTCGGCGCCTTCCATCTTGCGCACCAGCGCTGCGTCGGCCAGCGGGTACAGGTACGTGAACGCCGCGAGGTCGACGCGGTTCGTGTGGCGGCTGAAGAACAGCGTATCCGACTTGATGGCGTACAGCATCGCGGTGGCGGTCCGCTCCGAGATGTTGGCGCCGACCGCCCGCAGGTGCTCCGTGAGGATCGTGCACGTCGATCCGTAGTCGGCGCGGATGTCCCTGAACGCCGCCGTGTAACCGCTCTGCTCCGGGTGGTGATCGACGACCAGATCCGCCCGGTCGAGCAGCCCCCCGAAGTAGTGCGGCTGAACGTCGACGGTGGCGATCAGGTCGTAGCGCGCCAGCGACTCGGCGGTCACCGGCTCGACCCTGATGTCGAGCAGGTTGGCCATGCGCAGGTTCTCGGGCCGGGTCACGCCCTGAAAGGCGCCGATGATGGCCGTCGTCTTGGTGCGGTGCAGCAGGTTGCGCAACGCGAGCCCGCTGGCCATCGCGTCCGGGTCGGGATCGTTGTGGAGCAGGATGAGCACGCGGTCCGCGCCGGCGAAGTAGCGCTGGTACTGCTGGACGCGCGCTCGCGTCAACGAACGGCCCAGGGCGGTCACCAGCGATTCCTGCAGGAGCTGTCCGAGACTGAGCACCGTGACGTCGGGGAACGCCTCCCGCCACGCGTCGGTGCGGGACGTGGCGCGGTCGCCGACGCGCAGGACGTACACCAGCGTGGTGCCCGCGTCGGTGACGGCCTCCAGGATGCGCCGCAGGCTCTGCCGGCCGTTGTCCTCGATGATCACGCAGGTGGCGGGCGTTACGTCGGCCTCGAGGTAGCTGGCCACGCGCCGCGGGTCGGCCACGCGCACCGGCATGCCTTCGTCGTGCAGGCGGCGCGCCGCAGCGCGGTCGTCGAGGAGGAACTCGAGGTCGAGGTTCGCGGCAAGCGCTCGATGCAGAACCTTGACGACCAGTACATCCCGGCAGACGGCAACACACCGCATGAGGAGATCTTCCATTATACGACGCTCCGGGCCTGCGCTATCATGCTCTTCAGCATGACTGCCTCACGTTTCGTCCCGATCTGCATCGTCGCCCTGCTGGCCGGCGCGGGCCCGGCGGCTCAGGAGCCGCTGTTCACCAGCCGGATCGACCTCGTGCACGTGGGCGTGTCCGTCCTGGACGGGGACGACGTGCCGGTGACCGAGCTCGGACGCGACGACTTCGAGCTGTACGAGGACGGCCGCCTGCAGGAGATCGAGTACTTCTCCCGCGGCCTGGCGAGCGACACGGAGATTCTGCCGACGCATCTGGGCGTGCTGTTCGACACCAGCGCCAGCATGGAGCGCGACACGCGCTTCGCGAAGACCGCCGCCATCAAGTTCCTGAACACTCTCACCTACGCCACGGACATGACCGTCGTGGACTTCGACACGGAGGTGCGGGTGGGGCGCTACAGCCAGGCGGACTTCCCCCGTCTGGTAGAGCGGATTCGGCGCAGCCGGACGTCCGGCAACACGGCCCTCTACGACGCGCTGGGCGTGTATCTCGACGGGGCGTTCGCGCAGGACGGCAGGAAGGTGCTGCTCCTCTACACCGACGGCGCCGACACCCGCAGCCGCATCACCATGTCCGATGCCCTCGATCTGGTGAAGGCCTCCGACGTCACCATCTACGCCATCGGCTTCCAGAAGCATCTGCCCAGCGG
>JAAXGX010000192.1:0-4551 GCA_012271165.1 Vicinamibacteraceae bacterium | reverse complement strand
ACGACGTCGACGAGCTCGACGAGATCTACGAGAAGATCGCAGCGGAGCTCGACGCCCGCTACTCGCTCGGCTACGTATCGGGCAACACGCGTCTCGACGGGACCTGGCGCGAGGTCGAGGTCAGGCTGAAGGCCTCCCGCTCCGATCGCGGACGCCTGGAGGTGCGCAGCCGCGAAGGCTACTACGCCCTGTACCTCGAAGACGACCCCCGCTAGGAGTCGCGCCGCCCTGGTTTCCACCTACGACACGTTCTCGCTCGTCACGAACTTCGAGTTGCGCGGGGATCAGGAGCGCGCGATCGCCGAGCTCACCGAGGGCCTCGACCGCGGCGACCGCCACCAGGTCCTGCTGGGCGTCACCGGATCGGGCAAGACCTTCACGATGGCCAACGTCATCGCCCGGGTGAACCGCCCCAGCCTCGTGATGGTCCACAACAAGACGCTGGCGGCCCAGCTCTATCAGGAGTTCCGGCGCCTGTTTCCGCACAACGCCGTCGAGTACTTCGTCAGCTACTACGACTACTACCAGCCCGAAGCCTATGTGCCGGCAACCGACTCCTACATCGAGAAGGAGGCGACGATCAACGACGAGATAGACCGGATGCGCCTGTCGGCCACCCGCTCGCTGTTCGAGCGCAGGGACGTCATCATCGTGGCGAGCGTCTCCTGCATCTACGGGCTCGGCTCGCCGGAGGCGTACTACGGGATGCTGCTGCCCCTCGAGCGCGGCCAGCGCGTCGAGCGCGACTGGATCCTGCGGAAGCTGGTCGAGATCCAGTACGAGCGCAACGACCACGAGTTCGCGCGCGGGGTGTTTCGCGTGCGGGGCGACGTCGTCGAGGTGTTTCCGTCCTACGACGAGCGGGCGCTGCGGATCGAGCTGTTCGGTGACGAAGTCGACGAGCTGGTGAGCTTCGACCCGGTCACGAGCCGCACCCTCAAGCGGCACGACAAGATCGCCGTCTACCCGAAGTCGCACTTCGTCACGCCGCGCGAGCGCACGCTCGATGCCGCGGAGCGCATCAAGGCGGAGCTCGCCGACTGGCGCGGCCGGCTCGAACGCGAAGGGCGGCTGCTGGAGGCCCAGCGCCTGCACGAGCGCACGATGTTCGATCTCGAGATGATCCGCGAGATCGGCTACTGCCACGGGATCGAGAACTACTCGCGGCACATCTCGGCCCGTGAGGCCGGCGAGCCCCCGCCGACGCTGCTCGACTACCTGCCGTCCGACGCGCTCACGATCATCGACGAGAGCCATCAGACGGTGCCGCAGATCCGGGCGATGTACCACGGGGACCGGTCCCGCAAGGAAGTGCTCATCGACCACGGGTTCAGACTGCCGTCCGCGCTGGACAACCGTCCGTTGAGCTTCGAGGAATGGGAGTCGAGGGTCGGCCAGGTGGTGTTCGTGTCGGCCACGCCGGGACCGTACGAGCTGCACGCCAGCCACGGCGCCGTGGTCGAGCAGATCATCCGGCCGACCGGGCTGATCGACCCGCAGGTGGAGCAGCGTCCCGTCAGGGGGCAGGTCGACGACCTCCTGCACGAGATTCGCCAGCGCGCCGAGCGGCGCGAGCGGGTGCTCGTGACGACCCTGACGAAGCGGATGGCCGAGGACCTCACCCAGTTCTACCAGGAGCTGGGCGTGCGCGTGCGGTACCTGCACTCCGACATCGAAACGCTGGAACGGGTCGAGATCCTGCGCGATCTGCGCCGCGGCAAGTTCGACGTGCTCGTCGGCATCAATCTGCTGCGCGAAGGACTGGATCTGCCGGAGGTATCGCTGGTCGCCATCCTCGATGCCGACAAGGAGGGCTTTCTGCGGTCGACCGGATCGCTGATTCAGACCGCCGGCCGGGCCGCGCGCAACGTGAACGGGCGGGTGATCATGTACGCGGACGCCACCACCGATTCGATGCGTGTCGCCCTGGAGGAGATGGAGCGCCGCCGCGGGCTGCAGCAGGACTACAACACCCGGCACGGCATTACGCCGGCCTCGATCGTGAAGGACATGGACGACGTGTTGTCGAGCATCTACGAGCGGGACTACGCCGAGGTGCCGCAGGTCAGGGAGGCGGGCGAGACCTTTCGCACGCGCGGCGAGCTGGATGCGCACCTCGCCGGGCTGGAGGCCGAGATGCGTGCCGCCGCCGCCAATCTGGAATTCGAGCGCGCGGCGACGCTGCGCGACCGCGTCCGCGATCTGCGCCGGCGGGATCTGGGTCTCGCGCAGTGATTCCGCTCAGCGCCCCGTTGACGGTTTGCTCCTCCGATGGTAAACATGCCGGTGGCGAAGGGGGGTGCCATGGTGAGCATGTTGAAGACGGGTCGGTTGCGCAGGTTCGCGGCGGGCGGCCTTGCCGGCGCGGTTCTGCTCGCGGTGCTGCCCGCAGGCGCGGCAGCCCAGGAGTCGACGTCGGAACCGCTGGCGATGGAGCTTGCGGAGCTGATGAGCGGCGCGCAGCTCGATGCGGTGGCGGGCCCGGATCCGAGCGAGGAGAACCGCTTCGTTGCCGCGCTGGCCTTCCCCGGGCAGCTCCTGGTCGTCTCCGCCCGCTACGAGGTCCCGATATACATCACGGACAGGATCGCCGCCGGCCAGTTCCGCGACATCTACATCGACCTGAACTCCCGCTCGATAGCCGGCACCAAGGTGCTGGTGACCGACTCGGGTGCGAACGGGCTGCACGCCACCGGCGACACCGTCGACATGGTGGACGACGGATCGGGCATCTTCCGCCTCGACGGGGAGTGGCGCGACAAGGACATGTCCCGGTCCGAGTACGAGGCGGCCGTCGCGGAGGCGGACGCCCGGTACGCGCAGATGCTGAGCGTGCTGATCGCGGCAGCGAGCCAGTAGTCTGCGCAAGGCGCGCACAGCGCGCCTCGGCGGGAGTGGCGCGGGGCGCAGGGGTCCCCGCCAGTGGACGCCGGGGGTTCGGCGCGCGGCCCGTCTGAAGGAAGCCCGGCGCGGGGCGCAGGGGTCCCCGCCAGTGGACGCCGGGGGGCGGGGCGCAGCCCCGTCTGGTTGAAGCCCGTACGGAGTTGCAGTACACTGGCCGGACACCGACGTGGGCGCTTGGCTCAGTGGTAGAGCATCGCCTTCACACGGCGGGGGTCAGTGGTTCGAATCCACTAGCGCCCACCACTTCTAAGCCCGCCGGTTTCAAGCACTTACAGCCTATTTCCGGCCTGTTTCGGCAGGCCGGAAATAGGCGAAAGTCTGGGCGAAAGTGAACGTATCTGAACCCTTCCGAACAAAAAAATATGCGTACGCATATTTTTGGATCCGTTCTGGAGCATGCTCTGTGAACCGCTCCGGTGCGCCGCGCTGGTTGATGTCGGCATCGGGCCGGCCCGCAGGGAATCAGGGGGACGGGACGGCGGATCGAGGCGGGCCTCGGTGTCCGCCGGTCACCGGCTGGGATCACTGGCGCCACCGCCGCAACGTGGTGACGCACCCCGCCTGCCCTGCACGGGCGACGTAGCGTTCGTCCGCGGTGACGAACACACCGCCGTGAACGAGCGCCACGGCGTGGTACGCCGCGTCGTAGAATGCGACTTCGTACGCAACGGCGAGGGACACGGCCTGCGTTCTCCAGCGCACGTCCAGCGAGGCCTCCGTCAGGCCGAAGTCGGCGAGCGACGTGAGCAACTCGCCAGCCTGATCGGGAAACCGCCTCGCCAGCGTGTTGCCGACTTCGTAGATCCAGAGCTGGGGGACAACAAGCTCGACGGCGCCGGCCACAGCTTCGTCGCGCAGCGACAGGGCTGCGTCGCCATCCTGCTCGTCATCGCCCGGAAGCACCCACTTGAGGAGGACCGACGCGTCGGGAGTCACGATCACAACGGCCGCCGCTCCCGCTCCTCGCGTATCCAGCGAACCACATCTTCCGTGGCGATCGGGGGCAGCCGGGTGCGCAGAGAGTCCATGCGGGCGGCGGCGTCGCGTCGGGCGGAAGCGCCGGACCACTCGCGGATCGCCCTGTTGACGGCGCGGCTTCGAGCGCCCCTTGGCAACTGTTCGATGACGCGCCACGCGTCATCGTCCATCATGACGTTCACCCGTCGAGACATGCCTCACCGACTCCTGTACGCGGTTCGTGTGTAATTGTTCCACACCTCGGCGGCGTTGGCAACGGCGTCCGCCGGCAGCAGGACGCGAGCACGGCTGCCCGTCCGACATGCTGCGGGGCGCTGGTCAGTGACAGGCGCCGCGACGCTCTTCAGTTGTCGGCCGAGAACGTCGGCGGTGGACGTGTCGGCGGGCGGGCAGGGGGGGCGCCGGGCTTCGTGCGGGGGCGTGCGTTATCCGACCTGAACGGGCGGATGCTGGCGATCCTGCCAGCCTTCGATACGGCCTTCGAGGCGCGCCAGGCTCTGCGCGACATCGCCCAATCCGCGCTCTACGGAACCGAGGCGTCGATCCAAGCTGGCGATCTGCCGCCAGAGGAACCCGCCGACCGCAAGCACGGGCAGGGCATCGATCAACATCTCCATTCCCTTGAGAATAGACGATGGGCGTTGAGGCCGGCAACGACCGCTTGACCGA